>JAUIAC010000580.1 GCA_030425545.1 bacterium | reverse complement strand
CGGACGCGCCCTCCGCAGGGGCGCGCTGCGACGCCGCCGGGGTGGCCTGCGCGTCCGGCAGCGCGCCCCCCCAGAGCACCACCGCGAGCCCGGCGAGCCCCAAGCGCAGCGCGGCGCGCAGCGGGCGGGGGGCGTGACAGGGCGGTCGGGGCGGACGCGGGGCGATGACGAGCTCCTCAGGCAGATGTGCGCGACGATACCTTCGCCGCCCGCGCGGCGCACGGCGCGGGCCCTCCTTGGACCCGTGCGCCTGTGCACGTGGCAAGGCCAGCGTGCGCCGCTGGACCCAACCGAAGCCCGCTTCGGTTGAACACCGGCGCGGGCGGAACGTGTCACCCCGGCTTCGCAAGTCACCGGCGCTGCCCCATCCTCTCAGCCCGCCGCGGCCCCCCCCGGGCCCGCACCTGGAGCGCCATGACCCCCGCGAGCCACCAGCCCAACGCGGCCTCAAAGCCCAGCCTGTGGCGCCGCGCCCTGCGCTCGCGGGTCGTGCGGTGGGGCCTCGGCCTGCCGGCGCTCGCCGTGCTGACCCTCTACCTCGGCCTCGTCGGCGCGCTGAAGGTGGGCGAGCTCGCCGCCGGGCGCGAGCGCCCCCTCTCCCCCGCCGTGCACGCCCGCTCCACCGAGCCCCACACCCTCACGCTCGTGGACGACGGCCCGACCTCCCTCGCCCAGCGCCTCGCCCTCATCGACAGCGCCAAGCGCTCGCTGGAGCTCGAGTTCTTCATCTTCGAGCTCGACCTCGCCAGCCGCCTCGTGGCCCAGAAGCTGGCCGAGAAGGCGCGCCAGGGCGTGCGGGTGCGGCTGCTGGTGGACTTCAGCCTCGCGGTGTTCGAGCTGGGGCCGGCCTACGCCCACCATCTGGCCCGGTCCGGCGTCGAGGTGCGCTACTACAACACCAGCGCGGCCTACCGCCTGCTCGCGGTCCAGCACCGCAGCCACCGCAAGCTGCTCATCGTCGACGACGAGGTGGTGATGTCGGGCGGCCGCAACATCGGCGACGACTACTTTCACCTGTCGCCCCACTTCAACTTCCTGGACGCCGACGTGGTGGTCCGCGGGCCCATCGCCCAGCAGGTGCGCGCCACCTTCGACCGCTACTGGACCTCCGAGCTGGCCGCCAAGCCCGACGACGCGCCGCCCACGCCAGAGGAGCGGCGCCTCGCCCGCGCCTTCGTCGACACCACGCCGGGAGACCGGGCGACCTTCGCCTTCGTCGCGGAGCACGGCCCACGGCTGCTGTCGAAGCTGCGGCACCACACCTGCCGCGACCTCACCTTCGCCACCGACTTCCCCGGCGTGGCCGAGTCGAACCGGCGCGTGTACCAGGTGCTGACCGGCGTCTTCGCCGAGGCCCGGGAGCGCGTGCTGGGCGAGAGCCCCTATGTGGTGCTGCGGGGCGACGGCCTGGCGCAGGTGCGGGCCCTGGGCGAGCGCGGCGTGGCGGTGACCCTGCTCAGCAACAGCCTCCACTCCACCGACGCCTACTACACGGTGTCGGCCCTGCGCGCGACGCTGGGGACGCTGGCGACGACACGCCTGAACCTCTGGGCGTACAGCGGCGCGGCGCCGCCCCAGCAGCTGCAGCTGCCCCTGCCCCAGTCGACCCGGTGGGGCGTGCACGCCAAGCGCGCGGTGGTCGACGACCGCCACGTGCTCATCGGCACCTTCAACGTCGACCCCCGCTCGGCGAACCTGAACTCGGAGCTGCTCTTCGTGTGCCGCGACCATCCGGCCCTGGCAGCGGAGATGCGGGCCAGCATCGAGGCGCGCATCGCCCGGTCGAAGCCGGTGTTGGCCGACGGGGTGGTGCACACCGACCACCTGCTCGGGGACGCGCCCTGGAGCGCGCGGGCCAAGATGACCCTGGCGATCCCCCTCGCCTGGGCCTTCGACTTCCTGCTCTGACGCCCACGGGTCGCACCGGGGCGCGCCGGGACGCGCCTGGACGCGCCGCGCCGCTTCACGTTCACTGAGAGCCGGAGGGGGGCACTCACGCACCCACCGCACCCAGGAGCTGCCCGTGCCGACCCCGCCCCCCCGGTCTCCGTCCTCCACCCGACAGGGCCTGCGCCTCGGCGCCCTCGTTGGCCTCGCTGGCCTCGCGACCCTCTGCGCCAGCGCCGCCTGGGCCGCCCTGCCGCCGCGCTACCACTACGCCAAGAAGGTCGGCCGCATCCAGTCGGCCGAGACCGCGCGCGAGGCCGCCAACACGGTGGTGGAGCTGAAGGTCACCGCAGTGCAGTCGCAGCCGCTGCCCCCCGACGCGCGCCGGACCCTGGTGGTGGCGCGCGTCCCCCACACCGTCACCGGTCGGGTCGTGCGGGTGCTGCGCGGTCAGGTGCGCGCGGGCAGCACCCTGCGCTTCACCATGACCGAGGTGCGGCAGCTGGCCCCCGGGCCCACCCGCTTCTCGGACCCGGCGCCCAGGGTGGGCAGCACGGTGACCGCCCACCTGACCTGCACCGGAGGCGCCTGCACCAAGTCGGTGGCCTACCTGGGGCTGGCCAGCGACGCCCAGTTCGCCGCGGCCCAGAGCCGCGCAAGCGGCAACGCGCGACGCCACGGCGCTCCTGCGCCCGCGCCGAGACGCCTGCGCTGTGACCTGGACGGCGCCACCACGCCGGGGTCGGTGTGCCTGCGTTTCCGGCGAAGCCAGCCCACACCGAAGGGGTGGCGACCCGGCTGCAGCGCCCTGACGACCCCCGGCGCGCCGCCCGCGCCGCCGCCGCGTGTGGTGTGCCGCGCCGCGCCCGCCCGCCGGCCGTTGCCCCTGCCCGCGGGCGCCCTGCGCCGCATCGTCGACCGGCGGGCCACGCCGACCGGCCCCAAGAAGGCGTCGAGCCCCACGCCGGTCGTCGAGCCGGTGTGCCGGCCGAACAGCCTGCGCGGCCACGGCTGCGCCTGGGTGGCCGTGGACACCCGGCGCGCGAGCCGCCTCGGTCGGGTGCGCGACGCCTACGCCCGCGCGGGCTGGGCCTTCGCCTGCGCCGGGCGTACCGGGCTGCTCGTGTGCCCGGCGAAGCCGGCAGCGAGCGAGCCGGCGGCGGGGCAGCGCTCCGCGCCGCTGCGACTGCCGGCTCTGCCGCGACGCTAGAGGCTCCCCTGCCTTCGCGGCCCCCGCAGCGCGGTCTCCCCAGAGCGCGGGCGTAACAGCGCGCGGGCGTAACAGCGCGCGGGCGTAACAGCGCGCGGGCGTAACAGCGCGGCGCGATGGTGGCTCTACACGCCGCCTCTCCCCCAAACGATGGAGCCGCTCATGCCAACCCCCGACCTCTTCGCAGACAAAGCCCAGGACTGGGACGCCATGCCGCTGCCGCAGGCGATCTCCCTCGGCGTCCGGCGCGCCCTCGACGCCCGCGTGACGCTCGCAGACACCATGCAGGTCATGGACTTCGGCGCTGGCACGGGCCTGGTGGCCTCCACAGTGGCGCCCCAC
>JAUIAC010000579.1 GCA_030425545.1 bacterium | reverse complement strand
GGCGGCCGCACCGCGCCTTGCCATCGCTTGGCGTAGACGAGCCCCCCTTCACACTGGACGCGCGCGGTGGGGCCGTGCGCGCCGAGGGCGACCCAGCGCACCGACTGCACGGCGCCCAGCCGCTGTCGGCGCGTCCGCACCAACGCCGCGACCGCCTGCGCGGTCAGGTCGAGGTTCTGTAGCTCCATGCCCCACAGCCGCTGCTCGGGCGCCACCCGGGCGAGCCGCTGCTCGGCGAGCGTCGCCAGGTCGAGCGCCCCCACCGTCACCGCGCGCGCGATGACGCTGTGCAGGCGCCACGGGAGCTGATCGGCCGGCGCGCTCGCCTGCCAGTCCGCGAGCGTCCGCTCCAGGTCCTCGCGCTCCGCCGCGACCCAGGCCTCGTCGCCGAGCCGCGCGATGGTGTCGTCCGGGCGAGGCGCCTCGCGCACGGGCGCCGGCGCCCGACCGCCGTTGTGCACCCAACGCACCGCGGGGGCGTCGCCCAGCAGCGCCCCGGCGGCGTCGGCGGCGCCGGTCCAGTCGTCGGCCTGCGCCGCGGCGACCATGGCCTGCGCGCACGCTTCGACCCGCCCACCTCGTCCGTGGAGCGGCGCGAGCAGCGCCGCGACCTCGTCCGCTGAGGGCGAGAGCAGGGCCAGCTCCAGCCGCGCGCGGTCCGCCTCGGGCTCCGTGGCCACCGCGTCGGCCCACCAGCGTCGCGCCGCGCTCGTGTCACCCCGCTCGAGCGCCACACAGCCGAGCCCGTAGCGCGCCGCGTCCGACTCCGGCACCCAGCGCAGCGCCATGCGAAAGTGCGCCTCGGCCTGACCGAGCCGGCCGCTCTGGTGGGCCTGCTGACCGCGGCGCCACGCACGCACGCCCGCCGCTGGCTCGCCCGTGGCGGTCCGTTCGCCCAGCACCCGCCCGGCGACGCGTGGGCGCTGGTTCCACCGGTCCGGGACGCCGCGCGCACCCGCCAGCCGGGCCCAGTCCAGCGCCGCGTCGGCCAGGTCGGCGCCACGGAGGTCTGCCTCCCGCAGGTCGGCGCCGCTCAGGTCGGCGCCGCTCAGGTCGGCGCCTCGCAGGTCGGCGCCACGGAGGTCGGCGTGGGTCAGGTCGGCCGCGCAGAGCCGCGCCCCGCGCAGGTCGGCCCCCTCCAACACGGCGGTGCGCAGATCCGCCTGCCGGAGGTCCGCGTCCCGCAGCGGCGCGGCGTCGAAGCGACCCGCGTAGAGCACGGCGTCACGCAGCGACAGCGGCGCGTCCCCGTCGTCGCGGGCGCGGGCGATGGGGGCCGGGTCACAGGGGTGCAGGATCACCGAACCATGGGCCTCGGCTCCGTCGAACGCCGTCGCTGGCGGCGCGTCGCGGACCTCAGCTGCCGCGTCGGATCGAGCCTCGCCCGTCACAGGCAGATGACACCGAACTGACAGGTCTGGCCCTTGGGGCAGGTGTCGCCGGGACCGCACAGCGTCGGGCCGCCGCCGCCGCCGCCGCCGCCACCGCCGCCACCACCGCCACCGCCGAAGGGCAGGTCGAAGGGCAGGCAGATGGTCTGGAAGCAGGTCCCCCCGTCGCAGTCCGCCTTGGTCTTGCACTGACCCGGCTGCGGGATCTGCTGGTCGCTCTTGATGCAGAACCCGAAGGTGCAGCTCTCGTTGGCGGGGCAGTCCGCGCTGTTCTCGCAGTCCACGTCGGTGCACACCGCGATCAGGCACTGCTGCTTCTTGCCGCAGTCGCCGTCGGTGGTGCACAGGTCCGGAATCCCCGGAATCTCAGGGATGCAGACGCCAGCCGCGCAGGTCATGGAGAGCCCGCCGAAGGGCAGCTTCGGGCAGTCCTTCGACGACTTGCACTCCACGGTCGGGATGATCGACGGGATGCACAGCCCCTTGAAGCACTTCTCGTTCTTGCCCTTGCACTCGGAGTCCTTGCTGCACAGCTTGGGCACGCACAGCTTGGCCAGGCACTGCTGGTTCGACTTGCACTGCTCGTCCTGTGTGCACCCGCTGACCGGGATCTGGCCGGGCAGGCACTCGCCGTAGAGGCACTTCTCTCCCTTCGGGCAGTCGCTGTCGTACTGGCAGCTGTCCGGCGCGCACGACGAGAGCTGACACACGAAGCCCACCGGGCAGTTGGTGTTGTCCTGGCAGTAGTTGCTGGGCACCACCTGCGGCGGCACGCAGACGTTGTCGTAGCAGAAGGTGTTGCCCGGGCAGTCCTGCGGCTTCTGACAGCTCACCGGCACCAGGCAGATGGGCTCGAAGCACAGCTGTCCCGAGGGGCAGTCGCTCTGCTTCTTGCACAGCTTCTCGCCGTCGCAGAGGTCGCCCTTGCCGTCGCCGTCCGTGTCCGTCTGCTTGGGGTTGGGCACGTTCGGGCAGTTGTCGTAGGCGTTCAGGCGGCCGTCTCCGTCGAGGTCCTCGTCGCAGGCGTCGCCCAGCTTGTCGGCGTCGGCGTCCTTCTGGTCCGGATTCTTCACCTTCGGGCAGTTGTCCTTGTCGTCCGCCACGCCGTCCTGGTCGGCGTCCTGCTTCGGGTCGCAGGCGTCGCCGACGCCGTCGCCGTCCTTGTCGGACTGGTTGGGGTTGGCCACGAAGGAGCAGTTGTCCTGGCCGTTCTGCCAGCCGTCGCCGTCGAGGTCGTCGTCGCACACGTCGCCGAGCCCGTCGCCGTCGAGGTCCTTCTGGTCCGCGTTGGGCACCTTGGGGCAGCTGTCTTCCTTGTCGACCACACCGTCCTGGTCGGTGTCCTTGACCGTGTTGTCCACCGGATCGCAGGCGTCGCCGACACCGTCGCCGTCCGAGTCCTTCTGCACCGGGTTGGCGACGTACTTGCAGTTGTCGGCGCCGTTGAGCAGGCCGTCTCCGTCGAGGTCCTTGTCACAGACGTCGCCGAGCTTGTCGCCGTCGAGATCGCTCTGGTCGGCGTTGGCGTCCGTCTCGCAGTTGTCGCTGGAGTTCAAGACGCCGTCGCCGTCCTTGTCCGGATCGCACTTGTCGCCGAGGCCGTCGCTGTCGCTGTCGAGCTGGTTGCTGTTCTTCTTGAAGGGGCAGTTGTCGTCGGGGTCGAGCAGCCCGTCGGCGTCGCTGTCCTTGTTGGGGTCGAGCGGCGGGCCGGTGTCCTTGATGGCGTCGAAGCTCGGGCCGCTGTCTTGCGGGGCGGTGTCCGGCGCGCCGGTGTCGGGTGTGCCGGTGTCGGGCGTTCCGGTGTCGGGCGTGCCGGTGTCGGGGCTCCCCGTATCGGTGACGCCGGTGTCCAGGGTGCCCGTGTCGGTGACGCCGGTGTCCGTCGTGCCAGCGTCAGGTGTGCCCGCGTCTGGCGTGCCTGTCGGGCCCGCGTCGGGCTGCGGATCGCCCGGCAGCGAGAGCACGCGAAAGCTCATGTAGGTCGGCGGGTCGGCCTCCGCCGTGACCGGGTGCGTCGACTCGGCGCCGCTGCCTGCGCTCGCCCACACGAACCAGAACACCCGCGTCC
>JAUIAC010000578.1 GCA_030425545.1 bacterium | reverse complement strand
CCACCTTCTTCGGGTCCTTGGCGGCGTTGCGCACATAGCCCAAGGCCGCGTTGAGCAGCAGAAACTGGCCGTCGGAGATCTTCTCGCTCGTCACGGCGATGCCGACCCCGTTGTAGGCAGCCAGCAGATCGTCGAGCGGGAGCCAGAGCTCCGGGGAGTCGGCCGCACCGTGGCGCGCCGCCCAGATCACGTCGCTCATGGTGTCCAGGCTGGTGAACGTGCCGTGGTCCCAGCCCTTTTTGTCGTGCACCTTCGCCGCGACCATGAAGAGCCCGTCGAAGACCTGGTCGGCCATGCCGTGGCTCGCCATGCCGAGCAGAAAGGCGTAGCGCGCGCGGCACGCCGCGTCGCCGGGCAGCGTCGGGCACACATCGCGCACGCGCTGGGCCAGCGCGCGCTGAAATGGCTCCCAGTGGGCCGCCTCACCGTAGCCGTGCCCGACAGCGTAGCCCCCGTCCGGGAAGATCGTGCCGCCGACCAGCATGCGGCGCAGCGTCGTGTCGCTCGCGAGCTGCCTCAGCGGCCCGTCCGGCAGGTGCGAGATCGCGTGCAGCGTGATGGCGATGTGGGTGTGATTGCCGTTGGCGTGCACGCTGCTCGACATCGCCAGCGTCACGCAAAGTGCTAGCAGACTGCGCCTCTTCACCGTTTTTGCGGCCACGCCGGTCAGTCTGCTGGGAAGGGGAAGCCACGGCTTGCCGTGGCTGGGGGCGCTCGTAGCCCCCCCAAGAGACAGAAGAGCTGGCAGATTGCGGCGACAATCCATTTCGCCGCGGTCTGCCAGGCCAGAGCACGCCCGGCGGGCGCGTGTTGTGGGTGTCATGAACGCACCTGCCTCTTCTCTGGCTCGCGCCTTCCAATCTTCGGTCGCCAGAGTAGGCTACGGCCGCTGTCAGATCACCCCTGACGCCCCTACACCGGAGCATTCGATGAGTCAGACCCGCCACGCCGCCCTCGCCGCAGACCCCCGCATCGCCCAGGCCCGCGCCTTGGTCCAGGAGGCGGTCGCGGCACATCAGGCTGAGGTCAACGCGGTGCGTGGGCCAGACCCCGCGCTCGCAGCCGACTACGACGCGCAGGTCGCGGCCATCGGGCAGGCCCGGGGGCGTGACCTCTTCTTTCCCTACCTGGGGAGCGGGCTTGGCAACGGCCCCTACGTGGAGCTGGGCGACGGCAGCGTGAAGCTCGACTTCATCAGCGGCATCGGCGCGCACGGCTGGGGACACAGCCACCCGGCTCTGGTGGACGCCGCCTTCGACGCCGCGCTTCAAGACACCGTGATGCAGGGCAACCTGCAGCAGAACGCCGTGAGCCTCGACGTCAGCCGCCTGCTGATCGACGGCGCCAACCGCACGTCGGGCGAGGGCCGCTTCTCGCACTGCTTCCTGACCACGACGGGCGCCATGGCCAACGAGAACGCCTACAAGATCCTGCTGCAGCACAAGACCCCGGCCTCGCGCGTCCTCGCCTTCACCGGCAACTTCTCCGGGCGCACCCTGGGCATGTGCTGGGTCACCGACAAGGCAGCCAACCGCGTCGGCCTGCCCCAGACCCTGGCCACCGACTTCGTCCCCTTCTTCAACCCCGACAAGCCGGAAGCGTCGACCCAGCACGCCCTCGCGGTGCTCGACCGGCACCTGTACCGCTACCCCGGTCAGCACGCGCTGATGAGCTTCGAGCTCGTGCTCGGCGAGGGGGGCTACTACGCGGGCTCCGCCGCCTTCTACCGGGCGCTCATGACCCGCTGCCGCGAGGCGGGGATCGCGGTGCATGTCGACGAGGTGCAGACCTTCGGGCGCACCACAGAGCTCTTTGCGTTCCAGCACTTCGGGCTCGACGACCTGATCGACACCGTCTCGGTAGGCAAGATCACCCAGGTGTGTGCTACGCTCTTCACCGCGGCTGTCAATCCGAAGCCTGGTCTGCTCTCTCAGACCTTCACCGGAGCGACCGCCGCCCTGCACGCCGCGCGCACCATTCTCGAGGGTCTACGCGACGGCGGCTTCTACGGCCCAGAGGGCCGAAACGTGCAGCTGCACAAGCGCTTTGTCGCCGGCCTGAAGGGCATCGGCGACCGCCACCCAGGGTGGGTGGACGGCCCCTTCGGCGTGGGCGCCATGGTGGGATTTACCCCCTTTGGCGGCGACGCGACCAAGAACGGCGCCTTGCTCAAGCAGATGTACGCCGACGGCTTGCTCGGCTTCACAGCCGGCAAAAACCCCGCACGCATGCGTTTTCTCATGCCGGTGGGTGCTGTCACCTTTGACCACATTGACGAAGCCGTGCGTCTCCTCGAGGGCAGCATGGCGAAGGTGGCCGCAGGCTGACCGGTACGCACGAAGCGGCCGGTCGCGGGCCACAAGGATCCTGAATGACCGACTACTTCCATCCCACCCCGCGCACCCCCAACCTCGCGGTCTTCTGCGACTTTGAGAATGTCGCGCTCGGCGTCAAAGACGCTCGCTTCCCGGCCTTCGACTGGTCCCTGGTGCTCGCCCGCTTGCTCGACAAGGGCAAGATCATCGCCAAGCGCGCGTACTGCGACTGGGACCGCTACAAGAGCGCGAAGAAGGGCCTCCACGAGGCGGGCTTCGAGCTCATCGAGGTGCCGCACGTGCGGTACTCCGGCAAGAACAGCGCCGACATTCGCATGGTCGTCGACGCCATGGACCTCTGCTACCAGAAGGACCACGTCGACATCTTCGTGCTCGTCACCGGCGACAGCGACTTCTCGCCGCTGGCGAGCAAGCTGCGGGAGAACAACAAGCTGGTGGTGGGGCTGGGCGTGCGCAACTCGACGTCGGCCCTGCTGGTGGAGAGCTGCGACGAGTTCATCTTCTACGACGACCTGGTGACCGTGGCGAAGCGCTCGCGCCGGCGGCGCGGCGACAAGAAGGCCGATGTCCCCGCGAGCGACGCCCGGGCGACGACGGAGGACGGCGCCAGCCCCGCCAGCGACGACGACGGCGGCAAGCGCAAGCGCGGCGGTCGAGGCCGCAGCAAGGACGCCAAGGATCCGAAGGACGGGCCCGAGGGCGACAAGTCCGCCGCGGCCGAGCGCGACACGCTGCCGGACGCCACACCCGAAGACGCCATCGACTGGGTGGTGGACACCGCCGCGGCGCTCTTCGCCGAGCACGACACGGTGTGGGGCTCCATGGTGAAGCAGACGCTGAAGCGCAAGCGCCCCCACTTCAACGAGGGCGCCCACGGCTTCCGCAACTTCAGCGCGCTGCTCGAAGCGGCGCAGAGCAAGGGCCTGCTGAGCCTGAAGCGAGACAAGCAGTCCGGCGGCTACGTCGTGGTCGAGGTCACCGGCGACGAGTAGTCGGGGGCTCGTGTTCAGGACGCCTGCGCCTCGCATCCGACCGAGGTTTGTGGTCTGCTGCCGGCCGTGAACGCTGGACTGCCCACGCCCCGAACGCGCTCGACCCGCAGCACGCACCGCCCGCGCACCACG
>JAUIAC010000577.1 GCA_030425545.1 bacterium | reverse complement strand
GTCAACTGGCGACGGGTGGACGCGGCGCGCGGCAGGGGCGTTGCACCCCGTGGCGGCGCGCGCAGGGCCGGCGTCACAGGCATTTTTCGAAGAGTGAGCCGCAGTTGGCGCCGACGCAGTTGGCGCACAGGGACTTCTTGCCGCCGACCTTGCACGGGCCGGCGCACTTGTTGGCGACACACTGGCCTGCGATGAGGCCCTGGCACTCCTCGCAGGCCTTCGACGTGCCGGCGTCGCTGAAGCACTGGCCGACGCACTTGGCTGTGGGGCCGCAGCCGTCGACCCACTCCTCGACGAGGCAGGTCGCGACCAGGTTGACCGGCCCTGTCGCGACCTTGGTGACGGTCGCCATGTCGCCCGAGCTGCACTTCGCCGTGCCGGTGCTGCTGCCGTCGCCGCCGCCGGCGCTCGCGTCCTGGGCCTCGGCGAGCTCCTCGGCGAGCTGCTGGTCCGTCTTCGGCTCGGGGAGGCAGCCGGACAGCAGCGCAGTGGTCATGCTGGCGACCAGCGACCACCGCCACACCCCATGCAGCGCGCCCGCGGGGGGCCGTGTCGATCCGCTTGCTCGGCGCACCATCAGAACCTCCCCACGAGGCCGACGCTGTGGCCGCTGAACATCGGCGCCACCCACGCGCCCTCGGCGGGCTTGGTCTTGAAGGTGCGCAGCGCCGCCCAGACACCGACGCCCACGCCAACGCCCGCCAACATCGCGCCGACATTGCGGATGTTGTTCTGATTCTCGACCTGCTCGTGGTAGGTCTCCAGGTCGGCTTCGCTCGTGATGTCGAGGTCGTTGGTGGACCGCCGCATCGCGTACGCCGCGCCATAGGACACGCTGCCGGCGACCACCAGGGTGGCTGCACCGACCCACAGACCGATGGTGAGGCCGTCGACCGCGGGGCGCGCCGCCGCAGCCGCCTTCTTCGCCGCCGCGGCCTGTTTCCGCGCCAGGTCGGCCCTGTACGCGGTGATCTCGTCCAGGTGGGTCTGCGCCCGCTTGCGGCCCTTGGCCGAGGTCTCCGGCAGGTTGAGGTAGCGCTTGAAGTCCCGCTCGGCGGCGGCGTGGTCCATCGCCCGCATCTCCGCGCGCGCGGCGTTGAACAAGAAGGCGCCCCGCGGTTCGAGGCGATAGGCCTCGTGGTAGAGCGACGCGGCCTTCTTGAAGTGCCCCGACTTGTAGTGGTGGTTGGCGAGGCTCAGCGCGCCCATGGCCGCCTTGGACGTGGGTGCGTCGGCCGGCGTGGTGGCGCGCGCTGGGGCGACGTACGCGCAGGCGAGCGCAAAGCAGAGCGCGCCGGCGAGGGCGAGAGGCGACAGCCAGCGGCGCGCACGGCGCGGACCGGCGTGCGCGCGGGCAGTGGCCTGAGTCTGGTGAGCGTGGGTCATGGTGCGAGGGTAGGGCGCCGGCGGGGTGCGAGGCAAGACGCCGCCGCCGTTGTGCGGCGCGTCGTCGCTCCGTAGGATCGCGCCGACCGCCGCTCCCGCCAGGACTCGCCCATGCCCCTCTGCCTCGACGCCGCCACGTCCCGTGTCCAGGCCGCGGGCGCCCTTGGCCCTGGCGCACCGGCGGCCACTCGCAGCGCGAGGTCCCGCGCAGCAGGCTGGACCCGCGATCACGCCCTCTCCGCGCTCGCGGTCGCCGTGATCGCAGGCGTCGCCGTCGCCGCTTGCGTCGCGCTGTGTGTCGGCGTCCCAGCGTCGGCCAGCGCGAGCGAGTTCCACAGCCAGGACTTCCGCTTCGGACAGCGGGCCATGGCCATGGGTGGCGCGGTGGTCGGGGCGGTCACCGGACCCACGGCCAGCTACTACAACCCGGCCGGGCTCGCCTTTCTCAAGGGCACGCTCTTCGCCGGCGCGCTGCAGTACTACGGCCTCGACAAGCGCACGATCACGGGCGCGCTCCGCGACGACCAGATCGGCACCAAGACCCTGGAGTCGGACAGCTTCCTGGCGACACCGACCAGCTCGGTGCTCTCGCACGCCTTCGCCGGCGGGCGCCACCGCGTCGCCTACTCGACCTACCTGGTGACCAACGTCAACGAGCGCTTCTCGGGGGGGCTCGCTCGCGAGGACGCCGACGACCAGCTGCTCTACAAGCGCACGGTCAAGGCCTCGTGGCGCCAGCGCGAC
Source organism: bacterium (assembly GCA_030425545.1). Lineage (GTDB taxonomy): Bacteria > Myxococcota_A > UBA9042 > UBA9042 > UBA9042 > UBA9042. The sequence continues at coordinate 1,333 of JAUIAC010000577.1, read as the reverse complement.
CAGGTGCTCTACCTGGGCCCCAGCTACGCCTACCAGGCGAGCGAGCGCCTGGCCGTCGGCGTCAGCGTCTTCTACGTGCGTCGGGAGCAGACGGTGGACCGCACCGCGGACGAGCAGATCGACGAGCACGAGGTCGCGACGGGCCTGTTCTACCAGTCCATCTTCTACGACGACGCCACCAGCAGCGCGCTCGTCGACGGCGCCTTGCTCGCGCGCATCGGCGTCATGTGGCGCCCGACCGACGCGCTCTCGCTCGGGGTCACGGTGCGCACCCGCAGCCTGAACCTCCACGGCGAGGGGACCGAGTCGATCAAGTACGCCTACTCGGGCAACCCGGACGCGCAGGAGGCGCCGGATCGCAACGCCTTCAGCGACCCGGTGCTCGACGTGCAGACCGTGTACCCCTGGTCCGTCTCTGCGGGCGCGGCGTGGCGCGTGACGCCCGCGCTGCTCTTGGCCGTGAGCGGCGAGGTCGACCTGGCGGTGCGCTACCGGCGCTACGCGTTGGGCGTCTTCAGCGAGCCGGCCACCACCGCGGTGCACGACGTGAATCGGCAGCTGAACTGGAACGTCTCCGTGGGCGCGGAGCTGCTGGTGAGCCCGCGGGTGCCCCTGCGCGTCGGCTGGTTCACCAACCGCTCCGCCGCGCCGGAGATCCAGGCGGTTCAGTCGCAGGCCGCCGCGGCGCGCGTGCATCAGATGGGCGTGACCTGCAGCGGGGGCTATCTCGGCGCCGCACGCAGCTTCAACGTCGGCGTAGAGTACGCTTGGGGCACGGGACACGACGCGGTGCTGGCGCAGTCAGCGCTGCCCCTCAGCGACTTCGTGCGGGTCGAGCGGCGACAACAGCGGCTGATTCTGTTCCTCTCGGGGGCCATCAGCTTCGCCAAGGCGACCGCCAAAGAGGTGATTCGTGAGAAGGTGCTGGGGCAGCCGAAGTGAGCGGGCCGACTCCGGCCCCACGTAGCAGTTGGAGGGAACATGCACCTCAGTCACCACACCCATCGGGCGCAGCGAGGGCGACGCGCGCCGGCGTCAGGGTCCGGCGCGTCCACCGGGCTGCCGCTGGCCGCGATCACCCTTGCGGCGGGGCTTGTCTTGCTCGCCGCGACCCCGGCCCACGCCGCCGCGCCGCCGGCCACGAACCACCTCGGCTCGGTGGCGGTGCAGGGCGAGGCGAAGCTGCTCTGGCGGGTGCCCAAGGGTAAGAGCGCGCCGGTGCTCGACGTGCGCGTGCCGGCGGTGGCGGTGGAGCTGCGGTGCCGACGCCGCGGCTTTCGGCCCGCCATGGTCACCCTCGGCATCGGCGGCCTGGCGCAGGGCGTGCAGCACG
>JAUIAC010000576.1 GCA_030425545.1 bacterium | reverse complement strand
TCGGCCCACGAGACGTCGGCAAGCTCGACCCCCTGGGCCCGCCGCACCTGCAGCCGCTCCACGCCCAGCCGGACGGGCGGTTTCGCAGCGGGCCCCTCCGCCCCGGCACCTACACCCTGGCGGGCAGGGCGCCGGGTCACGGCCCTGGCGTCACCCGCGGCGTGGTCGTGCGTGGGGGCCGCGACACCACGGCCGACGTGCGCCTCGACGGCGGCGGGTGGGTCGTCGGCACGGTGCGCGATCCCTTGGGCGATCCACTCGAGGGCGCTCAGGTCCGGCTGCTCGGCCGCGACTGGCAGGCGAGCGCTCGCAGCCACGCCGGTGGCGCCTTTCGCGTGGGGCCTGCGCCCGGCGGCACGTACCTCCTGCTGGCACGATCGGCCACGAACCTCCCCGCGCGGGTCGCCGACCTCCAGGTCCCGGACCGCGGCGAGCTCCGTCAAGACCTGCGGCTGCGCGCTGTCGATCGCGCGCAGACCCAGGTCGTGCGCGCTGTCGGCGCGTCGATCCGCGAGACGCCTGCGGGGCTGACCTTCGTCGAGGTGCGCGCGGGCAGCCCAGCCGCCCTCGCCGGCGTGCAGGTCGGCGATCGGATCACCACCGTCGACTTTCAGCGCGCGGACCAGCTCGGCGTGGCCGGCACAGCCAAGGCCTTCGAGGGCGCCTCTGTCCAGGTGACGGCCGAGGTGGTCGGGCCAGACGGACACGCACGGTCCGTGTACCTTACGCCTGCTGGACCGGAGCCCGCCGGCCAACCATGATTCAGCCGGCTGGTCGTTCAGCCGTGAACCGAAGGCGCTCGCTCCGACGCGCGGGCGCTCGAGGGGCCGACGTCACCGCCTCACAGAGAGCCCCGCCTGCCCATGTCCAGCCGACGTCCGTCCCTCGCGAAGCGCCTCCTCCAAGCCCACCCGTGGCTCCTGACGGCGTTGGCTTGCGGCGTCGTCGCTTGCACGGGTCCGGCGGACGAGACCAGCGACGACACGGCGCCGGCACCGGCAGACGTCGCGGACGCCGGCGGCGACGCCGAGCCGGACGCCGAGGACGCTCAGGCCGACACGACCCCAGACAGCCCAGACGCAGCGGACGCGCACGACGGAGACGTCAGCGACGACGCCGGGGACACCGGGACGCCGCTGCCGCAAGAAGGCTGGCACCAGCACACGCTCGGGGGCACGTACAACGACGAGGCCAAGGGCGTCGCCGCCGCGCTGGACGGTGGCATGTGGGTCGTCGGCTACACCGAGTCGTGGGGCGCTGGCGACTGGGACGGCCTCGTCGTCCGCGCCGACAGCTGCGGCAAGCCGCTGTGGAGCCGCGCCTACGGGGGCGACAAAAAAGACGATCTGCACGGCGTCGCGCCCACCCAAGACGGTGGCGCCGCAGCGGTGGGCACCACCTACAGCTTCGGCAAGTTCGTCGACGCGTGGGTGGTCAAGGTCGACGCCAAGGGGGACCCGCTGTGGTCCCAGGCCTACGGCGGCAGCGGCCACGACCAGGCCGGCGCGGTCACCGAGACCAACGACGCGGACCTCGTGGTGCTGGGAGAGACCTACAACTTCGGCCCCGGCACGCCGGACAACCACAACATGCTGATCTTCCGGGTCGCGGGCGACACCGGCGACATCGTGTGGGAGCAGACCCTGGGCGGCGCCACCGACGGCGACGCCGGGTTTGCCCTGCTGCGCACCGACGGCCCCGAGGGCAACCTGCTCGTCGCGGGCGCGTCGGAGAGCTACAGCCACGGGCGGGACGACGTCTGGCTGGTGAAGCTCACGCCACAGGGCAAGCTGCTGTGGACCAAGTCCATCGGCGACGACGAAGACGACGAGTCGCGCGCCATCGCGCCGGACGGGCAGGGCGGCTTCCTGGTCACCGGCTTCACCCGCACCTGGACCCACGGCAAGTCGGACGCCTTCGTGCTGCGCGTCGACGCCCAAGGCTCACCCCTGTCGATGCGCCACTACGGACACAGCGAGCGCGAGCGCGGCTACGGCGCCTTCCCGCTGTCCGGCGGAGGCGTGCTGGTCGCCGGCCACACCCAGAGCTACGGCGACGGTGACATCGACGCGCTGGTCATGGTGCTCAAGCCGGACGGCAAGGTGGGCACCGCGCGGCTGCTGCGCGGCAAGAAAGACGACGAGATCGTCGCCACGGCGCGGGCTGGCGACGGCCACCTGCTGTGGGCCGGGCGCACCGAGAGCATGGGCGCCGGGCAGCGCGACGCCTGGTTCGGCAAGCTCCACGTGAGCGGCGCGGCGGGGTGCAACGCGCACACGCTCAGCAGCGGAAAGGTGAAGACCGGCTCGGCGAAGCCAAAGGTGCTGAGCACACCTCCGACCATCGCCACCGGCGCCAAGAGCGCCGTGGCCAAGGTCACCACCACGGTGCTCAGCCCCACCGACGGGCAGCAGTGCCTGCCGGCCACCTGCAGCCCCGCGCCGTGATCCCTCCGCGGCGGTCGCTGGCCGGCGCGGCTTCCCCTCCCTCGTCTCCCAGGAATCATGATCGACGCTGTCCGCCGCATGTACGTGCTCTTCAGCGACGTGGGCCCCTTCGGCCCGCTGTTGACCACGCTCTTCGTCATGCTCGCCTTCTTCGTCCTGCGGCGGCTGCTGCTGCGCGCCCTGCTGCGCACGGTGGAGGAGCCCGCGCGGCGCTACAGCGTGGGCAAGATCATCAGCTACGGGCTGGGCACCGTCGCGGTCTTGCTCATCGTGCAGGCTTGGATCTCGGAGCGGCTCGACCTCGGCACCTGGCTGGGGTTGCTCTCGGCCGGCCTCGCCATCGCCTTCCGCGACCCGCTGGTGAACATCGCGGCGTGGCTCTTCTTGCTGGTCCGGCAGCCCTTCAAGGTCGGCGACCGCATCCAGCTGGGCGACATCGCCGGCGATGTGGTCGACATCGGCCCGCTGACCTTCAGCCTGCTCGAGATCGGCAACTGGGTGCGCGACGACCAGAGCACGGGACGCATCGTGCACATGCCCAACGGTGCCGTGTTCCAGAAACCGGTGGCCAGCTACACGCACGGCTTTGAGTACATCTGGAACGAGCTCGACATCACCGTCACCTTCGAGTCGGACTGGTCCAAGGCGCGCGACGCTCTGACCGAGATCGTGTGGCGCCAGAGCGAGCGCACCCGCGACGAGGTCCAGGCCCAGATCGCGCGGACGGCGCAGAAGTACATGATCCACTACAAGCACCTGACGCCCATCGTGTGGGTCGCAGTGGTGGACCACGGCGTGTGTCTGAGCGTGCGCTACCTGTGCCCGGCGAGGCAGCGGCGCAAGAGCGCCAACGACCTGTGGATCGCGATCCTTGCCGCCTTTGGCCAGCACAACGACATCGAGTTCGCCTACCCGACGCAGCGCTTCTACAACAACGCCGCAGAGGGCGGACCCCGTGGCCGAGCGCCCAGCCCGACGGGGCTGCCCGTGGGCCTCCCGCTGGGCGGCGCGGACGCGGA
>JAUIAC010000575.1 GCA_030425545.1 bacterium | reverse complement strand
TCCGCGCGCTGCTCGACGCGCTCACCGGCGACGGCCAGCCGACTTGACCTGGATCAGAAAGCGGACCGGTTTGGGTGCCTATGGTGAGGGCGACGGAGGTCCGACCCGGCGCCCTCGGGGCGCGACCGGACTCGGAGCGCGCACAGCCGTCACGGAGGCACGTCATGCACACCACGCTCGAGGCCCGCACGCAGCGGCTGCCCTCCCTCAACGGGCTGCCCGTGCTGCGTTCGGGGCACCGGCTCTTCTTCCTTGGGGTCGGCCTCTCGGGGGCGCTGAGCGTGGTGGCCTGGCTGGCCGCCTGGCGCGGGCTCCTGCAGCTGGACGCGGCCTGGCACGGCCACGAGATGATCTGGGGCTTCGCGGCGGCGGCCATCGGCGGTTTTCTCACCGCGGCGGTGCCGAAGTGGACGCGGTCGCGGCTCTTCCAGGGTGCGCCGGCGGCGGCGCTCTTTGGCCTCTGGCTGGCGGGGCGGGTGGCGATGTGGTCGGGCGTGGCGACCTGGGTCGACCTGCTCTTCTTGCCCGTAATGGCGGGGGTGGTGTTCCGGCGGCTCCTGAAGGCGCGCAACCGACGCAACTTTCAGGTGGCGGGCCTGGTGCTGGCCCTGGCGGCGATGAACGGGGCGTGGCACCTGGGTCACACCACCGAGGCGATGCGGGCGGCGGTGCTGCTGGTGGTGGCGCTGATCGCGCTGATCGCGGGGCGCATCGTGCCGGGCTTCACCCGCAACGCGGTGGTGCGGGCGGGCGGCGACGGCAGCGGGATCACGCGGTCGGAGGGGCTGGAGCGCTGGGTCGTGCCCGGCGTGGTGGCGGCCGCGGCGGTCGAGCTGGTGGCGCCGCTCTCGCTGGGGGCGGGTGTGCTCGCGTTGGCGCTGGCGCTCTTGCTGGCGCTCCGCGCGCGCTCGTGGGGCTTTCGGCAGGCGCTGCGGTGGCCGATCGTGTGGGTCATGCACGTGGCGTGGTGGTTCGTGCCGCTGGGCTTCGCGTTGAGCGGGCTGGCGGCGCTGGGCGTGGGCGTGGATCCCTTCGCCGCGCTGCACGCGCACACGGCCGGCGCCATCGGCGGGATGATCCTGGCGGTGGCGTCGCGGGCGGCCCGTGGCCATGCCGGGCTGCCGCTGGTGGCGAGCCGGTGGACCGTGGCGACCTACCTGTGTGTGCTGGCGGGCGCGGTGGTGCGCGTCTTCGGCGGGCGCGGCGGCATGATGGTGGCCGGCACCTTGTGGGCCGTGGGCTGGGCCCTCTTCGCCGCTGAGCACGCGCCGATGCTGCTGCGCGCGCGGCGGGACGGCATGCCAGGCTGAGCGCCGCCGCCCGCGGGCGAGCGCGCCAGCGGGCCCTGGCGCGGCTTCGGCGCAGATCGTGGCGACATTCCGCTGCGGCGCCGCTAGGCTCCCGGGGCCAACCTGGAGAAGCCGATGAACACGCCCCTGCTCCCCGCGACCCGCCACGGGTGGCGCCCCACGCACGCAGCCCTCATGGTCCTGTGCGCGCTCGCCCTCGCCTGCACGGACGAGCCCGCGTCGAGCGGCGGCGGCGGCGACAGCGGCGCCGGGGCCGACGGCAACGCCCAGGTGGACAGCGGCGCCGGGGCCGACGGCGACGCCCAGGCCGACACCGGCGCCCCCGAAGCTGGGAGCACCGACGCGGGCAGCACTGACGCGGGCAGCACTGACACTGGGAACACCGACACGGGCAGCCCCGACGCTGGGAACACCGACGCTGGGAACACCGACGCTGGGAACACCGACGCGGGCGGCACCGACGCCGGTGTCTCCGACGCGAGCGCCGACGATACCGCCTCCCCGGCCGACGGGACCGTCGCGGACGCGGCCGAGACCCAGGACGCCGGCCCGAGCGGGGACGCCGACGACGCGCTCAGCCCACCGGGTGACGCGACGGGCGCGGGGGACGCGACGGGCACCGGCGACGCAGGAAACCCAGACGCAGGCTCACCCGACGCGGGCAACCCCGACGCGGGCAGCACCGACGCGGGCTCAACCGACGCAGGGAGCGCGGCCAGCGAGACCCCGCCCGCCGACAAGAGCGCGCTGAAGTGGGTCCAGGCCAAGGCCTACCTGCAGTGGCAGGGCGAGTCGAAGGTGCACAAGAGCACCGGCCCCCACGAGTACACCCGCACCTACGTCAACTCGGTGCTCTTCAAGTCGCTCTCGGCCGGCGCCAAGGACCACCCGGTCGGCGCCGCGGCGGTCAAGGAGCTCCGCAGCAGCCTCACCGGGCCGCTCAAGGGCTGGGCGATCACCGTCAAGACCAGCGGCGGCAGCTGGTACTTCTACGAGTCGCTCTCGCTCGACGGCTCCGGCACGATCTACGACAACCCGAGCTTCTGCGTCGGCTGCCACAAGTCGTCGAAGGCCGACCACTTCATGTCGCCCTGGCCGCTGCAGTAGGGCGACGCGCGCGTGGGCCCCGACGCGATGACGCCCGACGCCATGACGACCGACGCCATGACGACCGACGCCATGACGACCGACGCTACGACCCGCGCACGCTGATGTCGGTCTGACCGCGCCTGGCCGCGTCCCGCACGGCCGTGAGGATGGTCCGCAGCCGCGCAGAGGGGATGCCGCCAACCAGCGCCCCGCGGACGCTGGCGACCCGGTCGGCCTGCACACGCAGCTGCTTGCCCCCGTAGAAGAAGAGCAGCGTGGGGATCGACGCCGGCGCCAGGCGCTCGGCCAGGGCCTGCTCGTCGTCCACGTCGACCTCGAGCACCTCCACGCCAGAGACGCCCCCGGCCCGCGCGATCTTGCCCAGGGCGGTGTCGACCAGCCGGCACGGGGGGCACCAGGTGGCGGAGAGCTTGACCACCCGCAGGACGCCGTCGTCGCGCAGGGTCACAGCGTCGAAGTCGCGCGCGCCGAGGCGCACCTGGCCGCGCTTGGCGGGCCGCGGCGTCGGCACCTCGCCGCCCTTGGGCACACCGACCACATCGGCGACGTAGGCGAGCAGGTCTCGGCCGGTGCCGAACTTGTCGACCACCATGCGCATCAGCGCGAAGCGGCAGCAGTAGTAGCCCTCGTGGAGGCTGGCGTCGTAGCGGCGCAGGCCGTCGAGCCCGGCGGCGCTCTCGAGCACGAAGACCTCGGCCTTCTCCTCGCCGAGGTCCCAGAGCGGCCGGCGGGACTTGATCTCCGACTGGTCGAAGAGGTGCCGGCCACAGTGACGGCAGTGCCATGTGGCAGGCGCCGCGGCGGGCGTCGCGGCGGGCGGCGCGGCGGGCGAGGAGGACGGGACGGGGCTGTGGGCATGCATGGGTAGCTCCTGCGGTGTACAGGCCGGCGTGGCCAGGGAGACGAGGGCGAGGGCGACGAGGGCGCGGGCGACGGGGGTGCGGGCGACGGGGGCCGGGTCGAGACGGGCGTCGGCGCCTGGGCGTGGGGTGGACATGGCGGGCTCCTGGGCGCGGCGTCGCGACGAGGCGCGGCCGCGCAGCTGTGCGCGGG
>JAUIAC010000574.1 GCA_030425545.1 bacterium | reverse complement strand
GGCACGAGCATGGCTGCGCTCTGGACCCTCGCTGCGGCGGCGCGCGTGCTGCAGGGCAGCCGCGCGCTCCTGCGCGACGAGCGACGGGCAGGCCGACGCTGGCCGACGAGCGAGCGCAGCCAGCGCTCGGCGACCCTGGTCATCGCCCTGGGCGTGCTGGTGCCGACCCTGGTGATCGGCGTCGCGCTCACCTCCGCGAGCCTCACCGGGGTGGAGCTGGCCTGCGTGGCGCTCGCCGTGTCGGTCCACACGCTGCGCTACGCCACCGTGACCATGCGCTACGGCCCGCGCCCCGACCGGCCGCTGCCGAGCGAGCCCAGCGCCGCGCTGGTCGGCGCCTCTGCGTCGGGCCTCGTTTGACCCCTCAGCTCATCCCCGCGGCCCCGGCCTCGGCGACCCCGCTGACGTCGCGGTCTCAGCGAGCCGATGAGACCGCGCGACGCAGTTGCGCTAGAGTCGCGTTGCGGCTATCTGTAGCCGGTGACACCCATGCGGGGCCAGCCCCGACAGCAGGCGATCCCCCCTTCGCTACGTGATGGTCGACATGGAACGGGTCTGTCCCGAGTGCGGTACAAAGACTGAGGATCTGGCCTGTCCGAACGACGGCGAGATGACCCTCGTCGTGCGTAAAGAGAAGGAGCCCGACTCGATCATCGGGAACCTCATCGGCGGCCGCTACCGGGTGACCCAGATCATCGGGCAGGGCGGCTTCGGCGCGGTCTACAAGTGCGACCACATCGCGACCGGCGACACCCTCGCCATCAAGGTCCTGCGCACCGACGTGGAGGGCAACCTCGACGTGGTCGCCCGCTTCCGTCAGGAGGCCAAGGCCACCAGCCGCCTCAAGCACCCCAACACGGTGCGCGTCTTCGACTTCGGTCAGATGGACGACGGCAACCTCTTCCTGGCCATGGAGTTCCTCGACGGCCGCACGCTGACGGACCTGATGCGCAAGGAGGGGCCGCTGGAGCCTGAGCGCCTGGTCAAGATCGGCACGCAGGTGCTCAAGAGCCTGTCGGAGGCCCACAGCAAGGGCCTCGTGCACCGCGACCTGAAGCCCGACAACATCTTCGTGCAGAACATCCACGGTGAGCCCGACTTCGTGCGTGTGTTGGACTTCGGCATCGCCAAGTCGCTCACGGCGGATCAGCAGGACATCACGTCCACCGGCGCCGTCATCGGCACGCCGAAGTACATGAGCCCTGAGCAGGCGCGCGGGCAGCAGGTCGACCAGCGCACCGACATCTACTCGCTGGCCGTCATCCTCTTCGAGGGCATCTCTGGGACGCCGCCCTTCATCGCGGAGACCCCACTGGCGATGATCCTGCGACGGGTGACCGAGGAGCCGCCGCGCGTCCACGACAACGTCGCCCTGCCCACGCCCATCGGCCTCTGCGACGCGGTGCTCAAGGCGCTCAGCCGGAACCCCGACAACCGCTACGAGACCGCTGACGAGTTCGCCGCCGCGCTCGAGAGCGCGCTCAAGACGCCGCTGCACCTGCCCTCGGGCCAGACCGTCGGCGGTGGCGGGGACCGGGCTGGGACCGGGACCGCGTCGTACGGCGCGGACGACGGCGGCGACGAGACCTTCGCCTTCGACCCCTCGGAGGAGCTGCAAGACGCCATCGTCGTGACCGCCGGCGGCGGCGACCTCGACGACGCGACCGCCGTGGCGACCACCGCGGAGCTCGAGGCCGCGGCCGCGGCCATGGGTGGGTCCGGCGACGACACCTACATCGAGCCTGCGCCCGAGAAGGAGCCGCCGACAGCGCCGCCGGCAGAGCCTGCGTCGGCCGATCGCACCGAGCAGGTCACCCGCCCGGGCCGGGCCACCGGCGCGATGCCCGCGGTCACGCCGACCCCGACGCCGGCCGCAGCGCCGGCCCCCGCCCCGCCGCCCGCCAACTACGCCAGCGCAGAGCGCGAGCGCAGCAACGGCACCATCATCGCAGGCGCGCTGATCGCCATGGGCATCCTCGCCGGCGTGGTCATCGCCGTGCTGAGCAACAGCAACAAGGCGACTGTGGTGGTGCAGGGCTCGGCCCAGACGACCACCCAAGCGCCGACCGCGCCGCCTGCGCCGCCGACCCGCGCGCCGGTCGCCGCGCCCACGCCGCCCCCCAAGGCCGAGCTGGCGGTGGTCAAGGTCTCGCGCGAGCCCGCTGGCGCCACGGTCCTCATCGACGGCGTCACCGTCTTGGGGAGCAGCCACAAGCTCAAGCCGGGCAAGCATGACGTGGTCGCCCGTGCAGAGGGCTTCGACGAGCTGAAGATGACGATCCAGGCCAACGCCGGGCCCATGGATCTGCCGATCAAGCTGAAGAAGTCCGCCGCACCCGTGGCTGCCCCGGTCGCCGCGCCCAAGCCCGGCGCGAAGCCGGTGGCGCGTCCGCACCGGCCGCGGCCCAAGCCGGTGCACAAGCCCACGGCACCGAAGCCGGTCGCCAAGCCCGTCGCGCCGAAGCCGAAGCCGAAGCCGAAGCCGAAGCCCAAGCCTGCAGGCAAGGACGACGGCGGCCTCTTGATCGACTAGCAGACTGCGGCGAAGTTGATTGTCGCCGCAATCTGCAAGCTTTTCTGTCTCTTGGGGGGGCTACGAGCGCCCCCAGCCACGGCAAGCCGTGGCTTCCCCTTCCCAGCAGACTGACGGGCGTGACCGCAAGAACGGAGAAAGGCGCAGTCTGCTAGCGCGTCCACGTGGAGCGCTCGACGTCGCGCCCCGACTCCCAGGCAACGCCGACTCCCACGCAACGCCGACACCTCTCTGGCGCGGACACGTTCCCGGCGCCAACCCCGCCGCGTGTCGCCGAGTCGCCAGGACGCACGCGGTACATCGACCACGCCCACGCCCACGCCGCGACGCGCGCCCACCGATTCCCCCTGTTGCAGCGGAAGGCTTCGCGCGCGTACCATCGGCGCCGCACCCGGCCCTTCCTGGCTCCGAACAGCCAGTCGACGCCACCCCGCTCGTCCGGCGGGGCTACTCCAGGATGTTGCATGCATCGGAAGCACCCGCGCGCTCTGCGCTTTGCAGCCTGCGCCGTCTCGGTCGCGCTCGTACTCCCGGCCTCGTTGCCCGCAGCCGCGCAGACCAAGTCTGAGAAGTCCTTCGCGCTCGCCAAGGAGGGCGCGGGGCACTACAAAGCCAAGCGCTACCTGGAGGCCGCGCGGCTCTTCGAGGAGGCGTATCGGGTCAACCCGGTCGACCCGCGAAACCTGCGCTACGCCGGCTCCGCCTGGAACAAGGTGGGGCACTGGGAGCGCGCGTTGAACCTGCTGGAGCGCTACAGCCAGCTGGCGACCAACGCCGCCCACCGCCAGTCGATCCAGCCACGCATCGCCGAGCTGAAGAAGAAGACGCCGCGGGAGCGGGCCGACCAGCTGGCGCTCGCGACGGTGAAGTACCCGCAGGGCAAGCTCGAGATCGAGGCGGCCCGCGCGCTGGAGCGCCTGGGGAAGAAGAACGACCTCGAGCG
>JAUIAC010000573.1 GCA_030425545.1 bacterium | reverse complement strand
GCCGCCACCACCAGCGCGTGGTCGATGCGGCCGTCGCGCACCATGGAGACGACCTCCGGCCACGGCGTGAGGTGCAGCACGCAGTGCTCCGTGTCGTCGAAGCTGGGATCTGCGACCCGCGTCGCGCCCAGCGCGAGGAAGGTCGTGCACCGGTTGGTTTGAATCGCGGCGTTGGGCAGACACTGCCCCACCTGAAGCCACTGCGAGGCCGAGAAGCCGGTCTCTTCGAGCAGCTCGCGGCGCGCCGCCGTCTCGGGCGACTCACCGGCGTCGACCAGCCCACCGGGGATCTCGAGGGTCACCGCCTGGGCGCCGTGACGCCACTGCTCGACCAGGACGCACTCGCCCCGCTCCGTCAGCGCCACGACATTGACGAAATCCGGAGAGTTGATGGCGAAGAAGTCATGTGTCGCGCCGCGTTTCTGCGGCTGCGATGCACGTCGGCTGTGCAGCACGTCCACCGAGAACACTCTGCAGTCTTGCAGCGTTTCTTGGCTCTCGACGATCCAGCGCTCGACTTCTTCGCCATCAACACTCGGCATGTCTTAGCCTTCGGCGAGCAGATTGCGCAGCACGTACTGCAGGATGCCGCCGTGCCGGTAGTAGTCGACCTCCACCGGCGTGTCGAGACGCGTGTCGACCTCGAAGGTCTGCGCGGCGCCGCCGTCGACCGGGGTCGCCGTGACCGTCAGCGACTTGCCGGGCTGCAGCCCGCCGTCGATGCCGGTGATGTCGAAGACCTCGTGGCCCGTGAGCCCCAGGCTGTCGTGGGTCTGGCCCGGCTTGAACTGCAGCGGCAGCACGCCCATGCCGATGAGGTTGGAGCGGTGGATGCGCTCGTAGCTCTCGGCGATGACGGCCTTCACGCCGAGCAGCAGCGTGCCCTTGGCCGCCCAGTCGCGGCTCGAGCCGGTGCCGTACTGCTCGCCGGCGAGGACCACCAGCGGCACGTCGTCGTTCTGGTACTTCATCGACGCGTCGAAGATGCTCTCGACCTCGCCCGTGGGCAGGTAGGTGGTCCAGCCGCCCTCGGTGCCGGGCGCGAGCTGGTTGCGCAGCCGCACGTTGGCGAAGGTGCCCCGCATCATCACCTCGTGGTTGCCGCGCCGCGAACCGTAGCTGTTGAAGCTGCCACGGGGCACGCCGTGCGCCTGGAGGTACTTGCCGGCCGGGCTGTCCGCGGCGATGGCGCCGGCGGGCGAGATGTGGTCGGTGGTGACCGAGACGCCGAGGCGCGCGAGGCAGCGGGCTCCGGTGATGTCGCTCGGGTCGGCCGGCTCACGCGGCATGTCCTGGAAGAAGGGCGGGTGCTGGATGTACGTGCTGTCCGCGTCCCAGGCGTAGAGGTCGCCCTTGGGGATGTCGAGGTTCTGCCAGGTCTCGTCGCCCTCGAAGACCGACGCGTACTCCTTCTCGAACATCTCGCGGGTGACCGCGGCGCCGAGCGCGTCGGCCACCTCGATGTTGCTGGGCCAGATGTCCTTCAGGAAGACGTCCTCGCCGCTCGGCGTCTGCGCCAGCGGCTCGCTGTAGACGTCGATGTTCATGGTGCCGGCGATGGCGTAGGCCACGACCAGCGGCGGCGAGGCGAGGTAGTTGCCGCGCACGTGGGGGCTGATGCGCCCCTCGAAGTTGCGGTTGCCCGAGAGCACCGACGTCGCGACCAGACCACCCTCGGTGACGGCGGGCAGCACGTCGGGCGGCAGCGGGCCGGAGTTGCCGATGCAGGTGGTGCAGCCGTAGCCGACGATGTCGAACTGGAGCGCCTCGAGGTCCTCGAGCAGGCCCAGCTTGGTGAGGTAGCCCTTCACCACGCGCGACCCGGGGGCGAGGCTCGTCTTGACCCACGGCGCGACGTTGATGCCGAGCGCGCGGGCCTTGCGGGCGACCAGGCCAGCGGCGATGAGCACCGCGGGGTTCGACGTGTTGGTGCACGAGGTGATCGACGCGATGGCCACGAAGCCGTGGTTGAGCGTGTGCTCAGCGCCGTCTTTGGTGATGGTGTAGGACGCGTCGGCGTCGAAGTCGCCCTTGACCAGCGCCGGCAGCGCGGCGTTCCAGTTGGCCTTGCTCTCGTCGAGGCGGATGCGGTCCTGCGGGCGCTTCGGGCCGGCCATGCTCGGCACCACAGTGCCCATGTCGAGCGTCATGGTGGCCGAGAACTTGGGCGCTGGCTGGCCGCTCACGCGGAAGGTGCCCTGGGCCTTGCAGTAGGCCTCCACCAGCGCGATCTGCTCCTCGGGGCGGCCCGAGAGGCGGAGGTAGCGCAGGGTCTCGTCGTCGACCGGGAAGAAGCCGATGGTCGCGCCGTACTCCGGCGCCATGTTCGAGATGGTCGCGCGGTCCGGCAGCGGCAGGTGGTCGAGCCCGTCGCCGAAGAACTCGACGAACTTTCCGACCACGCCGTGCTCGCGGAGCATCTGCACCACCGTGAGCACCAGGTCGGTCGCGGTGGCGCCCTCGGCCAGCTTGCCAGTCAGCTCAAAGCCCACGACCTCGGGCAGCAGCATGGTGATCGGCTGGCCCAGCATCGCCGCCTCGGCCTCGATGCCGCCCACGCCCCAGCCCACCACGCCGAGGGCGTTGACCATGGGGGTGTGCGAGTCGGTGCCGACCAGGGTGTCGGGGTAGGCGATCTCGCCGCCGTCCTTGGTCGCCGCGGAGAACACGCCCCGAGCGAGGTACTCGAGGTTGACCTGGTGGACGATGCCGGTGCTCGGCGGCACCACGCGGAAGTTCTGGAAGGCGGTGGCGCCCCAGCGGAGCATCTTGAAGCGCTCCTCGTTGCGCTGGTGCTCCAGGCGGGCGTTGAGGCTGACCGCGTCGGCGCTGCCGAAGTGGTCGATCTGCACCGAGTGGTCGACCACGAGATCGGCGGGCTGCAGCGGGTTGATCTTGTTGGGGTCGCCGCCCATGGCCACCATGGCGTCGCGCATGGCGGCGAGGTCGACCACCGCGGGCACACCCGTGAAGTCCTGGAGCAGGACACGAGCGACGCGGAAGGCGATCTCGAGCTCGGGGTGCTCGCTGGGCTTCCAGCCAGCGACGGCCTTGATGTCGTCGGCGCTCACCGAGACCGCGTCTTCGTTGCGGAGGAGGTTCTCGAGCAGCACGCGCGTCGAGTAGGGCAGCGAACCGACGTCGTAGCCGGCGTCAGCCAACGCACCGAGGCGGTGGTAGGCGTAGGTCTTGTCTCCGACCTGCAAGCTGTCTGCGGTCTGGAAGCTGTTCAGGCTCATGGATGTGCTCCTGGCTAGGCGGTCTGCGCGCCGGCGACCCATGGCGATCACAGTCGATCAATGCGCGCGCGGAGGGAGTGCCCGGAAGCGTGGAGGGAGTCAAGGTCTGACACGGCGGCACGGGGCGCCGCGGATCGCAACCCCGCGAGGCGACGTCGCGCAGGCGAGAGAGCGAGGCTTCTGCGCGAGGCCTTTTGCATTCAACAGCGACCTCCACCATGATCTTGGCCACGATCGGAGGCCC
>JAUIAC010000572.1 GCA_030425545.1 bacterium | reverse complement strand
AGCGTCGCGGCGCGCATGGCGCGGGTGCCGGTGGTCACCTTCACCCAGCACACCGAGCTCGACGTCAGCGAGCGCATCGCCCAGCTGGCCACGGCCGGCATCGCGGAGCTCATCGACGTGCACATGGGCTGCGGCGAGGCGGCCACGGCCTACCTCCGCGCGTCGCTCAACACGCGCCGCAACCACATCGTGACCCTGGACAACGGCCTGCCGCTGGCGGGGCGCCCGGTGAGCGCGGTCGCCGGCGAGCCCCTGAAGCTGGGCTGCGTCGGCCGCATGGAGGCGGTGAAGGGGCAGCGCTACCTGCTCGAGGCCTTGGCGTTGCTGCGCGATCGCGGCACCACGCTGACCCTGGAGCTCATGGGCGACGGCTCGCTGCGGCAGGACCTCGAGCAGCGTACCGAGCGCCTGGGCCTCCGCGACCAGGTGACCTTCGCCGGCATGGTGCGCGACGTGCCCCAGCGGCTGGCGGGGTGCGACGTGTTCGTGCAGCCCTCGCTGTCGGAGGCGATGCCGGTGGCGATCATGGAGGCCGCCGCCGCGGGGCTGCCGCTGGTGGTCACCGAGGCGGGCGGCGGGCCCGACGTCCTGCGCGCCGGCGCGGGCGGGCGTGTGGTGCCCCCCGGCGACGCGGTGGCGCTGGCGGACGCCCTCGGGGAGCTGGCCGCCCTGCCCCGCGCGGAGCTGCAGGCCCTGGGCCAGGCGTCGCGGGAGACGGCCATGGCGCGCTACGACATCGCGCAGGTCGCCGCGCGCTACGTCGAGGTCTACCGCGAGGCGCTAGCCCGCAAGGGTCGCTGAGCCGGCGCTCCCAGCCGGCGCCCACAGCTGGCGTCAGTGCAGTTGCGGCGCCCACAGCCGGCGCCCACAGCCGGCGCCCACAGCCGGCGCCCACAGCCGGCGCCCACAGCCGGCGCCCACAGCCGGCGCCCACAGCCGGCGCCCCCACGTCAGTGCAGATGCGGCGCCACGACGACCCTCGCGTGGGTCACCGCGTTGGTCAGCACCTGCCGCGCGGCGTCGAGCTCGCTGGCCTCGGCGGGATCGATCGCGTCGAAGAGCCGGGCCAGACTGCGCACCACCGTGAGCTCCAGCCCCGCGCCCGCGATGTCGGGGGCCACAGGCAGGTCGAGGACGGCGCCCCAGCCCACCTTTGTCCGCCAGGTGAAGGGCTGCCAGGCGCCGCCGGTGGCCGGTCGCCAGCGCCCCTCGAGGTGCAGCGTGGTGCGCGCCAGGGTCACCTCGGTCGGCAGCGTCGCCGCGTCGTCGTCGGCCCGGCCGTGGAGCACGTGGAGCTGGCACAGGGGCTGACGCGCCACCTGCACCGCCCCCACCTCGTCGGCGACCGCCAGGGTGGCCAGGTCTTCCACGTGCGAGGCCTCGAGCTGGGCTGGGCTCACCGGCAGATCGCCGTGGCCGGCGTAGGCGGGCTGGACGCCCACGGCGTCCCAGGCGCGCCGCCACCAGGGCCGCGCGGGGGAGTCCGCGCGGGTCGTCGCGCAGGCCAGGGCCTCCATGCTGTAGGTCACCAGCCAGCCGCGGTGGACCTCGAAGCGCACGCCCAGGTCGTTGGTCAGGGCGAAGAGCGCCGCGGCGTCGCCCGCGGCGGCGTCCCCGCCGACGTCGCGGCCCAGCGTGACCGCGGCGGTGTCCCACGCCACGCGATAGTGCAGCTCGTGCGTGGGCGCCGCGGCGTCCCCGGTGCCCGCGGCGTCCGTTGGCGCGGCGCCGGGGCCGGCGCTGCAACCTGCGTGACTCCAGAGCCCGGCGACCACGAGGGCCAGGACCAGGCCGACCTTGGGGCGCGCCCCCACGTCAGGGGTTGCCGGGGCCGCCACCGCCGCCGCCGGGGCCGCCGCCGCCGGGGCCGCCGCCCGACGGGACGCAGATCTTGTCCGGCGCGCAGGTCATCGCGTCACCGCCGCCGCCCTTGGGGCAGTCGCTGTCCTTGGCGCAGCCCGGCACGCAGACCTTGCCCGACCGATTCGGCGGCTGCACACAGCGGCAGTCGACCGACCCGGCGGGACAGGCGGCCTTGCAGTCGCTCTTCTGGGTGCAGGAGGTCGGCGTCCTCTGACCACCGCCGCCACCGCCACCGCCACCGCGGGTCCCGTTGGTGCCCAGGTCGTTGGGCGTGCCGCGGAAGCAGGCGATGCCGTAGGGGAAGTCCGCGGTCTCGTGGTAGCGGTAGGTGCCGTCGGGACCGTAGCGGCCGTTGCACTCGTCGAGGTACTCCGCGCCGGACTTCGCGCTGTACTTGTACGACTCCCACGCCAGCTCCTTGGGCTCCTTCAGCTTGTCGTAGCTGCTCTTGAACTCCACGACCTGGGTGCAGGCCTGGTCGACGCAGCCGTAGCGGCCGTAGATCGGGAAGCCGTCCATGGCGTAGCCGACGATGCCCCAGGGCTTGTCCTTGGCGGGGTCGGCCAGCTTCCACGGCTCCGCCACCGACACCGCGGCCTGGGTCAGACAGCGGTAGACGAACTGGTGGTAGTGGTACTCGAAGGCCGTGTGACCGCCGCACTCGTCCATGATGCCCATGTAGACCGGGTCGGCGTAGTTGTCCGGCGTCGCGCCCTCGTTCGGGCCGAAGAGCGGCACGCCGTTCACCGCCACGCCGATGCGGCCGAGCAGCGGGATGGCGGTGGTCTTGTCGGCCACCTTGGGGTGCCGCGGGATGCGGTAGGTCTCGTCGACCGGCGCCAGCGGGTTGGGGGTCATGCTCACGTAGGTGTACGAGATCATCGTGTTCGCCTTGGCGATGATGTGCTCGTCGGTGCACGTGACCGTCAGCGTCGGCTTGGCGTAGTCGCCGCCCGCGCCCGCGGCGCCGCTGAGGTCGAGGAAGGCGTGGTCGCTGCAGGGCGTGCCCGCGCTCGCTCCCCCGTCGGCCGCGCCGCCGGCGCCGTCGACGGCGCTGCCGTCCGCGCTCGTGGCGTCACCCGCGCCGCTCACCGGCGTGCCCGCGTCGCTGCTGCAGCCCCAGGCCGCGACCAGGGCCAGGGCGGTGAAGAGGCCGACAACATGGGCTTTGAGCGCCCCCAGGGCGGGGGTGGCGTGGCGTGACATGGGCGCTTCCTCTCGCGTCGCGCAGCGGCCCCCCTGGCCGACTCGGCAGGCGGGGGCGGGCTGCGCAGGGCTGAGCCTCGGGACGGGGGGCCCCAAGGCTACACCCTCCAGTGTCCGGAGGTCTGCCCGACGGCTCAGGTTTCTACGGTTGCTTGGGCCGCAGAGGGTCCGGTCGAGAGCTCGCCCTTGAAGTGCAGGATGCGCTCATGGGGCAGCAGGTCCCGCGGCGGCTCGAAGGTGTGCCGCGGCGAGTAGGCGGCGAAGTTGCTCACGCGCGAGGTGTAGAGACAGGCGTAGCTCTTCATCTGGTTGCCGAAGAGGCTGTGCTTGTGGCGCTCCTTGAGCAGCTGCCCCCAGCTGCGGTTGAAGTGCCGCTCAATGTGCGTCGTCAGCCGCGTCACCTCGGCCACGTTGCGGTCGTGCTGCTCGCGCAG
>JAUIAC010000057.1 GCA_030425545.1 bacterium | reverse complement strand
CAGCTCCACGCCCTGGCGGTCGGGGGTCACCTGGGTCGCGAGCGCGCGCCCGGTCTTGCTCATGCCACACGGGGTCAACGCCTGGCCGCGGCTGCCCACCAGGAAGCTGCGCTTCAGCGGCATCGGCGGGCCCAGCGCGCCCTTGGGTGAGACCGACCGGGCCATGGCGGGCCACGGCTGCGTCACCACCCACCCCGGCGCCGCAGCCTTGAAGACCTGACACGTGGGCGAGAACGCCGTGCTCTTGGAGATCGCGGGGGCGTCGCCGGTCGTCGGGTTCAGCCGGTGCAAGCGCTTGTCCTGCTGGCCACACCACACCACCGCGCCCGTGGGCTCGACGCCGAGCGTGCCCATGGCGGGCCAGGCGTGGGTGTGCTTGCGATAGCGCTGTGGTTCGAGCGCGCCGTGGCGGTTGAGCGAGAGCAGCTCTGAGTCGCCCAGCAGCAGGAGCCCGCCCGCCGCCGTGCGACCGTAGGCCATGAAGCGAACCGGAGGGGTCGGCGGGGAGGGCGCCGTGGTGCGCGCAGGGGTGAGCGTGAGCAGGTGCTGGTACGCCCCGGCGGCGTCGATGGGCGCGGCCGGGACGGCGGGGCCGCTGGCCGCGTGGGACGGGAGCGCTCCCGCGGCGATCGTCAGCGCGCTCAGGATCCAGGCGCCGAGGGTGGTGCGCAGGGGCCGTCCTATGAAGGGGCGTGCGGCGCGCGCGTGGCGGAGGTCCTGGCGGCGCGCGGCGGGTGACCGGGGGGCGCAGGCCGCGAGGCGCGCGGCGGCGAGGGGCTGGGCGGGCGGGACAGGTGGCGTCATGGCCTGAGGGTGCGTCAATTCTCTCCGCGCGGGTAGGGTCTGGGCCGACGCGCTGGGCGCGCGGCGGGCGGCCGGCCTTGGACCAGCAGCGGCCCGGGACGACTGCGGATCACGCCAGACGCCCTCCCGTTCGGTGCCTCACCGTGGCATCCTCCGCGCCCCAACCTGTCGGCCCGCAGGACCGCTGCAGCGCCGACCCCGTCATGAGGCACCATGGACGTCATTGAGAGTCGCGTTGACACCCGATCTGCCGCGTTTGCCGCGAACCAGGCCCACCACGCTGCCCTTCGCGATGCGCTGAACGAACGCCTGCAGGCCCATCGGCTCGGGGGCTCCGAGCGCGCGCGCAAGCGCCACCTCGACCGCGGCGCGCTGCTGGTCCGCGA
Source organism: bacterium (assembly GCA_030425545.1). Lineage (GTDB taxonomy): Bacteria > Myxococcota_A > UBA9042 > UBA9042 > UBA9042 > UBA9042. Next base: position 22,821 of record JAUIAC010000057.1, on the reverse strand, counting down.
CCGCATCGACGCGCTGCTGGATCCCGGGTCGCCCTTTCTCGAGCTCTCTCCCATGGCCGCCGAGGGCATGTACGAGGGCGCAGCGCCGAGCGCGGGCGTGGTCACCGGCATCGGACGGGTGCAGGGGCGCGAGGTGCTCATCGTCGCCAACGACGCCACGGTGAAGGGCGGCACCTACTTCCCGATGACGGTGAAGAAACACCTCCGCGCCCAGGAGGTGGCCCTCGAGAACAACCTGCCCTGCGTCTACCTGGTGGACTCTGGCGGCGCCTTCTTGCCCCTGCAGTCGGAGGTCTTCCCAGACCGCGAGCACTTCGGCCGCATCTTCTACAACCAGGCGCGCATGTCCGCCGCTCGCATCCCGCAGGTCGCGGTCGTGCTGGGCATGTGCACCGCGGGCGGCGCCTACGTGCCGGCCATGAGCGACGAGGCGATCATCGTCAAGGAGCGGGGCACCATCTACCTGGGCGGTCCGCCGCTGGTGAAGGCGGCCACCGGCGAGGTGATCACGGCTGAAGAGCTGGGGGGCGGCGACGTCCACACGCGCATCTCCGGCGTGGCCGACCACCTGGCCGAGGACGACCATCACGCCCTGGAGATCGCGCGCTCGGTCGTGGGCACGCTCAACACCGCCAAGCAGCCGACCGGCGTCTTCGCGGAGCCTGAGCCGCCGCTCTACGACCCCGAGGAGCTGCTCGGTCTGGTCCCTAGCGATCTGCGCACGCCCTACGACGTGCGGGAGGTCATCGCGCGCATCGTCGACGGCTCTCGCATGCACGAGTTCAAGGCGCGCTACGGCACCACCCTGGTGTGTGGCTTCGCGCGGATTCACGGCATGCCCGTGGCCATCTTGGCCAACAACGGCGTGCTCTTCTCGGAGTCGGCGCTCAAGGCCACGCACTTCATCGAGCTGGCGTGTACCCGGCGGATCCCCTTGCTCTTCTTGCAGAACATCAGCGGGTTCATGGTGGGTCGCCAGGCGGAGCACGGGGGCATCGCCAAGGACGGCGCCAAGATGGTGCACGCGGTGGCCGTCGCCGACGTGCCCAAGATCACCGTGGTGGTCGGCGGCAGCTTCGGCGCGGGCAACTACGGCATGTGCGGGCGCGCCTACCAGCCGCGCTTCCTCTTCACGTGGCCCAACAGCCGCATCTCGGTGATGGGCGGAGAGCAGGCCGCGAGCGTGCTCTCGCAGGTCAAGCGCGAGCAGCTCGAGAAGCGCGGCGAGGTGCTCTCGGACGCAGACGCCGAGGCCATTGCGGCGCCGATCCGCGAGAAGTACGAGCGCGAGGGGCACCCCTACTACGCCACGGCGCGACTGTGGGACGACGGCGTCATCGCGCCGACGGACACGAGGGACGTGCTCGGGCTGGCGCTGAGCGCCTGCTACAACCAGCCCGTGCCGGACTGGGCGCCGGGCGTGATTCGCATGTAGCGCCGGCCCCCTCTGCTGTAGCACCGGGACCCTCTGCGCTCGCCACCGCCTTGCAGGACTTCGACATGACCCTTGAGCTGACCCGCGCCGCCGGAGTAACCACCCTCTGGCTCGCCCGCCCAGAGAAGCGCAACGCCTTTCACGGCGAGATGTTGAGCGAGATCGAGTCCACCCTGGCGGCGCTCGAGGCCGACACGGCCACGCGCGTCATCGTCATCGCCGGGCGTGGCAAGGCCTTCTGCGCCGGGGCGGATCTGGCGTGGATGGCCGCTCAGGCGAAGGACGGCGCCGCTGTGAACCTGGCCTCGGCTGAGCGCATGGGCGGCATCTTTCACAAGGTGTCCGCCTGCCGAAAGCCGACCATCGCGCGGGTCCACGGCGCCGCCATGGGCGGCGGGGTCGGGCTGGCCAGCGCGTGTGACTTCGTGGTCGCCACGGAGGCGGCCTTCTTCGCGCTGAGCGAGGTCCGGCTCGGGCTGGTTCCCGGGGTCATCAGCCCCTTTGTCGTCCGCCGTGTGGGCCCCGCCAAGGCGCGCGCGCTCTTCATGCTCGGCGACCGGGTGCCGGGCCCGCGGGCCGCCTCGCTCGGGCTGGCCGACACCTGCGTTCCCCAGGACGAGGCGGCCCTCGACGCGGCGGTGGCGGACATCGCCGGGCGCCTGCTCAAGGGAGGCCCCGAGGCGCTCTACGCCTGCAAGCGGCTGGTCGACGGGGTGCAGTACCGCGACCCGGGTGAGGTCCTGCGCTTCACCGCCGAGGCGATCAGCACGCGGCGGGCCAGCGCAGAGGCCCGCGAGGGCATGGCGGCGTTTCTGCAGAAGCGACCCGCGGCGTGGATCCCCGGGACGGACGGAGGTGCGGCATGAGCACGGCGACACAGCATCAGGCCGGGGTCACGGGACCGGTGACGCGCGTCCTCATCGCCAACCGCGGCGAGATCGCGGCGCGCGTCGCGCGGGCCTGCAAGGTGCTCGGCGTGGAGAGCGTCGGCGTCTACTCCGAGGCGGACGCGGACGCGCGCCACGTGCGGATGTGCGACGTGGCGGTGCCGATCGGCCCGGCGGCAGCTGCGGAGAGCTACCTGGTGCCGGAGCGCATCCTGGAGGCGGCGCGGCGCTCGGGCGCGGACGCGGTCCACCCAGGCTACGGCTTCTTGAGCGAGAACATGGCCTTCGCGCGCGCGGTCATCGACGCCGGGCTGACGTGGATCGGGCCCCCCCCGGCAGCCATCGGAGGGCTGGAGGGCAAGACCGACGCCAAGGCGGTGGCCGAGGCCGCTGGCGTGCCCGTGGCGCCGGCGGAGCGCCTGACCGATCTGAGCGAGGCCGGGCTGCTCGCCGCGGCCCAACGTGTGGGCTACCCGGTGCTGGTGAAGCCCGAGCACGGCGGCGGCGGCAAGGGCATGCAGCGGGTCGACGCGCCGGAGACCCTGGTCGCGGCGGTGGCGGCCGCGCGTCGCATCGCCAAGGCGGCGTTCTCGTCGGACGCGCTCTTTCTCGAGCGCTATGTCGAGCGGGCCCGCCACGTGGAGGTGCAGGTCATCGCGGACGCGCACGGCGACGTCCGCCACTGCTTCGAGCGCGAGTGCAGCCTGCAGCGCCGCCATCAGAAGGTGGTCGAGGAGGCGCCCTGTGCGGCGCTGAGCGAGTCCGAGCGGGCCGCGATCTGCGAGAGCGGGCGCGCGTTTGCCGCTCAGGTGGGCTACGTGGGCGCCGGGACGGTGGAGTTCCTCTTCGACCCGGTGCGGCGGGAGCACTACTTCCTCGAGATGAACACTCGGCTGCAGGTCGAGCACCCGGTCACCGAGCTGGTCTCCGGGGTCGACCTGGTGCTGACCCAGCTGCGGGTGGCGCGCGGGGAGCGGCTGGCGGAACAGCCCGCCTTCGCCTCGGCCGGGCAGCTGCGCGGTCACGCCGTGGAGGTGCGGGTCTACGCTGAAGATCCGGCGTCCGGCTACATGCCCCAGGTCGGGACGCTCGCGCGGGTCCAGTGGCCCACCGGCCCCTTCGTGCGGGTCGACACCGGCTACGACGAGGGCGACGCGGTGGGCATGCATTACGACCCCATGCTGGCCAAGGTCATCGCGTGGGGGGCCGACCGGGGCGAGGCCATCGATCGGCTGGTGGCGGCGCTGCGCGAGACGGTGATCCACGGCGTGGTGACCAACCTGCCGATGCTGCTCGACGTGCTGCAGCGACCGGAGGTGCGCGCGGCGGAGGTGGACACCGGTTCCCTCGGGCGCTGGTACGGCGACAAGGGGCCTGGGCTCGACGACGGGCCCGGCGACGAGGGGACGAAGAGCGGCGGGACGAGCGGCCCCGACGCGGATGCCTGGGTCGCCCTGGCCGCGGCGGGGCACGGCGGCCCCTGGGCTCACGGCGGTGGTGGCGTGTCCACCAGAGACGCTGGACCCGCGCCGAGCGACCCCTGGACGACGCTCTCGGGCCGGCGCTTCGGCCCAGCAGGAGGTGCGGCATGAAGCGCGAGTTCACCAACGCCGCGGGCGACGTGCTGACCGTGGCCGCCCTTGGGGCCGACGCCTGGCTCGTGCAGGTCGAGGGCACGGACACCAGCCTCGACGGCGCGCTGCGCCGCGCCCCGGACGGCACCTACCTGCTGACCCGCGACGGGCTCACCCGCCCGGTGCAGATCACGCGTCAAGGCGACACCGTGTGGACCACCACCGCCCGGGGCACGGCGCGATGGCGGCGCTACGAGGCCCGCCGCGGAAGCGCGGGCGGGGCGGCCAACAGCGTCAGCTCGCCCATGACCGGCAAGGTGGTTGTGGTCAACGTGGCCGCAGGGGACACGGTCTCGGCCGGCGACGTCCTGGTGGTCGTCGAGGCGATGAAGATGGAGCAGCCGCTCGCGGCGCCGCGTGACGGTGTCGTGGCCAAGGTGAGCTGCGCGGTCGGGGACCTCGTCGACGGCGGTGTGGACCTCGTCGTGTTGGCGCCCGAGGAGGCGGCATGAGCGCGGCAGACGGGCCCGTCGCGCCCTCGGCCCCCGCAGGGGCGGCGCTCGGGGCGACGGCCGACGCCGACCACGTCCGCATCGTCGAGGTCGGGCCGCGCGACGGTCTGCAGAACGAACGGGTGTTCGTCAGCACGCAGACCAAGGTCGCCTTTGTGCAGGCCCTGGTGGCTGCAGGCCTCCGCGACGTGGAGGTCTCCAGCTTCGTCCACCCGAAGGCCGTGCCCCAGGTGGCTGACGCCGAGGCGGTGTTTGCCGCGCTGCCACGGAGCGAGGGGGTCCGCTACTCGGCGCTGGTGCCCAACCTGCGCGGCCTCGAGCGGGCGCTGGCGTGTGAGCTGGACGAGATCGCCGTGTTCACGGGCTCCACCGACAGCTTCGTGGGCAAGAACATCCGCATGACCATCGCGGAGAGCCTGGAGCGCTTCGCGCCGGTGGTGCCCGGCGCGGTGGACGCAGGGCTCACGGTGCGGGGCTACGTGTCCACGGCCTTCGGGTGTCCCTACGAGGGCGCGGTGGAGCCACAGCAGGGCATCCGTGTCGCGGAGCGCCTCTTCGCCATGGGGTGCCGCGAGATCAGCATCGGCGACACCATCGGCGTCGCCACGCCCGGCGCCGTGACGCGCTGGCTCGACGCCGCCGAGGGGCGCCTGCCCTTCGACCGCCTGGCCATGCACTTTCACGACACGCGCGGTACGGCGCTCGCCAACGTCATGGTCGCGCTGGAGCGCGGGATTCGCGTCTTCGACAGCTGCGCCGGGGGCCTGGGAGGCTGCCCCTACGCCCCGGGCGCGAGCGGAAACCTGGCCACTGAGGACCTGGTGTACGCGCTGCACGGCACAGGCCTGGAGACCGGCGTCGACCTCGACGCGCTCGTGCTCGCCAGCCGGGTCATCGCCGGCGAACTGGATCACGGGCTCCCAGGTCGGTATTTCCAAGCTGCCCGTGTGAACGCAGCGGTCGAGCTGCTGCGTCCGCACTGAGCGCGCGCCGGGCGCCCGCTCTGTCGCGCCCCTCCCTGCCTTGGAATCCGATGCCTCACGCTGGGACACTGTCGCTCGCCGAGCCTGAGGTCGGCCCGTCTCCCGCTGGGCCCGCTGCGGCGAGACGGGCGGCCCTGAGCCTGTGCCTGCTCGTCTGCGTCGGCTGCGCCAGCGACCCGGAGGGCGTCGCGCCCGTGGGTGAGGTCGCCACGGCGGTCTTGGACAGCTGGGACTTTCGCAGCGCGCCCGACGCGGGCCTGCCCGACACCGGCACGCCCGACACCGGCACGCCCGACACCGGCACGCCCGACACCGGCACGCCCGACACCGGCACGCCCGACACGGGCACGCCCGACACAGGCGCTCCCGACACAGGCGCTCTCGACACGGGCACGCCCGACACAGGCGCTCTCGACACGGGCACGCCCGACACAGGCGCTCTCGACACAGGCACGCCCGACACAGGCGCTCTCGACACAGGCACGCCCGACACAGGCGCTCCCGACGCGGGCACGCCCGACACCGGCACGCCCGACACCGGCACGCCCGACACCGGCACGCCAGACACCGGCGCTCCAGACACGGGCATCCCAGACACGGGCATCCCAGACACGGGCACCTCAGACACGGGCATCCCAGACTCTGGTGTCGCCGACACGGGGCTCACCGACACCGGCACGCCCGACACCGGCACGCCCGACACCGGTACGCCCGACACCGGCACGCCCGACACCGGTACGCCCGACACGGGCCCGCTCGACGTCGGGCCGGCGGACACGACCACGGTGGACATCGTCGTGCAGCCGGACATCGCCCTGCCCGACACCGGCCCGCCGCCGCCGGTGTGCCCTCCCGTGCCGCTCAACCCGGTGACCTACCCGCCCGAGGTCCACACCTTTCGTCAGGGCCTCTCGGACTACGCCGGGGCTCGGGATCTTCACCTCGCCGTGCCGGCCAACACCTTCCACGTGCCCCACCCGGACGCCGGCTACCCGACCGACGCCGAGGCGCCGACGCTGGAGTGGGCCGTCGAGGCGACCAACGGCACGGGCACCTTCGGCGTCAACTCCGGCGCCTTCGCCGAGGGGTCGGCCGACGAGGTCGGGTTGATTCAGTTTCGCGACCTTGTCGGTGTCGCGACGAGCCAGCTCCGCCCCGGGCAGCCCGTGCTCAAGGCCGAGCTGCGGCTGCACGTGAAGTCCACGCCGGTGCCGGCCACCGTCCACCGGGTGCTGGTGCCCTGGTCCAACGCCACGCGCTGGCAGAGCTTCGGCGCCAAGCCCGGGGTGCAGCTCGGGGCCGACGCGGCGCCCGACTACACCACCGCGGTGGCGCCCCAGCTCGGCCTCAACACCCTCGACGTGAGCGCAGACGTCCAGGCCATGACCGCAGGCAAGGCGGAGAACCACGGCTGGCTCTTCCTCCCGTCGGGCGCGGTGACCAGCGTCCTGGTGCCGCCGGGGGTGCTGGGCCAGGTGGCGAACATCCGCGTGGGTCTGAGCGTCAAGACCCAGAAGCGCGGGGAGCTCGTGGTCACCCTGCGGCACGGCGCCGACCAGGCGGTGCTGCTCAACCGGCTCGGGCGGCCGTCGTGCTACGTCCCCTGGGCGGCGTCGGCGGCGGACCTCGACGTCGTGCTGGATCCGAGCGCGGGCCAGTCCGTGCACACCGCCAACGGCAAGGTGAGCCCGCTGACCGGCACCTACAGGCCCGACACCACGTGCGTCGACCGCCCGCTGTGCACCGCCCAGGGCGGGGGGCTGTGCGGCAGCCCGGCTGCGGGTCGCTGGTGGCTCTCCGTGCGCGACGAGTGGGCCGTGTCCGGGCCCGGGGGCAAGGTGACCCAGGCGTGGATCGAGCTGACCGACACCCAGGGCGAGAAGAAGACCTTCGGCCTGTCGCCGGTGACCTTCCCCAACAGCAGCCACGGCGACCTGTCGACGGTGGTGCACACCTCGGAGGCGACAGACCCCGCCCTGCGGCCGACGTTGGTGGTGACCGCCCCTGCGGCCCTGCGCTTCGACCGCCGGGAGCTGCAGGCGGTGGGTGCTTCCACGGGTCAGGTCTGGCTCCAGCTGCCCCCGGGGGCCAACGACGCGCACGACGTCTATGTCGACGTGTCGTCCTCGTCGCCGCAGCGGGTCGCCGCGCCGCCGTGCACGCTCAAGATCGCCAAGGGCGCCGAGCCCAAGGTGGCCGTGCCGCTCTCCTTTGGCGTGTCGGGCGTCAGCACGCTCGTGGCGACCTCGCCCGGTCTGGTGACGGCCAAGCTGGCGGTGAAGGTCGGGACTCCCAAGCTCGCGTCGTCGCCGGCGGTGGTGCGGCTGGTGGCCAAGGGCGCCGCTGAGCCGCTCCACGTGAGCGCCCCCCTCGGGCTGAGCACGGCGGCAGGGGCCAGCGGCAACGCGCTGGTGGTGAGCGTCGCCGATCCTTCCGTCGTGACCATCGGCGGGCTGCCGAGTCAGCAGTTTCCGCTCACGGACGCCCCGGTGATCTCGGTCCCGGTGGTCCCCGGCGCGGCGCCCGGCGGCATCCTGATCACGGTGACCGACACCCTCGGGCTGCTGACCCCGGTGTACGCCTGGGCGGCGGTGACCGCGGTGCCACACGTCACGCACGCGTGGCACGTGGCCCCCTCGCTCCAAGTCGGGAGCTCTGGGGCGCCGGGGGCGAGCGCCACCGTCGCCTTTCAGACGCGGGTGACGAGCCGCGACACGGCCGACCACGACACCTTCTACCTGCAGTGGCGCAAGGCGCCGGGCGGACCGTGGCAGCCGCTGCCGCCGCCGAAGATCGAACCCGTGGGATCCACGGGGCGCCTGCGCCACGTGTTCCAGGTGCCGCGACCGACCCAGCCTGGCACCGTTCACGTGTACCTGGTCAGCCACCTGCGCAACGGCAAGCTGCTCGGCACCCCGCGCGGGGGAGTGGTGTACGGCGACCCGGGCAAGCAGTGGCGCATGGTCGCGGTCAGCAACGTCGGGGTAGGCGGCAGCGGCGCGGCGGCGCTCGACGACGTGGTGGGCGCGTTCAAGCCCGACCTGCTGCTCAACGTGGGCGACGTGGTCTATCCGCACGGCGAGTGGGAACACTACGCGTCCCGCGCGTTCCTGCCCTTCGTGAAGACGGCGGCCGAGACGCTGGTGGCCCCGGTGTTGGGCAACCACGACGAGCTCACCGACCAGGGGCTGCCGCTGCCGGCCAACTACGTCGTGCCGCTGAACGGCCCCAAGGCCAAGGTCGCCGGGCTCAACTACTGGTTCGACCACGGCCACGCGCGCTTCTTCGTGATCAACAGCGCCAAGTTCGATGCGACCACGCCCCACGCCCAGTGGCTCACGGACGCCCTGCAGGCCTCGCCCCAGGACTGGAACATCGTCGTGACCCATGAGCTGCCGCTGACCCGGGACCCCTTCAAGATCGACCGTCAGGCCACCGCGTGGGTGCGCGAGGAGGTGCTCGACGCGGCGGTGAAGGGGGGCGCCGACCTCTTCATCGGCGCGGCGTGTCACTCGTGGCAGCGCTACCTGCCGGTGACCGCGGTGGTGGACAGCGCCGCGCAGGTGAAGACCGCCGCCTGCGACGCGGGTCCGGGCGTGCCGATCGTCTACCCCGGCAGCGCGCTGTGGGCCCGGAACTACGGCAAGCCCTTGCCGGCGACCTTCAAGCCGCCGCTGCGCAGCTACGTGCCGGAGGTCGGCACCGGCGTCTTCGACTTCAACGGCGACACGCTCACGGTGCGGATGATCGACCGGCAGGGCGTTGTGCGTGACAAGCTGGTGCGGAAGCGCTGCACGGCGCAGCAGCCCTGCACCTGCAAGCCCTGAGCGGCCCCCGTCTGTACGCCGGTGGCGGCGGCGCGCTCAGCGGGGGCAGACGCCCAGCTTCGGTGCGCCGCCGAGGTCTTCGCGCAGCTCGCGCGTGACCACACGCTCGAGCTTGGGCGCGCGGGTGTACTTGAGCGTGGCGACGCCGAACGTGCCCTTCTTCACGTAGATGGCGAAGCCCACGGTCAGATCACGGAAGTGGCCGCCGATGACCTCGAGCTGCGAGAGGTCCTTCGACGCCGCGCCGGTGACGCAGCGCTGCACATCCCCGGCTTCCACCACGGCCTTGGTGTGCTCGCCGATGGAGAAGCCCTTGTCGCCACAGCCCTCCACGCGGGCGTTGATCAGGTGGACGTCGCTGCCTGAGAAGTCAAAGCCGTCGGCCCCGCCCTGCACGATGACGCTGTCGCGCACGGTGCCGCGGCAGAAGTCACAGTCGAAGGCGTCGTCGCGGCTGCGCTCGACCCGCATGCGCGCGATGTCGATGCGCGCGTTCTTGAAGTTGACGCCGTCGTCGGAGCCCGCGTCGACGAAGGTGCAGTCGCGCAGCCACACGTCGGCGCCGTGGAGCGCGAAGGCCGAGGTGAAGACCACCCGCTCGTGCTCGCCGCCCACGCCGCCTTCGACCCGCAGGTGCCGCAGTCGGACCTTGGGCAGCCGCGTGCGTCGGCCGAGCAGGGCCACCGTGCCGAAGGGCTGCTTGGGGTCGAGCGCGCGGATGAGGATGGGCGCGGCCTGCGTGCCCAGGGCGTCGAGCTTGCCCTCCATCACCAGCGACACCTTGGGGCCCAGCAGGAGCGTGGTGCCCGGCGCGAGGGTCACGTCGACCCCTGGAGGCAGCCGCAGCGTGCGCCGGAGGATCACCTCGCCGGGGCCGAAGGTCAGGTGCCCTGGGCTCTGCGTGACGCGGGTCACGCCCTCGGGCAGCGCGACGGAGGGCGGGCCGCGCTCGGGACGGGGCGCCGGCGCGGGGAGCGCCGCCTTGCGCAGGACCTGCGACGCCTTCACGGGGTTGCCCGCGATGGCGTTGCGCCCCCGAAGCGAGGTGACCGTGCGGCCAGCGGGGACCGCCACGCGCAGCCCTGCCAGACCGGGCGCGCCATGCCAGGCGCCGTACACCGTCACGGGGCTGGGCAGCTCGACCGCGGCGCCGTCGTCGAGCACGACCGCCGTCACCCACACCGCGCTGCGGGCGTGGTTGGCGACGCGGAGGGACCCAGGCTCCGGTCCGGGCGCGACCTCGAGCCGCACCGCCGAGAGCACCCGCCGCATGACCTTGTCGTTGTGCTGCAGGTGCTTGAGGTAGACCCGCAGGCGCTCGTCGTCGGGCGCGAGCGTGAGGTGTCGGCGGTCGAGCGCCAGGGCAGGGCGGAGCGCCGCGAAGCGCTCCCGGGCCCGCGCCATCATCTTCGGCACGTCCTCGTTGAGCAGGATCCAGAGCCGCAGCTCGCGCTCGTGGCGCATGGGCCCGCTCGCCAGCAGCAGCTCTGAGAGGCCGCGGCGCAGGGTCTCGCCGTCGGCCTTGGGCCCGCTGGGCAGGGGGTAGAGGCTGTAGTCCCAGGGAATCGGCTCAAAGCGGCCCCAGGCCGGGTCCCAGAACAGGCGAAGGTTGTCCGGGTTCCACGTGTGCGTGCTGTAGAGCAGGCTCGACATGGCCATGCTCCAGGCCAGCCGGTCGACGTCGAAGACCTGGTTGATCCAGGTCCAACCGCAGCCCTCGGGCGGCTGAGCGTCGCGCTTGGGCGTACAGCGCACCAGCTGCTGCAGCGCCGCGTCGACCTTGGCCTTGAAGTTCCCCGCCTGGCCGAAGCGCTGCCCGTCGCCCCCGACGATGATGCCCTCGGGCCGGCCGTTGCGGTCGAAGATGCTGCGGCCAAAGTGCTCCCACATCTGAAAGAGGCCGACCACCGCGCCGTTGAGGCGCACCACAGCCCAGCGGTCCCGGGCCGTCAGCAGGCCCCGCCGCGCCATGACCTCGTGGGTCACAGGGTCGACGAAGAGGCCCTTGTCGTAGGGCTCGAGCAGGTTCACCTCGCGCATGCCGTCGAGCATCGCGTGCTTGGGCAGCTTCAGGCGGAACGAGAAGTGGTTCTTGTTGTAGTGGTCCTTGGTCAGCCCGCGCAGCTTGATGCGCACCGGCGTCCAGCGCTCGTCGAGGCAGAGCATGGCGTCGTACTTGGGCCGCTCGATGCCCAGCGAGAGCCCGGACGCGGTGACGGTGTCGGCGGTCTTGTGCAGCGCGCGCAGGTCGTTGGCGTCGACGCGCAGGTCGAACACCGGCAGCCCCAGGGTCAGCAGCTCTGGGACGTCGCGGACCATCGGCGAGCCGATGAGGTTGAGGTACAGCTCCACCGCGGCGTCGCGCCAGCTGCCGTGGAGCCCGTGGCCAGCGCGCGTCCGGGCGGCCGCGTCGACCACCCGGCGCTGGGCCAGGTCGCCGAAGACGAAGACCCCGCCCACCAGGGCGAAGACCAACGCGAGCGTCGCCCAGACCCGCCACGTCGACGAGCGCGCGGTCGGGTCGGCCGAGAGCAGGCGGCTAGAAGGGCGCATGCTGGTCACTCTGGTAGAGCGCCATCTCACGGATGCCCTCGAGCGCCTTCAGCTGGCCCTCGATGACGCTCGGCTCGACGCCCTTCTTGGGGCGCACGACGTAGACGTTGGTCTCGTGGTCCTCGTAGAAGTCGAGCACCCGGTTGATGAGCTTCACGTCGCGGAAGGTGCCCGTGAGGGTGTCCTCGATGCGCTGCTCGGCGCCCTCGGCCGACTTGAAGGTCACGCGCACGACGCTCTCCATCTTGCGCTTGAGGCCGTAGTCGAACTGGTAGATGGCCATGAGCAGCACGGAGAGGAAGCCCACGAGCGCGATGGCCGCCTGGTAGAACTGCGTGCCGCAGCCCATGCCCGCGACCATGGCGGCGAAGAGGTAGCCCGTGTCGCGGGAGTCCTTGACCGCGGTGCGGAAGCGGATGATCGACAGGGCGCCCACGAGGCTGAAGGCCCGCGCGATGTTGCTACCGATGACCAGCATGACCACCGACGTGGCCACCGCCATCATGAACATGGTGACGAGGAAGGACTGCGAATAGCTGGTGCCGCGGTGCGTGTGCCGGTAGACGCTGGTGAGCGCGAAGGCGAGCAAGGTGGCGACGGTCATCGACAGGAAGAGGTCGCCCACCGAGAAGAGGTTGGGCTCCGCCGTTCGAAGCAGCTTGTCGAGGAAGAAGGTGGTCTCTGAGTTCATGCGTCCACGCCTGGGGTGGGCCACGCAGCTGCGCGGCTGGGGATCGGTTGCTGGCGATGTCGGATTGAGTCGGTCCGGGGTGGCCAAAGGGTCATAGGTAGACCCCCTCGTTCATGCGTCGCTGGAGCGCGAGCGCCTCTACCGCCGTGATGTACTTGGGGACGGTCTGTTGTCGCAACTCTGCGGCGACGACGCCCTCGTGCACCCACGCCGGCAGCTCCTCGGTGGCCTTGACCTCGAGGATGGAGAGGGTGTCGGCCATGATGCGCCGCTCGGGATCGAAGAGCACGCTGCGCCGAAAGGGCTCGCCGGGATAGAGGGCCATGAGCTGGCTGTCCCAGGTGATGCGCACCGAGGGGTTGACGATGCCCTCCCACGCCTCGCGCTGGTAGTAGACCTGCGCCGACGCCTTGAGCCGGTAGCGCTCCACCAGGGTCATGAAGGCCGCGCGCATGGCCGGCTCGTCGAAGCGCCAGCGGCTCGGGTCGAGGTCGGCCTCGCTGAAGTCCCGCAGCAGCTGGCGGTACTTGCGCACCTTGTCGCCGCGACGGTGCTTGATCTCCAGAAAGGCTGTCTGTCCGGCCTCGTAGCGGTGGCCGTACACCCGCAGGCGGACCTTGTTGCGGACCTTGATGCCGTCGAGCTTCTCTCGGTAGAACTCGAGCGTCGGCGAGTCGTAGTACTGGCTGAGGATGGGCGTCACGGCGTGCGCGTTGGTGAAGTCGGCGCGGCGGAGGAAGGGGCTCCACCGGGCCATGAGCTTGGCCTTGTCGCTGTGGTGGACGACGTATTTCAGCTCGGAGCGGAGCGGTCGCAGCTTCATGGCGCGGCCTCCGCCTTGGGCTCGGTGAGGGGCAGGCCGAGGGCGGTGGCGGCGCCAAGGCGCTTGGCGACGTCGGCGGCCGAGGGCGGCGGCACGTCGCGGACCTTGGCGTCGAGGACCAGCGCGTGGGCCAGGGCGGGCAGGTAGGACTGCCAGAGCGCGGCGAGCTGGGCGCGCGCGCGCGGGGTCCAGGCGGGGCGGGGAGCCTCGCCGTCGGGGTCGGGCCGCTGCAGCCAGCGCGCGAAGCGGGTGTCGGCGACGAAGGCCGCAGGCGTGCCCTGGGCGCGGGCGTAGAGCTCGGCCAGGTCGAAGGGCAGCGGCGAGCGGCGGGCGAGCCAGGGGGCCTTGCCGTCGAGCACGAAGGCTTGGGTGGCGGGGTGGCCGCAGGCGTGCTGCAGGTAGCGCACGGTCTGGGGAGGGCGCTGCCGCAGCGGGAACTTGCCGAGGATGACCCGGCCGATGAGCGTGCCCATGCCGTCGTCGAAGCGCGTGCTCATGCGCGAGGCGCCCTTGGCGGTGACGGCGAGGATCTGGCGCAGCGTGCCGTCGCCGCCCTGCGCGGTCGTGCGGTCGTGGGGGAGCTCCACGAAGAGGTAGAGGCCAGCGTAGACCCGGTTGACGTGCAGCTGGCGCAACTCGACCCGCGCCAGGGGCCACGACGGCACCTTGGCCGCGCCGAAGGAGTGCAGCAGCGGGCAGCTCCAGTCGGGCACCGCGGCGATGGGCAGCAGGACGGTCACGCCGTGGCGCTTGTGCAGGGCAACGTAGCCCAGCTGCCCCGGCGCTTCGGGCACGTCGAACGAGAGCAGCTGCCGCTTCTTGCCGGGCTGCGACTGGCGGCTGCGGCGCACGGTCGAGGCGCGGCGGCTCACCAGATAGGCGCGACCAGGCTCCGTCTTGTGGTGCATGACGTAGAGCGCAGGGACGGTGCTGGCGCTGACCCGCAGGTTGCCGGCGCGCGCGTGCAGGCTGCCGCCGCCGAGAGCGACGACGAGCCCGACAGCGAGCGCCAGGCTCGCCACCGCGAAGATGACCGACGTCCAACGCTGGCTGTCTGGCTGCGCCATGGGGCTCCGGGCCCCGCAGCAGGCCTGCACGCGGGGGCGCGGGAACCTAGCGCCCGAGTGGGGGAGGGTCAATCTGCGTCGGGGCCCGCGGCGTCAGCGTCGCCAGGCCTGGAGCGGCGGAGGGTCTCTGGGAGCCACTGGCCTTGCGCGGCTCGACCGCTGGAGGTCGCCGGCCTACGGACTGCGGCGAGGTGGATCGTCGCCGCACTCGGCGAGCTTTTTGTCTGTTGTGGGAGCGAGCCCCTGAGGCGCAGTCTGCTAGCCCTGCTGGGTCGCCAGGCTTTGGGCCCAGTAGGCCAGCCACACCACGGCCCCGACGCCGCCGAGCACGTGGAGGGCGAGGGCGGGCAGGGCCATCAGTCGCCCTGCGCCGCCGGTCTTCGAGCTGACCAGCGCCGCGAAGGAGGCAGCCACGCCGATCAGGTGCAGCGCGCACGCGAGCGCCGCGGGCGCCAGGATCCCGATCATCAGGGCGACGAGCGCCGCCAGGATCGCGAGCCCGAAGGCGATGAACTCCAACACCACGAGCACCACGGCGAGCAGCACGCCGTCGGCCTCCTCAGCGGCGGAGAACGAGGGCGTCAGCCAGTCCAGGTCGCTCTGAAGGGCTGCCGCGCCGAGGGCGAAGAAGAGCGCGACGACGAGCCAGCAGCCCGCGGCGCCCGCGAGCGAGAGCCAGGAGCCGGCCTGGGAGATGCGCGCGAAGCAGCCGCGCGCGCGGCTGGGCCTGTTGGTCACGTCGGGGTGGCCTGGCCTGTCGGTCACGTTGGGTCTCCTGGCGCGGGACGCTCACTGTGTCCGCGGCGCGAATGGGGCGCAAGACCGGGCCGCCTCAAGCGAGCCAGCAGCCTGTAGCCTGGCCATGGACAGGGGCCGTGGGTCGCGCGGGCACGCTTGCCCGCGCACACTGAATCCCCCACCATACGGGCCAGCTCCGACACTCGTGAATGAGGAACCGTACAGCGGCCACATTGTGGCCGGAGGCACCATGAGTTCTGCGCTGATTCGACGAGGGCTGCTGGGTGCGCTGTGTGGCCTTGTCGTGGCTTGCGGCGGCGCCGATGCGCCGCTCGATGGCGGCGAAGACGTCGCGGTCGCCGAGGTGGCCCCGGTGGACACGGGCGCCCCGGTCGACACGGCTGTGGCGGGGACCGAGTGCGTCGCGAGCGGCGACTGCAAGGGCGAGGTGACGGCCTGTCAGGCGTGGGCGTGCGACAAGGGGTTGTGTTTCAAGGTCGCGGCTCCCGACGGAGCCATCTGCGACGGCGGTGACGCTTGCCACCCAGGCGTGTGCAGCGTGGGCACGTGCAGCGCCAAGGCCAAGGTCTGCGAGCAGCCCAAGGACCCGTGCAAGGTGGCTGCCTGCAAACCCGAGACAGGCACGTGCGAGACCGAGGACCGCCCAGACGGCGCGGCGTGCGAGGACGGGCTCGGCTGCACCGTGCAAGACACCTGCACCGGTGGCGTCTGCAAGGGCAATGACGCCGCTTGTCCCTGCGAGAGCGACGCCGACTGCCCCGACGACGGCGACCTCTGCAACGGGTTGCCCTACTGCGACTCTGGCACGTGCAAGCTCAACGTGGCGACGATCGTCGCCTGCGCCACCAGCAAGGACACGCAATGCGCCAAGAACACGTGTCAGCCTGCGTCGGGCAAGTGCGCAATCCAGCCGGTGACCAAGGGGGTGGAGTGCGACGACGGCAGCGCCTGCACGAAGGGGGACATCTGCGCCGATGGGGCGTGCGAGCCGGGGACCTACATCTGCGACTGCAAGACGGACGCTGACTGCACGGACGACGGCGACAAGTGCAACGGGGTGCCCTTTTGCAACAAGGCCGACGGCACGTGCCTGCTCAACCCAGCGACGATTGTGGCGTGCCCGACGGCAGGCAACTGGGCCTGTCAGGCCAGCGTGTGCAACACGGGGACGGGCGTGTGCGGCCCGACGCCCGTCGGGGACGGCAAGGCCTGCGACGACGGCAACCCTTGCACCAAAGACGAGGTCTGCGACGGCGGCGCGTGCGCGTCGAAGACCAACCTGTGCACCTGCAGCACGGACGCCGACTGCAAGGCCAAGGAGGACGGCGACCTGTGCAATGGCACGCTCTTTTGCAACAAGGCGCTCAACAGCTGCGAGGTCAACCCGTCGACCGTGGTCGAGTGCGCTGAGTCGAAGAACCCCTGTCTCGAGCCGACCTGCGTGCCGAAGACGGGGAGCTGCCAAGCGGTCGCGAAGAAGGACGGGAGCCCGTGCGACGACGGTGACGCCTGCTCCATCGGCGACGCCTGCGTGCAGGGCACGTGCACAGCCTCGGGAAAGTCGCCCGAGTGCGTGTGTCAGGTGGACTCGGACTGCGCCAAGTTCGAGGACGCGGACCTGTGCAACGGCACGCTCATCTGTGACAAGGCGAACAAGAAGTGCGTACTCAACCCGCTGACGGTCGTGTACTGCTTCCCGGGGGACGACACCGCGTGCAACAAGAACACGTGTGACGCCAAGACCGGTAAGTGCGCGATGCAGGTGCAGCCCGTCACGCTGGGGTGTGACGACGGTCAGCCCTGCACTGTGGGCGACCACTGCGACAAGGCGGGCAAGTGCGCGCCGGGCGAAGACACCTGTCAGTGTGGGCCTCACCTGGTCGGCTTCGACTGCGACGCGCAGCTCGGCGACGGCAACGCCTGCAACGGCACGCTGTGGTGCAACCTCGGCAAGATGCCCTTCAAGTGTGAGGAGAAGCCGAACTCCAAGGTCAACTGCGGCGACGACGGCAACCCATGCACGACCTCCGGGTGCGACACAAAGACCGGCACGTGCACCAAGTCCAACAAGCAGGACGGCGTCACTTGCTCGGTGGTGGACCCGTGCGTCAAGGCCGCCGTGTGCGCCCAGGGGCTGTGCGTGACCCAGGTGCCCGTCAACTGTGACGACGGTCAGCCGTGTACCCAAGACGCGTGCGACTCCAAGAGCGGCAAGTGCGTCAACACGGCGCTCAAGGACGGCTTCGGTTGCCCGCTCGGCGACCCTTGTGTGCAGACGTCGCACTGCGCCGCCGGTGTCTGCAAGGCGGTGTCTCCGGTCAACTGCGACGACGGAAAGCCCTGCACCATCGACGCCTGTGAGTCGACCTCGGGCAAGTGCACGCACACCCACGACAAGGACGGCAAGGCCTGCGCCACCGGCGACCAGTGTGCGCTCGAGTCGGCGTGCAAGGCCGGGCTGTGCGCCAAGACCAAGGCGAAGAACTGCGACGACGGCCAGCCCTGCACCGTCGACAGCTGCGACAGCGCCACGGGCAAGTGTGCGCACGTCCCGCTGCAGAACGGGTACGTGTGCTCCTCACCGGACAAGTGCGTCACCGCCGCGGCTTGCACGTCTGGGGCGTGCACCGCGGTCAAGACCCTGTCCTGCGATGACGGCAAGGCGTGCACTCAAGACGCCTGCGACTCCAAGACCGGCTCCTGCACCAGCTCGCCCATCGCAGACGGCGTCAAGTGCACACTCAAGAGCAAGTGCGTGCTCTCCGCGGCGTGCGACAAGGGGGCCTGCAAGGCGCTCCAGACCAAGGACTGCAACGACGCCAACGTGTGCACCAATGACGCGTGTGACCCCGAGACCGGCCTGTGTGCGAACCAGCCCGTGACGGAGGGCACGGCGTGCGCGGTCGCCGACAAGTGTGTGCAGTCGGCGGGCTGCGCTTCCGGAGCCTGCAAGTCCAACAAGCTCAAGGACTGTGCGGACGGCAACGCGTGCACGAAGGACTCCTGCGACGCGACCACCGGTGACTGTGTGCATACCCCGCTCACCGCGGGGAGCCCGTGCACGAACAGCGACAAGTGCGCAGCCGAGGCGCAGTGCTCCAGCGGCGCCTGCCAGACGACGAAGACGAAGTCGTGTGACGACGACAAGCCCTGCACGTCGGACACGTGCGACAGCAGCACGGGCTGCCAGCACAAGTCGGTTCCCGCTGGCTTTACGGTGTCGTGCTACACCGGGCCGAAAGGCACGTTGGGCGTGGGCACCTGTACCTCTGGTACAACTCAGTGCAACGGCTTCGGCAGCGGAACGGGCTGCCTGGGCGAGGTCACCCCGCAGCCCATCGACGCGTGCGGGGGGGGGAACCAGGACTGCGACGCTGCGCTCAATGAGGACTGCGGCGTGCCCTACAAGATCAAGGCCCTGTGCGGAGGTGGCCAGAAGGCGTCACCCGGCGCAGCCCCCTTCCTCGACTACACGGTGCTGGTCACCGACGGCAGCGACATCCCCCTCGCCAACACGAAGGTCACGTGGACATCGCCCAACGGGGGTTCGTTCAAGTTCAAGACCACGACGAGCGACAGCAAGGGCGTCACTCGCAACACCTTCTATGTTGGGCCTGACAGCGGCACCACCTACGTCGGCCGAGCCACGATCGAGGGAACGAAGGTCGCGGTCGATATCTCAACGCCAGCGGACAAGCACCGGCCGGAGCATGCCCTCGACTTCCCCTCGTTTTGCGACACGACGAAGCTGGCGCTGACGGGCGTGGCCGCCTACCAGTCGAACACCGTGAGGCTGGTCACTGGAGGCGACAACACGCGGGGGTCCATGTGGCTGACCACGCCGCTGCAGAAGGGCAAGAGCTTCCAGATCAAGTACCACGTTGGCGGCTACACCCGTGGCTACACGCTGGTGCTGCAGTCGACGAGCGCGGGGACCAAGCTGCCGTCGAGCGGCTATGGCGACGGTGGAACGCTGAAATACGCGCCGGCCTTCGTCGTCCAGGTGACGGGATACAAGAAAGGCTCAGGCACGCTCTACGTCCGAGCGGACGGCAAGGGATTGATCGGCAAGGGCGGCATCGTCAGCAACAGCCGCCTCTACAACATGGTCACCTGGGTCGACTACGACGCCAGCGCCAAGAAGGTCAGCGTCTACATCGGTGACGCGGGCAAGGCGAAGCCCAAGGCGCCCGTGGCCACGGTGATTCACGATGTGTGGAAGACGCTGGGGAGCAACGGCCAGCCCATCTACGCGGGCTTCACGGCGGCCAACTCCTCCGGCGGCCAGAACGGGAGCAAGTTCCTCTACAGCTGGTCGATGTCGGTGTTCTAGCAGACTGCGGCGAAATTGATTGTCGCCGCAATCTGCTAGCTTTTTGTCCTTCTGGGGGCTACGAGCGCCCCCGGCCACGGCAAGCCGTGGCTTCCCCTTCCCAGCAGACTGACCGGCGTGGCTGCAAGAACGGAGAAAAGGCGCAGTCTGCTAACACCCATGGCTGCCCTCGCGTGCCAAGCGGCCAGGAGGGACCGGAGCGGCCCATGCGCGGCGGTCGGGACGGGCCGTCGTCCATCGACGGGCGTAGACGAGGCGCCTCCCGCCCAGGGCACCGGACCGTACTCCGCTAGCCGCCCGCCAGCTTGACGGTGTACCCCAGCTTCTCGAGCTCCGCCTTGAGCTTGTCGCGGTTGTCGCCCTGAATCTCGACCACGCCGTCCTTCACGGCGCCGCCTGTGCCGCAGGCCTGCTTGAGCTTCTTGGCCACCGCCTTCAGCTCAGGGCCGGTCTCGGGCAGCCCGCTCACGAGGCAGACCCCCTTGCCGCGGCGGCCCTTGGTGGACCGGTGAATGCGCACGACGCCGTCGGCGGGTGAGGCGGTCTGGGGGCGACGCGACTTCGAGCGTCCGGTGGCGCGCTTCGGCTTCGGCTCGTCGCCGCCTACCCGGCCGCCCTCGCTGGTGTAGACGAGTCTGCTCTTGTTGCTCATGGCGCGCCCGGGTCGCGAGGTGGCTGTGCGTCCGCGACGCGGCGGCGCGGCTGCGCGAGCGGCTGAACGAGCGCTCGCGGGACCACTGTAGGGGGTGCGCTCGCGCGAGGGTAGGGTGGAGGAGCGACGCGTCCGCACCGGCGCTCGCCGCCGCACCGGCTGGCAAGAATGGGACGCAGGGCGCGCCTCGATGTTGCACCCTCCGCCGCGCAAGGAGGTTCCCATGAAGCCGCTCGTCTCGAGGGAGGCCCCTTCTGCAAGCCGCTGCCGATGGCAGATCCCTTCAAGAACGACACCGGGAAATGAGCGGCGCCGCCGAGGCAGGCCGCGCTCACGCCGTCTCGTCCGCCTACCCCGTGTGCCAACGCCCCAGCGCCTCACCGAGGGCTCCCGGCAGGGCGCTCGCGTGGGGTAGCAGCCGCCATCGCCCCGCCCCGAACTGCGCGGCCAGCGCTGGGCCGGCGTCCTTGGCGATGCACAGCGCCCGCACCGCGACCCGGTCCCGCTCGGCCTCCCGCACGGCCTGACGTACATCGGAGATGCCGTAGCGGCCCTCGTAGCGGTCGTGGTCGGTGGGCTTGCCGTCGGTGATCACCAGCAGCAGTCGGTCACGTGCAGGGTGGCGTCGCAGCCCGGCGGTGGCGTAGCGCAGCGCCGGGCCGAGCCGCGTGTAGCCGCGCGGGGTCATGCCCGCGAGCTTGTGGCGCACGTCGGGCCAGCGCTCGCCCCAGCCCTTGAGCTCGGCGACCTCGCAGCGGTGCCGGGTGTGGCTGCAGAAGCTCAGCACCCGCAGCTCGTCGTCGAGGGACCAGGCCACCTCCCCCAGCACCAGCGCGGCGTCGCGCACCAGCTCGAGCACCTGCGTGCCTTCGACCCAGGCCGCGGCCGACAGGCTCTGGTCGAGCAGCAGGGTCACCGCCAGCTCACGCTTGCGCGGGCGGGGCGCGACGTAGAGGCGCGGCGAGGGCGTGCGACCAGCCAGGCGGTTGGCGTGGGCCTCGACCACGGCCGACACGTCGATCTCCGGGCCTTGCAGCTGCCGGCCGAGGCGCTGCCGCTTGCGCAGCTGGTCGTGGGTCTGCGCCCACACGTCGCGGATGGTCCGCCGCCGTCGGGTCAGCGCCTCGGCGATCCAGGCGCGGTCTCCGTCCGGCGCGGCGACCGGAACCACCCGCGCCCACGCCTTGCGATAGGCCCGCTTGCGCCCGTCCCACTCGTCGAAGGGCAGCCCCTCGCCCGCGGCGGGCGCGTCGTCTCCGAGCAGGGTCATGCCGTCGAGGTCGGCCTGGTAGACGCTGCCCACCCCGGCGCCGCCGCGCAGCAGGACGCGCATGTCGACCTCTTCGAGCGCGTCGGCGTGGTCGGCCAGCTCGTCTTCCCCGTCGAGGGTGCGGTGGCCACCGCGGTACTCGTCGGCGGTCTGCACCTGCTCCACCGCCGGGGTCAGCAGCGGGTCGGCCGGCTTGTCGGGGTCCAGGGTGGCCAGCTCGATCGAGTCGGGCGTCGGGGCGGAGCGCTCGGTGCCCTCGGCGTCCGGCGCCGCGCCCGCGTCGGGCGGCAGGGCGCCGGCGTCGGTCTCTTCGGCGACGCCCCCGTCCACCGGGCGACCCCACAGCACGGCCGGGTCGGCGGACTGGGCCAGCACCGCCGCGCGCCGCGCCGCCAGCCCCGGGAGCTCCAGGTCCAGCCGCTCGAGCGCCCGGGCCAGACGCTGGTGCCAGGTCAGCCGCTCGCTCTCCGCCAGCAGCGCCCCGCCGATGACCACGCGCAGCAACAGCGCCTCGAAGCTCAGGGCCTCCCGCGACATCGGCGTGTCCGTCGTCGCCGGCACCTCGACGTCCTCACGCGGCACAACCCGGAAGGGGCAGGGCACAAGCACCCGCTCGCCGCCGGTGCCACCCACGCCGCTCGCCGCCACCAGCCGTGCCGGCCGCCCGGCGAAGACGCTGGCCACCAGCCCCAACCGCCGGCTCAGCGGCGCCCAGTCCACCGCGCCCACCCGCTCGGCCTGGTCTGCGTGCCCGCGCCACCACCGCCAGAGTCGACCGAAGATCCGCTCTTCGAAGTCGAACTCGAGCTTGGGCGCCTCTTCGGTCGGGTGCGTCGCCATCGCCGCTCAGAAGGCCAGCGAGATCACGTCGCCCAGGGCCGCGAGGACCTCAGCGTCGTCGCTCAGCGGCTCGGCGACGGCCACGCGGCACGCCAGCCGCGGCGGCATCCCACCCGCGACGAGGTGCGCGGCGTCCACCAGCAGCCGCGTCGACGCCGGCTCGGCCAACCCCAGCTCGTCCAGGGCACGGACCTTGTTGGCCAGGGTGACGAGGCGCTTGGCTACCTTCGCCGGCACCCCGGTCTCGGTCTCCACCACGTGGGCCTCGTCCGCGGCGCTCGGGTAGCCCATGGTCAACGCCACAAAGCGCTGCCGTGTCGACGGCTTGAGCTCCTTGAGCCCGCGCTGGTAACCCGGGTTGTAGCTCGCCACCAGGCCAAAGCCCGGCGCCGCGTCGATGCGCTCGCCCGTCGCGTCGAGGAAGAGCTCCTTGCGATGGTCGGTGAGCGGGTGCAGCACCACGATGACGTCGGGCCGCGCCTCGGCCACCTCGTCCAGGTAGAGCAGCGCGCCCGTGCGCACCGCCCGGGTCACAGGTCCGTCCTGCCACACCGTGTCGCCGCCGCGCACCAGCCAGCGCCCGAGCAGGTCGGCCGCCGAGGTGTCGTCGTGGCA
>JAUIAC010000571.1 GCA_030425545.1 bacterium | reverse complement strand
GGCGCTGGGGCTGGGTCGCGGTGGGCCTGGGCGCGGCCGCGGCCGGCGTCGCGACCTGGCGGCTGCTGGCCACACCGGCCCGGGTGACCTTGCTGCCGAGCCCGCGGGGCGCCGCGCTCCGCGTCGCGTTCTAGTACTCGGGATCGGAGGTGTCTCCCTGGTTGTCGTCCCAGGGAGCGACCATCCAGCTGAACTGGGTCACGAGTAGCTCGACGAGGTTGTCGAGGGTGTCGCGAAACGGCGTGGGCTCCCAGCGGCCACCTCGCGTCGGCATCTGGAGGAGCCACAGGTGTGAAGTGTCGCGCTTCATGCGCGCGTGACGCACGACAGCGTCGGCCGGCCCCGACTCGAGGGTGAGGATCCTGCCTCGCTTCCGGACTCGGAGGTGGGTCAGCCCGTAGCGTTCATGCAGCTCTCGCTCGAGGCCGCTTGCTTGCCGGGAATCGATGGCGGGTGCGGCCTATCCTCGGTCTGTCCGGCGGAGAAGTCTGCGACGACTTTGCGGCGAAGAAGGGGTTGGAAGGTCAGCTTCTGCTGAGTACAGTGTGTGTGCATCGCCCTGAGCTGTGGTTGAGTTTGAACACCCCGATCATACAAAGGTTTGGGGCGATGCTCATCTCATTTGTGGGCGATACGGGCTAGCAAAGGCTTGGCATCTACTTGGGGGGCTCAACCCATCTGCTAGGGTGAAGCGAGCGAGCGTGAACAAGCGTCTTGCCGAGACTGGCGGCCCCAGCAGGGAGAGCGGCATGAATAGAGGGACACGAGGCCAGGCCGCGGCGCACGCCCTCACCACACTCGCGTGTTGGATGTTCCTCGTGACCTGCGGCACGGACCCGAGCGCCGGCGAACCGGGCACGGCGACAGACACGGCAGGCGAGGACGCCGGTACGCTCGCTGAACCCGAGGTCGTTGACGACGCCGGGTCGGACACCAAGCGGGAGGCCGACGCAACAATCGACAACAGAGCGCTCTCCTTTCCGTTGACCTACGACGTGACGATTTCGGTGGCCCCGAAGCCTGAGCAGTTTGGACCCACCCAATTCGCCAAGTATCTCGAAGGGCACAGCTATGCAGGGAAGACGCGTTTCACGCTGGATCAACAAGGCGGCAAGTGGACCATCTCGGGCACGGACTGGCTCACGGCCTTCTCAGGAGGCTGGCCGGCAGGATCGAGCACAGGTTCGTCCGGCGGCTATTTCAGGTATGAGCCGGGCCGCGGGTCCTTCGGGTCGATCGTTGTGCTGCTGGTCGTGGTCGAGCCAACGAAACTCGAAGGATTCATCGTGTACAACTCATTCAGCGCTGTGACCCTCTGCGAGATTACCGGCACACGCACGATGTGTGCCGACGGCGTCCCGATGAACTGCGACGACCACCAGCCCTGCACCATCGACACATGTGGCCCCAATGGGACCTGCAGCCACACGCCGAAGGCGGACGGCTCGCCGTGCGGGGGCGACCAGACGTGCTTGGCGGTCGGCACGTGCATGGCAGGCAGTTGCAGTGGCAAACCGACCTGTGTCGACGATGACCCCTGCACGCTGGAGGTTTGTGACGCCAAGACGGGCGAGTGCAGCCACGATCCCATCCCGTTTTGCGGGTCATGCGACGCAGACAGCGCGTGCGACGACGGCTCCACCTGCACTACCGACACCTGCACCTCTGGCGCCTGCACCTACGCAAACAAGCCCGGTTGCGCCGACCTCGTGCTCTCGGACCTCCGCGTGGTGCCAGCCAAGCCCACCGCGGGGCTGCCCGGGCAGACGGTGACCCTCAAGTGGAACGCGACCAATGTCGGTGACAATACGCTCGACGCGCTCGCGAATCACAAGGTGGTCTTCTCCAGGGACGGAACCACAGATGGCAAAGCCGACACGTGGCTCGTGACCAAGGACTGCACCGGCGCGTTTCCCACGATCCCCAAGCCTGGCGAGACGGTGCGGCGCACGGCGGTCTGTCCGATGCCGGTCGATGGCCCAGGCGGCTGGACAGTGGTGGTTGAAGCGTCGAGCCAGCAAGGCGATGACCAGCCGGAGAACAACCGCGCGGTGCACGCCTTCACGGTCGACTGGCAGGGCAAGCGCGAGCCATAGCGCTCGGCCATGCCACCCAAGAGGATAGACTCTCTCTTCGAACGCAAGCCGACATCGCATCTTTCTCCGGCTCCTTCGACCAAGCGTCGGCGCCGCTCACCGGCGGCATCGATGCTCGGACCTCCGCCACCACATCCTACTCCGTTCAGCACGGGCCGCACACCGTCAAGGGTTCGCCGAGCGAATCGCTCGCCGACCGCTCCGCGGCTGCGCCCGGTGGGCTTGCCCTGGACTGCGCACGCCCCGCGCTCCGGGCAGGGCTGGTGGTGTGCTGGCGGAGGCCCTCTGCATCGCTGACGCCTCCGTCTGCGGCGACTTCGCCGCTGAGTTCTTCAGCCACGGGCGCGGGCTCGACAGGTCCGGTTGCCCCACAACCCGCCGACTCGCTCGTGGCGGCCAGGCGGAAGAAGCGCGAGCCGTCCCACTCAGACCCGTGTCGCAGCATCCCCCACACAGCGTGCAGAAGCTTGCGCATGACCGCGACGACCGCGCTCATCCGTGGCTTGCCGCGACCAACCAAGGACTCGTAGACCCCCCGCACCTCGCGGCTGTGCTGAATCGCCACCAGCGCTGGCATGTACAGCTGCTGACGAACGTACCGGTTGCCCTGCTTCGAGATGCGCACACGGCCACCGAGGTCCCAGACTCCAAGCGCCGCGGGTCCAGCCCCACGTGCGCCACCCATTGCTTGGCGCTCATGTCTGTCGGCAGCAACGACAACTCGCTCAGCAAGTGAGCCCCCGACTTCCCCGCGATCCCGGGGACGGTGCACAGCAACGCAAACCTCGCGCTGAGCTCCGCGTCGCCTGCGATGAGCGCCTCGGCGTGGGCCTGCAGGTTGTCCGCGCGGGCGCTCAACTGGCTGATGCCGAGCTCAATGTCCGCCTGGATCCGACAGCTGCTCGGTCGCCTGGGCACGCTTGAGTCGCGTGCGCTCGGCAGCGAGCTGCTTGCGAAGGTTCGCAGCGTGGCGGCACAGCGTCTGGAGCTGGAACACCGTCGGCGACGGCGGGTTCCAGGCTTGCCACGGCATGCGCTCGCAGTACTGCAGGAGCAGCGCTGCATCCACGGCGTCTGTCTTGCTGCGCGCCAGCATAGCCTGGCCGAAGTTGTGCGACGCCTTCGGGTTCACAACCATCACCGCCACGCCTTCAGCGCCTGCCAAGGCCAGCGCGACGTCGAGGTGGTAGATGCCGGTGGCCTCGAGAGCGACGTGCAACGGCCGGGATGAAGGCAGCTGCCGCAGCAACCGTTTGTGGCCGGCCGGCGAGTTGGGGAATGCCCGTGATACCGGGTCCTTGTTTCTGCCGCGCCAAGCCACGCTCAGCGACTTGGCGCTGACATCGATGCCGACGCAGGTCGGGTTGTCCATCCGGGCCTCCTTCCATAGAGTTGGCTCCGGTCCCCC
>JAUIAC010000570.1 GCA_030425545.1 bacterium | reverse complement strand
CGCACCTCCGCCAGGTACTCCCGCAGGTAGGCCGCGGCGTAGGCCTCGGGCCCCTGCTTGCGGCTGCGCGCGACGTCCTTGGGGATGTCCCGCAGGGTCCACAGGGCCTCTCGCGCGCCCTGGACCCCCTCGAGCCAGGGTCGCAGCGCGGCCGGCAGCAGGATCTCGCGCGGCTCCAGGCGCACCAACACGGTCGCCAGGCCGGCGGGATGCAAGAGCTCTCCCACCTGCAGCGCGCCCGTGCTCACTTCAGCCGCAGCGAGCCCCACACCCCCACCGCGCCTTGGCACCAGGGCCACGAGGTGGTTGGCGCGCCGCCCGTCCAGCGCCTCGGTCTCGAGGACGACACCCGGCGTGATCACCCGCGTCACGCCGCGTTTGACGATGCCTTTCACGGTCTTCGGGTCTTCGAGCTGCTCCACCACGGCCACGGGTCTGCCCAGCTCGACCAGCTTGTGCACGTAGCCGCTCATGGCGTGGTGGGGGAAGCCGCACATGGGGATCGGGCGCGCGTCCTTCTTGTTGCGCGAGGTCAGCACCATGTCGAGCAGCGGCGCCACCTCCAGCGCGTCCTCGAAGAAGAGCTCGTAGAAGTCCCCGAGGCGGAAGAACACGATGGCGCCGGGGTGGGCCCGCTTGGCGTCGAGCACCTGCCGCATCACCGGGGTCTGGGCCTCGTAGTCCGCGTCCGCGCTGACCAGCCAGTCCGGGGTCGGCGCCGACGCCAGCGAGCCGTGCATGCGCGCCGCGGACGCCCCAGCACGGGGCGGCGTCGCCACCGGAGCGTGTGGCGGCGAGACAGCGCTCGGCGTCGTCACTTGGCAGACGTGCAGTGCAGGATGCGCACGATGGTGGGGCCCTCGGTCTCGACCGCGCCGTCGGGGGCCGGGCACGCGACCGTCTCGCGCCACTGCCAGTCGGTGTCCGCGCGGGCGAAGAGCTTGGCGGAGGCGCCGCGCGGGATCGTGCTGCAGGTGCGCTCGTTGTCCCCCGGAGACCACACCCGTTGCTCGAGCTGCTCACCGATCAGGATCTCGACCTCGCCGACCTTGCCTGCGCACGTCTTCGGGTCGACCTCGACGCGCAGGTCGCACACCGCGGTCGGGCAGGTGGCGTCGGCGCAGAGGCACTCGCCAAAGGGCAGCGGGTCCAGCGTGGTCGACTCGACGGTACAGCCGCTGAGCGCGGCGAGCACGACGAGCGCGCCCCACCCGGACCACGTGCGGATCGACCGGGCGACGCTGGTGGAGCCGAACCAAGGGTGACGGGGGCGCTGCAACATGGCCGCAGCATGCGAACGGAGCGTCGGCTGCGTCAACCTCGGGCCGCACGGCGCACGCCGCGACCGGGCACCACAGAGAGCTCGATGCCCTCCCACGCCCGCGCTTGGCGGCGTCGCGTCGGCGCACCGTCGGTCGGTTGCGCACACCGGAGGCCTCATGCAGGCTCGACCCACCCGTCTCGATGGACCTGCTGATGACCGCGTCGCCCGCCCTCACCGTCCTCTCTGCGCGTGCGCCCGCCGCACGCATGACCCGCGTCGCGCTCGCGCTCACGGTCGCGCTGGTCCTCGCCTCGCAGGTCGGCTGCGGCGGAGGCTTCGAGGTGGTCGAGGAGCGCCCCCTCCCCGAGGAGGGGCCCGAAGTCCGGGGCTTCATCGTCTTCCCAGTGGCGGACATGACGCCAGGCGCACGGACCATCGATGTCGCGGTGCGCACGTCGGACGTCGCCGCGTGGCTCCTCGATCGCACCGACCTGCCCGTCGTCGGGCCGCTCGACTACAAGATCTTCAAAGAGCCCGACGAGATGCGCATCGCCTCCGTGGACACCAACCTCGTGACCGGCACCAAGGGCAAGCGGCGAGACCTGCGCGGGTGGGTCGCCGTGTGGGTGCAGATCACGGAGAACCGCGCCACCAATGTCCGCGACATCGTCGACGCCCGCAAGAAGGGCAAGAAAAACCAGAAGGTCTACCGCATGCACGGCGTCGAGGCGACGGTCCGGGTGGAGGTGCAGCTGCTCGACGCGATGCGAGGCAAGCGGATGGCCCTCGTCGTGGTCAAGGACAAGGACAACCCGACCAGGATGAAGCTGAAGGGCGACCCGAGACCCCCGGTGACGACCCTGGTCCACAAGGCCCTGCGCCGCGTCTTCGCCGACGCCGAGGCCCGGGTCGCGCCGGAGCAGCCCACCCGCATCGTCCGGCGGGCCGGGACCCTGCCCTCGGGCGCGGGTCTGGCGTCGTTTCGCACGCCCGACAAGCCCTCCATGGCCGAGGTCTACGCGAAGAAGGACGAGATCGAGAGGAAGACGGCGATGTTCACCCTGTGGAGCCGCCTCGCGCCGGAGCTCGGCGTGCGCGAGGTCTACTTCCCCATGAAGTTCCCAGGGTTGCTCCTCACCGCCGACCGTCCTCCGCTGAAGAAGGGCGACGTCATCCTGGAGGTTGAGGGCCGCAAGATGGCGGACCGCTATCAGCTCGACCAGGCCCTGCGCGCCTGCAAGGGGCGGGCGTGCAAGGTGAAGGTGCAGCGCGGCTTCAAGTCCCTGACGGCTGACGTCGTCTGGCTGCCGGTGCCCCGCCCCGAAGCCAAGGATGACTGAAGAACGCGGGACCCAACTCGAAGGAGACATGGGCCGTGTCTTGTGGACCGACGGCAGCTTCGCCATCGCGCGGCTGGAGCTCGACGACGGCCAACGCTGGGTGATCAAGGGCGACCTCGCGGGCCTGGGCCAGGGCGAGCGCATCGCGGTCACCGGCCACTTTGTCGACGATCCGAAGTGGGGTCGCCAGTTTCGCGTCCGCGGCGCGCGGCCGGTGTTGCCCACCACCGCGGAGGGCATCGCCCGGTACCTCGCCGCCTCCGGGGTCAAGGGCGTCGGGCCCCGGCTGGCGGAGCGCATCGCAGAGCGCTTCGGAGCGGAGACCCTCGAGGTGATCGCGACGGCGCCCGAGCGGCTGGCCGAGGTGCGAGGGCTGGGCGCACGTCGCAGCGCGGCGCTGAGCGAGGCGCTGGGGCCCAGGCTGGCGCGCGATCAGGCGCTGCTGGTGCTGCACGGCCTGGCCCTGAGCCCCTGGCAGGTGCGACGCGTGGTCGAGTGCTGGGGCGAGGACGCGACCCGCATCGTCCGCGCGACGCCCTATCGGCTCGCAGAGGTCCCAGGCCTCGGGTTCGCTACGGCGGACAAGGTCGCGCGGCAGTCGGGGGTCGCGGTGGACGCACCGGAGCGGATCGACGCCGGCATCCAGCACGCGCTGGAGCAGCTGAGCCGCCAGGGCCACACCGCGCCGCTGAGCGCCTGGGTCGACACGCAGGCCGCCGCGACCTTGCGCTGCGACGAGGTCCAGGTCACCGAACGCCGCGACGCCCTCTGTCGCACCGGCGCGCTGGTCGCCTTGCCCGACGCGCACGCCGACCGGGTCGCCGGCGCGCGCCTCGACCGCGAGGAGCGTCGGCTCTCGGCGGCGCTCCTGCGGCTGGCCGCGAGCCGCGGCGCGGCGCTCGAG
>JAUIAC010000056.1 GCA_030425545.1 bacterium | reverse complement strand
CGCCGGCGGCGCTGACGCTGGCGGAAACACGTCCGGCGGCGGCAGCGACGGGGGCTCGAGCGATCGACCCGACACCGCGGGCTCCGACGGCGTGTTCGGTACGGACGGCTTCGTCCCCGGCGGCGCCACGGGTCAGCCTCTCGCGTCGCCGTCCAGCGGCTGCACGGCGGGGAGCCGTGCGGCACCTCACCCGCTGTGGGTGTTGATCCTGGCTGGGCTGGCGCTGGTCTCGCGGCGACGCCGCGACGTCGCGTCGCTGCGCCCTCGCGACTGAACGGCGGCTGTCTGCCCAGCGTCGAGGTCGACGCCATTTGTGCCGGCCCCCCGGTCCGAGCCTTGGCGCACCACGCCTCACCGCGCCCGGTCGCATCCAACGCGCGGGGGCCGTCCGGTCTGCGTCGACGCGGGTCGCCCTCCTCGCTCACCCCTGACCAGGAACCTCGATGCAGCTCCTCGCTCTCCCTGGGCTCGCCGCAGTGCCGGCGTCTGTGTGGGACGCCTTGTGCCCGGACGACTCCCCTTTCTTGGAGCACCGTTTTCTCCACGGATTGGAGCGCACGGGGTGCGTGGGGCAAGACACCGGGTGGATGCCCTTGCACTTGCTCGTGGTGGACTCCGACGACGACCTCTCCACGCGCCCGGCCGGGACCCCGCTGCCAGAGGACACACGCCTGCTCGCCGCTGCGCCGAGCTACGTCAAGACCAACAGCTACGGCGAGTTCATCTTCGACTGGCGTTGGGCAGAGGCCTTCTACAGCAGCGGCCGCCGCTACTACCCCAAGCTCGTGGTCGCCACGCCCTTCACCCCGGTCACGGGGCGCCGGCTCTTGACCGCGCCAGAGCACGACGACGGCGCGGCGCAGCTGCTCGGAGGTGCGCTCGTCGCGCTCGCCGAGCAGATTGGCGCGTCTAGCGTGCACTGGCTCTTCACGCGGGCCGACGAAGCGGAGGGCCTCAGCGAGGTGGGGTACGCCCACAGGCTCAGCCACCAGAACCACTGGGTCGACCGGGGCTACGGCGACTTCGAGGGCTTCCTTGCGTCGATGCGGTCGCGCGCGCGCAAGCAGATCCGCCGCGAGCGTCGCAAGGGCCAGAGCCACGGCCTGACGCTGACGGTAGAGCGCGGCAGCGACATGAGCGACGACGCCTGGCAGGCCATCCGCCGGCTGTATCGTCAGGGCTGCCACCGCTACGGCTCGCCTGGCTACCTGACCGACGCTTTCTTCGCGTGGCTGCAGTCGGAGATGCCGGAGAGGGTTGTGTGCAGCCTCGCGCAGCGACCGGGAGAGTCCGGTCCAAGCTCGTACGTCGCTGGGACGCTGAATTTTCAGCGCGGAAGCGCCCTCTACGGTCGCTACTGGGGCTGCGACGAGGAGCTCGACCACCTGCACTTCGAACTCGCGTTCTACCAGCTCATCGAGCACTGCCTGGAGCGCGGGTGGACCCGCTTCGAGGCCGGCGCGGGCGGTGATCACAAGGTGCGGCGTGGGCTGGAGCCGACCCTGTGCCACAGCGCGCACTGGATCGCGGACCCGGAGATGCGGGGCGCCATCCACGGGTGGGTCGAGCGGGAGCGCGAGCACGTGACGTCTTGGCTGTCCGAGCTCAGCGCCCACGGCACGGGGCGCCGCACGCACCAGGGCTGAGCGGGCGACTCCGCGCTCACCGACACGACGCGCTGGCTGGGCCGGCGCCGCTTGGCGTGCGCGCGGAGCAGCGCTGTAACGGGCCGGGGACCGCCGCGTCCAGACTGTGCGCGTGCGGGATGTACGCGCCCGGGCTCGCTCGTGTGCATGCCTGCGCGACGCGCACGGCTTGTACGCGCGCAGCCCCTGAGACACCCTGCGCCGGTCGCCAGGTTGCGGCTGAGTCAAGGGGGCGCGCGTGTTGCCATGGTTGATGTTCGGCCTGCTCTCCGTGGGTCGAAAGCGCACAGAGTCCGAGCTGGTGGCCGCGTTGCAGCGAGGCGACGGGCAGGCGTGGCGCGACGTGACAGAGGAGTACGGTCCGATGCTCATCGGTTACGCCACGCGCCTGTTGAAGAGCCGCTCGGCGGCGGAGGAGGCGGTGCAGGAGGCCTTTGTCTCGGTGCACGCTGGCCTCGCGCGCTTTGAGGGCCGCTGCTCTGTGAAGAGCTGGCTCTTCCGCGCCGTGCACAACAAGGCCATCGACGAGCTGCGACGCAAGAAGCGTTTCGTCGAGCCTGCGCGGGATGAAGACGGCGAGTGGGAGCGCCGCTTCGGCGGACGCATGTGGGCCGAGCCGCCGAGAGAGTGGGCGGGCTCGGTGGGCGCGCGCATCGACGCTCAGCGCGTGCTCGAGGTGGTCAAGCGTGAGGTCGAGAACCTGCCCCACAACCACCGGCAGGTGTTGTTGATGAAGGAGGTCCACGGGCTCGACAGCAAAGAGGTCTGTGACGTGCTTGAGATTTCCCCGGCCAACCTGCGCGTGTCCCTGCATCGCGCCCGTCGTGCGCTGCGCGCCGCGGTCGAACGTGAACTCGGGGAGCGCTGAGCCATGCCCATGCGTAAGTGCAAGACGGTCATGGAAGAGCTTGACCGCATTCAAGACGGCGACGCCACCCGCATGGAGCGGATTCGCTTCGCGATGCACCTGGCCATGTGCGAGCACTGCGCCCGCTATGTTCGGCAGTACGAAGCGGTGCGGAACGCCCTCGGCCAGGTGGACAAGGACCTGCTGCCCGACGACTTCGAGGAGGTCATGGGCCAGATCCTCGACAAGGTGCTGAAGCCGGAGCCGTGACCGGCGCGCGGCGTCGTGGCGGGCTTGTCTCGGTCTGACGGGCACTTGGCCCTGCACACCTTGTCACTGGCCAGCACTTTGCTCAGTCTCCGTGGCCCATCTGCCGGAGGCCAGAGCCATGAGCGACCTACACATCGACCCCCAGACCGCGCGCGCCCACGTGGACGCGGGCGCCGTCCTGGTAGACGTCCGCAGCCCGGAGGAGGTCGCCTCCGACGGCGGGCTGCCCGGCGCTGTGCACGTGCCGCTGCAGCAGTTTCCGCAGCAGATCTTCGACGCCATCGCCAAGGACAAGCCCGTGGTCCTCTACTGCCTGTCCGGCGGGCGCAGCGGCTACGCCGCGTCCTGGTTGCGTGAGAACGGCGTCCCTGAGGCTTACAACGCAGGTGGCATCGGCCAGCTCTGGCACGCCTTCAAGGGCTGACGCGTCGGTCGCTGAACCCGCAGCGTCGGGAAGCGGGCGCCACGCCCCGCCACCCAGCGCGGCAGCGCCCCAGCGCTCAGTCGCCCAGCCCCCGGCGCTCAGTCGCCCAGCCCCCGGCGCTCAGTCGCCCAGCCCCCGGCGCTCAGTCGCCCAGCCCCACAAGACACAACGAGCAGCCAGCAAAACGCAGCGCGCCGCGCTCCCGGTCGTCCCGGGGGCGCGGCGCGGCGCGTTTGCGGGTGTCGCCCTACTTGCTGCCTGTGCCGCCCGGCGGCGGCAGCACCACCTTCTGCGTGCACTGGGTCGCGCCGGTGATGTAGGTCTGCCCGTGCCAGGCCTGCGAGCTCTGGGTCGTGTGGCCCGCCAGCGAGTAGTAGCTCGTCGTCCCGTTGTCGACCGCCGCGTAGATGTACGTGTGGTACGAGGTCGAGCCGTAGAAGAGGTTGCCGTAGGTGCTCCCCGACGAGCTGGTGCGCATGCCCCACCCACGGTACCGCTTGAGCTTGGTGTCGTAGTAGGTGCCCGAGACGAAGACGCCGCTGCCGTAGTGGTCGAGCCCGCGCAGCCAGTCGCTGCCGGTGCCGCCGTACTTGCGCTCGTAGTACTTGTACCCGGTCGACTTGTTGAGCTTGAGGATCCACCCGTCATAGCCATTGGTCCCGTTGGACACCTGACCCACGACCCACAGGTAGCTGCTGTAGGGGATCACCCGGTACAGGTAGTCCGAACCCGACGTGCCGAACTTCCACGTGTTCAGCGTGCCGCCGCTCGTCGACAGGCGCATCACCAGGCCGTCCCGTCCACCGTACTGCGAGTCGTAGGTCGTCCCCACCGCGTACACGTAGGGGCTGGCGTAGGTCACGGCGTTGTACTCCCAGTGCGACTTGCCGCCCTTGAACTGCTGACCCGCGTAGCCGCCTGTCACCGTCATGCGCAGGAACCAGGCCTGGCGGTAGGTCGACTTGCTGTAGGTGTAGCCGACCGCGTACACGTACGAGCCGCCGTCCCACACCACGTCCTGCAGCATGTCGTCCTTGGTGCCGACGATGCGGTAGCTGTCGGAGAGCACCTTGCCAGCGTCGTTGAAGCGCACGTACCAGCCGACGTAGCGGTAGACCGAGTTGAGGTACTTGTACCCGACCGCCATGAACTCGTTGCTGTTCTTCAGCCGCGTCACGCCCTTGAAGTAGTCGCTGCTGGTGCCGCCGCTGCGGGTGATGGTCCACAGCACCTTGCCGCCCTTGTCGCGGCGGACGATGTAGCCCTCGTAGCTCTTGCCGCTGACGTAGGTCGTTCCCACCGACACGGTGCCGAGATCCGCCGTGCGCTCGATGTCGTACATGTAGTCGCTGCTGCTGCCGCCCACGAGGCCGGTCCACACGCGGCACTGGCACTTGCCCGAGTTGCAGATGCTGTACGAGCCGATCTCGCAGCTCGAGTTCTCGTAGGCCGGGGAGTAGACGCACGCGCCGGTCTTGGTGTTGCAGCTGTCCGACGTGCACTTGGTGCTGTCGGCGCACTTCTTGGGCGGGCCCGACACGCACTTGCCGCTCGAGCACTTGTCGCTCAGCGTGCACGCGTTGCCGTCGGAGCACGCGGCCGTGTTGTTGGTGTAGACGCACTTGCCGGTGCTCTTGCTGCACGAGTCGCTGGTGCAGCCGTTGCCGTCGTTGCACTTGACCGCGTTGCCGGTGCACACGCCCTTGCTCGAGCACACGTCCGACGTGGTGCACAGGTTGCCGTCGCTGCACTTGTACCCAGCGAGGATTTTGGCCTTGCACGCGCCTGTGGCCGAGTCGCAGCTGTCCGCCGTGCAAGGGTTCTTGTCGTCGCACACCTTGTTCTTGCCGATGCACGCGCCGTTGCTGCTGCACACGTCGCTCACCGTGCAGAGGTTGCCGTCACTGCAGGTCGCGCCGGTGGTGATGGCGTTCTTGCACACGCCAGCGTTGCAGGTGTCCTTGGTGCAGGCGTTCTTGTCGTTGCAGTCGGTGTGGACCTTGCACTGGCAGGTCCACGGCCCGGGGAGGCACTTGCCGCTCTTGCAGGCGTCGGGCTTGGTGCAGGCCTCGCCGTCGGTGCACGAGGTCCCGTTGGCCTTGGGCTTGAGCCCGCACGCGCCCGTGCTTGTGGCGCACACGCCGGTGTTGCACGCGTCGCCCTTGCACACCTTCGGGTCCGCGCCGGTGCACTTACCCGACTGGCAGGTGTCCTTCTGCGTGCACGCGTTGCTGTCGTTGCACGAGGTGCCGTTGGGCTTCGCCTTCTTGCCGCAGGCGCCGCTGCCCGGGTCACACACGCCGGTGTTGCAGGCGTCGCCGCTGCAGGCCTTGGGGTTGCTGCCCTTGCAGGCCCCGGCGCTGTCGCACTTGTCGGTCTGCGTGCACAGGTTCTTGTCGTTGCACGCGGTGCCAGCGGGCGCCGGCTTGGTTGCGCACTTGTTCGCCTTCTCGTCGCAGTAGCCGGACTTGCAGCTCGCGAGGTCGCTGCTGCACGTCCGGGGCTTGCCGCCGCCACAGACGCCCTTGGTGTCACACACCTCGCTCACGGTGCAGTACTCGCCGTCGTCACACTTGGTGCCGGCCGACTTCGGCTTCTTGACGCACTCCTTCTTGGTCTCGTCGCACACGCCCGTGTTGCAGCCGTCGTTGACGCTGCTGCAGCTCAGGGCGGGGCCCGCCGAGCACTTGCCCGCGCCGTCACAGGTGTCCTTGTCGGTGCAGAACTTGCCGTCGTCGCAGGGGTCGCCCTTCGGCTTCGGGCTCTTGACGCACTTGCCCGACTTCGCCTCGCACTTGGCGAGGTTGCAGGCGTCCCCCTCGCTGCTGCAGTCCTTCAGCGGACCCGCGGTGCAGCTGCCCTTCTTGCACACGTCGTTCTGCGTGCAGAGGCTGCCGTCGGCGTCGCAGGTGGTGCCGTCGGCCTTGGCGGTCACGCCGCAGTTGCCGGTCTTGGCGCTGCAGGTGTCGTTGGTGCAGGGGTTCTTGTCGTCGCACACCTTCGGCTTGCCACCCTGGCAGTCGCCCGCATCGCAGGTCATGCCGATGGTGCACAGGTTGCCGCCCTGGCAGGCCTTGCCGTTGAGCGGGGCGGGGTCGAACTTGCAGTCGCCCGAGTTGCAGGTGTCGTTGGTGCACGGGTTGTTGTCGTTGCACTCCTTGTCGGCGGTGCAGCCGCAGCCCGGCACGGTCTTGTCGATGCTCGCGACCACGCACTTGCCCGACTTGCACTGGGTCACCGTGCACTTGTCTTCGTCCTCACACTTGGCCTTGTCGTCCGGCGCGTTCTTGCAGCCGGTGGACGCGTCGCATGTGTCGGTGGTGCACGGGTTGCCGTCGTCACAGGTCTCGGTCTTGGGTGTGTTGACGCACTTGCCGGTCTTGTCGTCGCAGCTGTCGAAGGTGCAGCCCACGCCGTCGTCGCACGGCTTCTTCTCACCGACGCAGCCGCCGTTGTCGCACTCGTCCTTGTCGGTGCAGGGGTTGCCGTCGTCGCATGTGCCCGGCGCCGGGGTCGTCGCGCAGCCCTTGATCGGATCGCACAGGTCCGTGGTGCACGGGTTCTTGTCGTCGCACTCCTTGTCGACGGCGCCGGTGCACGCGCCGTCCTTGCAGGCCGACTTACCGGTGCATACGTCGTTGTCGTCGCAGTCCTTGGCGTCGTTCTTCGCCACGATGGCGCACTGCCCGTTGGACGGGTCGCAGGTGTTCTTGCCGCAGAAGCCGTCGGCGCTGTCGTCGCACTCTACCTTCTGCGACGCGTCGACCTCGCAGTTCTTGGTGTCGAGGTTGCAGAAGCGCGGCAGGCACTTGTTGGTGTTGTCGCAGTCCGCGTCTTCGGCGCAGATGCAGTTGTTGGTCGGACCGGCACACGCGCCGTCCTTGGCGCACAGGTCCCCGGTGGTGCACTTGTCGCCGTCGTCGCAGAGCGCGCCCGCGTTGACCTGGGTGGCGGTGCAGCCGGCCGCGAGGTCGCAGGCCAGCTGGAAGCAGGGGTCGTCGTCCGTGCAGCCCTTGTCCTCGGCCTTGTGCTCGCACCCGGCCTTGCCGCAGCTGTCGATGGTGCAGGGGATGCCGTCGTTGCAGTCGTCGGTCTCCGTGGAGGCGCACTTGCCTTCCTTGCACGTGCCGTCGCCGGTGCAGGGGTTGTCGTCGTCGCACTCGATGGCCGCGGTGATCGGGTCGTGAATGACCGTGGTGTTCTGTGCGCAGTAGTCCTTGGTGCAGGGGTTTCCGTCCTCGTAGGCGCTGTCGGGCGCCACGGTGCAGGAGCCCTTCTGGCACCAGTTGCCGCAGGCGCCGACGCCGCACTTGGTCTCGTCCGCCTTGGCGGTCACCGAGCAGGCCTTGGCCAGGTCGCAGGCCGCGATCTCGCACTCGCCGATGCTCTTGCCGGCGTCACACGGGGTCCCGACCGGCAACGCGGTCAACGCACACGTGCCCTGCTCGTCACACTTGGCGACCTCGCACGCGGTCTCCGACAGGGTCGGGTCGTCGCACGAGCTGCCAGCGGCCTTGGCCGTCCAGCCGCAGTAGCCGTTGTCGCACTTGGGTAGCCCGCACGGGGTCTTGCCCTTGGCGTCCTTGCAGTCGTAGTCGGTGATGCACTCGTCGCCTGGGGCGCTGCCGTCCCCCTGGGCCGTGTCGACCGACACGGTGTCGCCCTCTGCGGTGTCCCCCTTGCCGCCAGTGTCGACACCGGTCGCGATGTCGGGCTGCTCGACGATGGTCTCGCCGCAGCCGACGAGCGCCACGATGGCGACCAGCGGAATGACACGGGCGAAGGCGGGGTTGATCCCGAAGATGGTCATGCGATTCACGGTGACTCCAGGCGCCGTTGGATCGGCGGTCGGTGTGTTGGTCTGGCCCGCGGATGGCGACCAGACGAACGCGCCCGGCATGGTACTGAGCCCACACACGGGAAGTCAAAGACCGAGCGCGACTGTGAACGCGGTTCCCTTCTTGCGTCTAAACGTCTGTGAATACAGTGGAAAAGCCTGGTTGCTTCAGCGCGACGCGACGGTGGGCACCCGGGCAATACGACACCTTCTGTCCCATGGGCCGCGGCTCGGCGTGGCATCCCCTTCGCAGCAGACCGACCGGCGTGGCCGCAAAAACGGAGAGAAGGCGCAGTCTGCCAGGGGTGTGGCTCACGGGTCTTGAGCTCATCAACGTCCCTGAGACGGACCACTAGGGCAAGACCAGGATCCACGCGTCGTAGAGCGCGTGGGTCCACGCCGCGACGGCGAAGCCACGGCCGAGGTAGAGCAGGCTGAAGAAGAGGCCCGCGAAGGTGCGGAACACCATGGCGCTCCAGGTGAAGGGCTCGGCGAGGTGATGCACCGCCGCGAAGGTGAGCGCGCTGACCACGACCACCGCCACCAGCGGCAGACCCTGACTGCGCCAGTGGGCGCCCAGCCACAGCCGGGCGACGAGCCCGACGCCGACCAGCCGGAACACCAGCTCCTCGTGCAGGCCGGCTCCGGCGCTGATCAGCAGGCCCGCGACCACGCCGGGGGTTGCCGGGGCTGCGGCGGTCGCGAGCGGCAGTCCGGGTGCCCACACCAGGTGGGTGCCCCGCGCGACCTCCAGGACGTGATGCGTCAGCCAGCTCGAGGCGGTGCCGGTGAGCACGGCGTAGAAGGCGCACTCGGCCAGCAGGGGCAGGGCCATGTTCCAGCTCAGGCGCGAGCGCCGGCTGAGCCAGGCGAC
Organism: bacterium; assembly: GCA_030425545.1. Lineage (GTDB taxonomy): Bacteria > Myxococcota_A > UBA9042 > UBA9042 > UBA9042 > UBA9042. The sequence continues at coordinate 15,201 of JAUIAC010000056.1, read as the reverse complement.
CACGCCGAGGTTCACGGCGACCAGCGCGCCATAGAACACCGCCCACGGGCGCCATCCCGCCCAGCCCGCCTTGGCGAAGGCGAGCGCGAGGGCGCCTGTCAGCAAGTCGGCGCCGTTGCGCGTCTCGGGCAGCAGCAGGGTCCCGAGCCCGTAGGCTGTGACCAGGGGCAGGCTGAGCGCCGCGGCCGTCAGCGGGCTACGGGTCTCGCGCAGGTAGCGGCGCAGCGCCGTGTCGCGCGCCGTGGGCGTGTCGCTGCGCGCCGGCGCTGTCCGGCGCTTGGGCGCCCCGCCGGATCGCGTCGCGGGGGCGCGCTTCTTGTCCGCCGTGCCCGCCACGTCAGGCGTGCAGGGCGCGGTCGCGGGCCCGCGACAGCAGGTCGTCTCGCTCCGGGGCGAAGCGGTCGCCGTCCCACACAAAAGCCTCAGCGCGAGCCAGACCGCCGCCGTCGGCCAGGGTGAGCACGTTGAAGTGGGCCATGTGTCCGGGCCCCTCGTGGGCGTCGGACGCGGGCTTGAACCAGGTGGACGAGCCGCACCCCAGCACCCACGTCTGCCCGTCCGCCGCTGGCAGGTGGTGCTGCTGCGGCGGGTGCGTGTGGCCGTGCAGCAGCGCCGTCGCACCTACGTCGCGGAGCGCGCGCAGCACCGCGTCCCGGTCGCGCAGACGCGCGGTGGCCTCGGCGACGCCGGTGCGGGGATGCACGTTGTGATGCACCAGCACGATGCGGTGGGTGACGCCAGGCGGCTCCGCCGCGACCAGCGCACGGAGTCGGTCGAGCTGGGGGTCGCCGACCTCGCCCCACGCGATGAGCGGCCCCGCCGGGATCGCGCTGCTCAGCCCGTACACCCGAACGCCGGGCGCCACCGTCTTGCCGAAGGGGTAGTGCGAGCGGCCGGCGGCCTCTGCGCGCCGGACCGTGGCGTCGTCCAGGGGCAGGTCCACCATCCAAGGGGCGAAGAAGCGCTCGAAGCGCCCGGCCTTGGCCGCCCCCCGCGTGTACACGTCGTGGTTGCCCGGGATCACGGTGACCCGCTCCGGCCCGCCGATGCGCTCGACCACCTGCCGGGCTCGCGAGAACTCGGACTCCAGGGCGAGGTTGCTCAGGTCCCCGGTGATCACCACGTGCGCCACGTCGAGCCCCTGCAGCGTGGCCGCCAGGGCCTCGGCGATGCGCAGCGGATGGGCGTCCCGGCGCGCGCCCAGCAGGTTGGCCACCCCGGTCAGCCGCTTGTTGAGGAAGCGGTGCGGGGCGGTGCCGGCGAGGTCCAGCACGTGCAGGTCGCTGAGGTGGGCGATGCGCAGCGTCATGACAGGCCTCCCAGGTCGAGCTCGAGCGAGGGCCCCTCGTAGGCCAGCGACTCGCCGCGCCGAAGCCGCGCCAGCGACCGGTTCAGCCGCTCGATCGCGACCTTGAGCTGGGGCAGGGGCAGCGACATGTAGCACACGCGCACCCAGCGCTCGTAGTCGCTGCCGAAGGCGACGCCCGGGGCGATCGACACACCCTCGACCAGCAGCTCCGCGAGCCAGGTCAGGGCCGGCTTGTCGCCGAGCTCGCCGCTGACGTCACAGAAGACGTAGCCGCCGCCCTGCGCTGGCTGAAAGCGCGCGTCGAGGTTCGCCGCCACCCAGCTCGCGGCCGACTCGTACTGCGCCCGCGCGTCCTGGACCCACGCGTCTCCCGTCTCGATGGCCGCTTGCACGGCCCGCTGGCAGACGAGCGGGACGTTGTAGACCTGGTGCGTGCTGACGCGACGCGCGAGCTCGAGCCATCCCGGGTCTCCCACCAGGAAGCCGAGGCGGAGGCCGGCGAGGGCGTAGCTCTTCGACGCGGTGTAGATGCTCGCCGTGCGAGCCGACATGCCCGGCAGATTGGCGATGAAGCGGTGCGCCGCGGGGGCGAAGGCGTGGTCGCAGTAGGCCTCGTCGCTGATCAGCCACAGATCGTGACGCACGCAGAAGTCCGCGACGGCCTGTTGCTGTGCGGCGGTGAGCACCGTGCCGTCGGGGTTGTTGGGCGAGCACACGTAGACCGTGGAGGTCTGCGGGGTCAGGGCGGCTTCGAGCAGGGCGGTGACGTCGGCGCCGCCGCGCACCCGGTCGTAGAAGGGCACCTGCAGCGGGTTGGCGCCGCACGAGAGGGTGATGCCGCGCACCAGGGGCCAGAAGGGCGCCAGGATCATGACGTCGTCCCCCGGGCTGGCGAAGGTCCGGATGGCGGCCTGCACCGCGCCGGTCGCGCCGACGGTGACGTGAACCCCGGGGATCTCCAGCCCCTGCAGCCCCTTGTCGGTCCACCGGCGACAGAAGGCGTCGCGCAGGGCCGCGTCTCCCGCGGGGGAGCTGTAGGGATAGAGCGCCCGATCCTCGCTCGAGGTGACGGCCGAGAGGCGGGCGGCGGCGGGGGGCTCGAGGAAGGTGTCGCCGATGTGCAGGGGCAGCGGCGCCTCGGGGAGGCGGCGCAGGAGCGGCAGGAGCCGGGTGAACACCGCGGGCTGCAGGCGGTTGGACTCGGCGGACAGGGCAGGGAAGCGCGGCATCTGGACTCCGAGGGCCGGTCACGGCGGTCAAAGGTGGGGTTGGGGCCGTCGCGCAGGCCTGATGCGGGCGCAGGTTTCGTCTGGCGACGCGTCCGCTCGAGGAGGAAAACCGCGCGAAGCCGGCGCAGAGTGACGTCGCGACCTTGACAGCGGACGGACTTTCGCACTATCGCCCACGGCCCGCAAACGCGAAGTAAGGGAGGCGCCTATGGCCCGCCGTCGAATCAAGAAGACCTACAAGCAGCAGCAGCGTGAGCTCGAAGAGACGCCAGACGTCGTCGAGGAGCAGCTGTGGTCGCTCAGCGACTGGATGGAAGAGCACTGGCGCCCCGTGGTGGCTGTGCTCGGTGGCGTGACGCTGCTGTGGGGCGCTGTTGGCCTCTTCCAGATGTACTCCGCCTCGTCGGAGCGCTCGTCGGCCCTGGAGACCGCGCCAGTGTTCGCCGCGCTGAACCAGCCGGTGTACGAGCCGCCCGAGGGCCAGGTGGGCGAGGATCCGAACAAGCCGGTCGGACCGACCTATGGTTCGGAGAAGGAGCGCGCAGACGCGGTGCTCAAGGCCGCCGGCGCCTCGCCGGGAGAGCTGGTGGCGCTCCTCGCCGGGGCCGCCAAGGGCCGCAAGGGCGACTGGGCCGGTCAGCTGAAGGCGGTGGACGCCGCGCTCGCGACCCACGGAGACGGCCCCATGGGCGCCGCGTTGCAGCAGCAGCGCGCCGCCGCGCTGACGGCGCTCGGCAAGCACGCTGAGGCTGCGGCCGCGTGGGCCAAGGTGCTCGCCGCCGCGCAGACCAAGGTCGCCAAGGCGCTGGCCAACGTCCGCATCGGCGACCTGCACAACCCCACGGTGGGTGGCAAGGCGGCCGACGCGGCCAAGGCCAAGGCCGCGTACAGCGCCGCGATGAAGGTGCTGGCCGGCAAGGACGGCAAGGCCCCGTCCGACGGTGACGAGGCCTTCCTCTACACCGACGCCCGCCTGAAGACCGCTCGCCTCTAGGTGGTCGCCCGCACGTCACGCCCGCGGCTCTGGGCGCTCGCGCTCACGCTGCTCGGTGCGGCAGGGGGGCTGGCGGTCCCGGTCGGCGTCGCCCACGGCATCACGCCCGTGGCCACGGACGGGACGCCCTCGTTCACGACCCTGTGGCGCACGCCGCTGGGCAAGCTCCCCAGCCTCGCCTGGAAGCCGCGCGCGCCGGCCACGCCGACGCTGACGGCCGACGCCCTCGGCGTCGTGTTCGCGGGGCGGCACGGCGTGTCGCTGCTGCGCGCGGAGACCGGCGCGCAGCTGTGGCAGGTCAAGACGGCCGACGCGGTCGAGGGCGCGGTCGTCGAGCGCGACGGGGTGATCTACGCAGCCACGGCCGACGGCGGCGTGCTGGCGCTCGACCGACGCAGCGGGCGCGCCCGCTGGCCGGCGACGCAGCTCCGCGCGGCGGTGCACGCTGGCGTGTCGGTGGACGCCCGCCACGTCTACGTGGTCGCCGACCCGGGCACCGTGCATGCGGTGTCTCGCAAGAGCGGCAAGGTGGTGTGGCGGCGCCGGGCGCTGTCGAGCCGCGAGTTCCTCGTCGAGGGGCACGGCTCGGCGACAGTGGTCGGGTCCGTGGTGGTGGCAGGCACGTCGGACGGCCGGCTGCTCGGGCTCCACACGCGGGACGGGGCGGTCGCCTGGCAGACGCGCCTCGGCGGCCGTACCAGCAAGTACACGGACGTCGACGCCACGCCGGTGCGCCTCGGGAGCGACCTGCTCGTCGCCAGCGCCCACAACGCCGGCGTTTTTGCGGTCGGGGTGCGCGACGGGGCCAAGCGCTGGCGCTACGCGGTGACCGGCGCGCGGCAGCCCCACGTGTACCGCGACGTCGTCTACGTGGTCGCGGGGGACGTGGCGCTCCACGCGGTGACCGCGTCGGGCAAGCGCGCCTGGGCGCGCAAGCTGGTGGGCGATCCTTCCGGCGCGCTGAGCTTCCTGGGGGATCGCGTGTTCATCCCCGGTGACGGCGGGCTGGTGCTGGCGCGCCTGAGCGACGGCCAGTCCCTCACACGATTGAACGACGGATACGGCTTCGCGGGTGCGCCTCTGGTGACCGCGGGGCAGATCTTCGCGCTGTCCAACGCGGGCATCGCGTATCGTCTACTCGTCTCGCCCTGAGCGCGCTCGCTCCGCACCGTTCGGCCGCGCGCGCTCCAACCGCCAATGGAGTCGTGTCATGCAGGCGCCTTCCCCCTCTCGCCACCTGGCCCGCTGGCCAGTCGCCCGCCTGGAGCTCGGTCGCGCCGTGACCCTGGCGCTCTCCCTGAGCCTGGTGGTGTCAGCGTGCTCTGAGTCGACCACGCCCACGCCTGCGGGGGGCACCAAGCTGCCCGACGGCGCTGCGCGCGGGTCCTCCGACACGACCACCGGCGGCGACGCGGCGGGGACCGGCGACGGCGGGGGCGGCGCCGCCGACGGGGCCAGCGGCGGCACGGTCAACGCCGAGGAGTGCGTGGCCCCTGGCAAGGGCGACTGCGACGACAACAGCGAGTGCGGCAGCGACTTCTACTGCGACCCGTGCAAGCGCAAGTGCCTCACCCCGCGCAAGGCGTGCGCCCCCTGCACCGCCAACGCCCAGTGCGAGCTGGCGGACCAGGGGAGCGCCTGCCTGCCCTTCGCGAGCGGCGGCACCTACTGCGGCGTCGCCTGCCTGGGCGACGCTGGTTGTCCGCAGGGCTACGCCTGCAAGACGGTCTCCGGCGTCTCGTCGAAGCAGTGCATCCCCAAGAGCGGGGACTGCGCTCCAGCGGCGGGCGGCTGCAAGGTCGACAGCGACTGCCCGTACACGACGATCTGCAACAAGGACTACGGTCAGTGCCTCAAGGGCTGCGGCAGCGACAAGGAGTGCCCGAGCGGCAAGGTCTGCTCGCTCTTTCGCTGCGTCGAGCCCTGCGTGGACGACAAGGCCTGCGCAGCGCTCTCTGCCGAAGCCAAGTGTGTCGACAAGCACTGCAAGATCCCTGGCGGCTGCCTGGGCCCGAGCGAATGCCCCGAGAAGGCCACCTACTGCGACGAGGCCGACCACAAGTGCAAGCCCGGCTGCAAGACCGACTTCGACTGCAAGGAGTTCGGCATGAAGTGCGAGGCCGGCGGCTGCGTGAAGAAGGGCTGCAAGGAGAACTGGGAGTGCTCGTTCGGCCAGATCTGCAAGCCCGACACGGGCAAGTGCGTCAAGGCCGAGGGCCCCTACTGCGCCAAGTGCGACGCCCAGGACGACACCGTGGCGGCCTGCGGTGGCAAGCCGGCGAAGTGCCTCTCGTTCAAGGACGAGAACGACAAGGAGGTCGGAGACTTCTGCCTGCTGGCGTGCTCGTCGGACCCGGCTGGAGAGTGCCCGCAGGGCTATCAGTGTCAGGATCTCAAGGACCAGGACGGCAACAGCCAGGGCCAGGTCTGCGTCCGCCAGTGCTGGATCGACCCCTTCGCGCCGTGACGCGCGGTGCTCTCCCGGCCGAGGGTGCGCAAGTGGCGCCCGGCGCCTACGCAGTCGCGGGGTCGACGACGCCCGCGCTGCGGACGCCTGGCCTTCGGGGCTCGTCGTGACACGCGCGTGACACGGCCGCGGGGGCGCTGCCCACACTGCCGGCGCGCTGTCCGGCGTCGATCCCGAGCGGGCCCCCACCAGGTCCACGCCCTCGCCCGACGGCCATGAACCGGCGCGCACGCCGCCCCCGACCCCGCGTGGGTCCCCAGGAGTCGCCATGAGTCGTCCGAGCATGAGCGCGCGCGAGCGCATGGTCGCCGCGCTTCGCAGCCAGCCCGTGGACCGCCCGCCCGTGTGGCTGATGCGGCAGGCGGGGCGGCACTTGCCGGAGTATCGAGCGCTGCGCGCTGGGCACGCCTTCATGGACGTGGTCCGGCAGCCTGAGCTGGCAGCGGAGGTGACCCTGCAACCCGTGCGGCGCTACGGCATGGACGCGGCCATCCTCTTCTCCGACATCCTCACCATCCCCGAAGCCCTCGGCATCGACGTGCGCTTTCCCAAGGGGGTGGGGCCGCAGCTCAAGCCGACGGTGCGGACCGCAGAGGAGGTGGCCGCGCTGCCGCCCGGCGACATCCCGGGCACCCTCGGCTACGTGGCCGGCGCCGTCCGCGAGACCCGCCGCCTGCTGGGCGAAGACACCGCGCTGCTCGGCTTCTCAGGGGCGCCGTGGACCTTGGCCTGCTACATGATCGAGGGCGGCTCGTCGAAGTCGTACGCCAACATCCGGTCGATGGTCTACCGCGACCCGGACACGCTCACGGCCCTGCTCGACCGGCTCGCCGACCTGGTGATCACCTACCTGCGGATGCAGGTGGAGGCTGGGGTCGACGCCGTGCAGGTCTTCGACTCGTGGGCGGGTGAGCTCCGTCGCGAGGACTACGAGCGCATCGCGGCGCCGTGCACCCAGCGCATCATCGACGCGATGAAGCGGGACGGCACGCCCGTGGTGCTCTTCGCCAAGAACCCCGGCCACCTCGTCGACAGCGGGCTGGCGATGAAGCCCGACGTGGTGGCTGTGGACTGGCGCGTGGACCTGGGAGACGCCGCCGGGCGCGCGGCGGCCCTGGGCGTCGGTGTGCAGGGCAACCTGGACCCGGCGGAGCTCTTCGCGGGGCCGAAGTGGATCGGTCGTCGCGTGCGAGAGATGCACGCCGCGGTCGGCGGTCGAACCGGGCACGTCTTCAACCTCGGCCATGGCGTCTGGCCGAGCGCGCCCATCCCCGGTGTCGAGGCCTTCGTCAACGCCGTCCAGGCCTTGGGTGGACAGGGCTGATGGCCGCGGGTCCAGGCAAGGTGGCGACGGCGGGCTTCGCGGACGCGGGTGGCGGGGCGGACCCGGCCACTCAGGTCGACCTGGCGGTGGTCGGCGGTGGCATCGCCGGGCTCGCAGCGGCCTGGCGCGCGCGGCGCGCCGGGCTCACGGTGCGCTTGCTGGAGTCGGCGCCGCAGGTGGGCGGCAAGATCCGGTCCGAGCGCGTGGACGGCTTCCTCATCGAGCACGGACCCCACACCTTTCTCGGGAGCGCGACGCCGCTGTGGCAGCTGCTCGCGGAGCTCGGCATCAGCGGACACGCCGTCCAGGCGCAGCCGCCGTCGTGGCGTTTTGTGCACCGCGGCGGGCGGACCCGTCGGCTGCCCACCGGGCCCTGGAGCGCGCTGACCGGCGACTGGCTGTCTGCGCGCGCCAAGCTGCGCGCGCTGGCCGAGCCCTGGGTGCCGGCGGCCTCTCGCCCCGACGAGGACCTCGCGTCCTTCGTCGCCCGTCGCTTCGGCCGCGAGGTCGCAGACGGGCTGGTGGCGCCCTTTGTCACCGGGGTCTACGCCGGCGACGCGGCGGCTATCGGGGCGCGCGACGCCTTTCCGACCCTGTGGCAGCTGGAGCGCGATCACGGCGGCGTGCTCCGCGGGGCCCTGGCGCGCCGGCGGGCGAGCCGCGGCAGCGCGCCAGCGAGCGCCTCGCCGCCCAAGCGCCGTGGCCTCTACTCCCTGCGCGACGGCATGGCCACGCTGCCGCTCGCGCTCGCCGATCAGCTCGGTCCTGGCGTCGTGCGCACCGGCGTCGCCGTGGCCTCGCTCACCCGAGCTGCAGGGGGCTGGACGCTTGGCCTGCGGGACGTCGCCAGCGAGGGCAGCCCCACGCAGACGCTTCACGCCCGCGCCGTCGTCCTCGCGACGCCCGCGGAGCAGGCCGCCGAGCTGCTCCAGGGCACCTCGCTCGACGCCCGGACACGGCTGTCCCGCGCGCGCTCGTGCGCCATGGCCCTGGTCCACCTCGGTGGGCCCGAGACCCCGGGACAGCCGCGTGGGTTCGGTGCGCTGGTCCCGCGGGGCGAAGACGTGCGCGCGCTCGGCATGCTCTTGCCGTCGAGCCTCTTTCCCGGGCGCGCACCAGACGGGCACCAGAGCTACGCCCTCTTCTTTGGCGGGGCGCAGGACCCGGCGGCGGCGCAGCTCGACGACGCGACGTTGGTGCAACAGGCCCAGGAGAGCGTGCGCCGCGTGTTCGGCCAGGGGGCCCTCGCGGAGGTCACCTTCTCTCGGGTGGTGCGGTGGCCGGCGGCCATCGCCCAGTACGAGGTGGGGCACCGGGCCCGCATGCAGGCGGCCTGCGAGGCGCTGCTCGCCGACGCGCCAGGCCTCTTTCTGGCGGGCTCGTACGTCGACGGGGTCAGCATGAGCGACGCCGCCCGCTCCGGTGCGGCCGCGGCCGAGGCTGCGACGGCCTTTCGGAGCACGCTGTGACGCGCGACGACGCCGGGCCGCTCCCGCTCGCGGTGGTCGGGTGTGACTTTCGCGTCGCGTCGACCCACTGGCGCAACGCCCTGCTCCTCGACAAGGCCGAGCGGGAGCAGCTCGCGCGCGCCCTGACGCGGGCGAGCGGCGCGCGTGGCCTGGTGGTGCTCGAGACCTGCAATCGGGTCGAGTGGATCCTCGACGCGCAGCAGCCAGCGTGGGCGGCGGAGCTCGCGCGGGCGCAGATGACCAAGCGCTGGACCACGACCGACGGGCCGGTGCCGCGCCCCTACATGCACGTGGGCGAGGACGCGGCCGCGCACCTGGTCCGGGTGGCGCTGGGCATGGAGTCGTTCGTCCTCGGCGAGCGAGAGATCGCCGGACAGCTGAACCGGGCCATGAGCGCCGCGAGGCGCCTCGGACACGCCTCGAGCCTGCTCGGTGCGCTTCAGACGACCCTCGGCCGGGCGGTCAAGCGCGTCCACCGCTTGACCCGCTTCGGTGCCACCAGCCGCGGCGTGCACGGCCTGGCTGTCGACCTCCTGCGCGCGCGGCTGGGCCCGCCCGGAGCCGAGCCCTGGCATGTGGCGGTGCTCGGCATGGGCGAGATCGGGCGCAAGGCGGCGACCCTGGCCGAGCGTGAGCCCCATTGGCGCGTGACCCGGGCGAACCGCACCACGGGCGGCACGCGCTGGCGCGGCATGGCCGAGCTGCTGACCGACCTACAGGACGTCGACGCGCTCGTGGTCGCCACAGGCGCGCGCTCGCCGGTGGTGCAGCTCGACGACGCGTCGCTGCGAGGCCGGGCGCGCGGGCCGCTCCAGGTCATCGACCTGGGCGCTCCTGCACAGGTCACGACGCGCAGCGACCAGGTGCAGCTGCTCGGGCTCGACGACCTCCTGTCCAGCGAGCACCGCCCCTTTGACGACGCAGACCTGTCGCGCGCTCGGGAGCTGGTCACCGACGCGGTGGCGGAGTTCCGGGCCGCCTGCCACAAGCAAGGGGTCGCTCAGCTGCTGCGCGGGGTCTGGGACCACTACGACGCCTTGACCCACGACGACCTGCCAGCGCTCTTGAACGCCCAGCTTGGGGCCGAGGTCGACGACGCGACCCGGGCCAGGCTGCAGGTGGCGCTCCGCGACGCCCTCCGCGGCTACACCCGTCACGTCATCGACGAGATCGAGCAGGCGCTCGACCGCTGAGCGCAGCGGCTACATGAGCACGCCGCGCTCGTCGGGCTTCGGGATGGGGGGCAGGTCGGTGTCTCCGAGGCGCTGGCGGAGGTTCACCTCGATGGTGGTCGACAGCGCCATCAGCGCCAGCGCAGGCCAGAAGAGGGTGAAGGGGTTCTCCAAGGTCCGCCCCACCTCGCTGATGAGCGTGAACCCGATGCACACCAGCAGCGTCATGGGGATCGCAAACCACGACAGGCTCTCCACCAGACCCAGCGGCAGCAAGATGGCGTAGGCCTGCGTCAGTCGCGTGGCCAGGAAGCCGTAGCCAGGCGGAAAGGGCGTCTTCTTGATCCGCTCACAGCCGCCCTGGATGTCGAGCAGGTGGCGGATCGACTCGTCGAGCGACTGCAGCATGAACGAGTCGATGACCCCCTCACGCGCCAGCCGCGCGACCGTGTCGCCCTGCCGTTGGAGCAGCGCGTGGGTCAGGTTCGACTCGCCCCGCAGCGTGTCCAGGTCGGTGTCCGGCAGGCACGCGAGGACGCGCTCGTCGGCCAGGGCGTCTTGGCTCCGCATCAGGCAGCGCAGCGCGTGCACATAGGCCGCGTGCCTCCGCACCAGCTCGCCGCGGGTCTGGTGCAGCGCCGCGTTCGCCGGGTCGTCGGGGGCCACGTACATCAACACCTGCGTGGTCCAGTGGCGCGACGTGTTCACCATGCGACCCCACAGCTTGCGCCCCTCCCACCAGCGGTCGTAGCCGCTGTTCGTGCGAAAGCTGACAAAGATGCCGATGGCGCCGCCGATGACCCCGAGCGGCATCGGGGTCATCTGCAGCCACGGCACGTGCGTCTTCAGATCGAGCGCGACCACGACCGTGGACAGGCTGAAATAGATCAGCGCCGACTTCCACTGCCAGCGCAGCAGGCCGAACGTGGACCCTCGAAACTCGACGAACATGGCGGACTCCGGTCGCGTGTACGGTGAAGCGGGTACCCTGCGACGCCGCCGGCGCCGGGACAAGTCGACGCCCTGTAGCAGCCCGCTTCCTTTGCCCGATCACGGCGAACGACGGGCTCGACGGGCGCGTCGCGCCGCCTGGCCGGGGCGCCTGGTCGGTGCCCCTGGTCGGGGCGGGCCGACGTCGTCCGTTGTCGCTGCCGCGGGCGCCATGCTACGGTCCGCCGCCCCCGAAAAAGGGGCTGCCCGTCGTTGGGCTCCACGCCGCCTGAGTCCGCGCTGGTCCGCCGTCGCCGTGCCCACGGGACGCCCTCTGGACCCCCAGCCCACGCCCTGACGCCGTCGCCCCAAGGCGGCGCCCGAGGAGACACCGCCATGGCCGCCAACGCCGCGCCCCAGCCTCCGGTGCGCTTTGACACGCACCCCGACCACTACAAGCACTGGAACCTGACCGTGGACGGCGCCGTCGCGCGCCTGAACCTGGAGGTGGACCTGCATGGTGGGCTGCGCCCTGGCTACGAGCTCAAGCTGAACTCCTATGATCTCGGGGTCGACATCGAGCTGGCCGACGCCGTGCGCCGCCTGCGCTTCGAGCACCCGGCGGTGCGCGTGGTCGTGGTGTCGAGCTCGCTGCCGCGCGTGTTCTGCGCCGGCGCCAACATCCGCATGCTCGCCAGCAGCGCGCACGGCTTCAAGGTGAACTTCTGCAAGTTCACCAACGAGACCCGCTGTGAGTTCGAGGACATGAGCGCCCACTCCAACACCCACTTCATCGCGGCGGTCAACGGCGCCTGCGCCGGCGGCGGCTACGAGTTGGCCCTCGCGTGCGACGAGATCTACCTCATCGACGACGGCTCCTCGACCGTGTCGCTGCCCGAGGTGCCGCTCTTGGGCGTGCTGCCCGGCACCGGCGGGCTCACGCGGGTGGTCGACAAGCGCAAGGTCCGGCGCGACCACGCCGACCTCTTCTGCACCAAGGCGGAGGGTTTCCGCCTGCGGGACGCCCTGCGCATGAACCTGGTGGACGGGGGATTTCCGCGCAGCAAGTGGGACGAGCGCATCGGCGCCAAGGTCGACACCGCGCTCCACGCGCGCGGCGGCGCGGGCTCGGAGCAGGGCATCGCGCTCACGCCAGTGTCGCGCACGGTGACGGTCGAAGGGGCGGTGACCACGGTCGACTACCCGAGCGTCTCGCTGCGCATCGACGGCGATCAGCGCCTCGCGGAGATCACGGTCAAGGGGCCCACCGAGGCGCCGCCTGCGGACGCGGCTGCGCTGCACGCGCTGGGATGCGAGAGCTGGGCCCTGCGCGCCTTTCGTGAGCTGGACGACGCGCTGCTGGAGCTGCGCTTCAACCACCCCACCGAGGGGCTGGTCTTGCTGCGGACGGAGGGCGACCCCGCGCTCGTCACCGCCTGGGACGACGCGCTCTCCGGCTGGCGCGAAGGCGGCGACTGGCTCGCGCGGGAGATTCAGCTGCACCAGGGCCGCACGCTGCGCCGGCTCGACAACATGGCGCGGTCGATGTTCGCGCTGATCGAGCCCGGCTCGTGCTTCGCCGGGGTGCTCTACGAGGTCGCGCTCTCGGCGGACCGCAGCTACATGCTCGACGATCCCGACCAGGACAACTTCGTGCAGCTGCACGCCGTGAACTTTGGCGCCTTTCCGACCCACAACAAGCGGACACGCCTCGACATCCGCTTCCTGGGCGCGCCCGAGACCGTGACCCAGCTTCGGTCTCAGCTGGAGCCGGTCGACGCCGCCGAGGCCCAGGATCTCGGCCTGGTCACGCTCTCGCCCGACGACCTGGACTGGGAAGACGAGGTCCGCATCGAGATCGAGGAGCGCGTGTCGCTCTCGCCGGACGGGCTCACGGGCATGGAGCAGAACCTCCGCTTCGCCGGCGCGGAGACGTGCGAGACGAAGATCTTCGGTCGGTTGACCGCGTGGCAGAACTGGATCTTCCAGCGGCCCAACGCGGTGGGTGAGCGCGGCGCGCTGGTGATGTACGGTCACCCTGAAAAGCCGGTCTTCGACTGGAAGCGCACCTAGCTTGAGCCCGGTGCGCGCCCCCCGGAGCGGCGCCGTCGATGCTGCTGCGCGGTGATCCTGCGCCGCGGCCCCGACCACAGACTTGACCTTCGAGCGGCGCCCGCGCCGCCCGCCAGCGGCCTCAGGGCCCACCAGGAGCCAGCCATGGGCGCGATCGACTACCAGAGCCGCATCCCGAACAACGTGCACCTGTCGGACGACCGACGGCTTCAGCGCGCGCTCGAGCGCTGGCAGCCCAACTACCTGAGCTGGTGGCAGGAGATGGGGCCTGACGGCTTCCAGACCAAGGACATCTACCTCCGCACCGCCATCAGCGCGGACCGCCAGGGCTGGGCCCACTTCGACTACGTGAAGATGCCGGACTACCGGTGGGGCATCTTCCTGGCGGAGCCCGACCCCGATCGGGAGATCCACTTCGGCGACCACATGGGCAAGCCGGCGTGGCAGACGGTGCCCGGTGAGTTCCGCAACGTGCTGCGCCGCATCATCGTGACCCAGGGCGACACGGAGCCGGCGAGCGTCGAGCAGCAGCGGCAGCTCGGCAACACGGCGCCCAGCCTCTACGACCTGCGCAACCTCTTCCAGGTCAACGTGGAAGAGGGCCGCCACCTGTGGGCCATGGTCTACCTGCTGCACAGCTACTTCGGCCGCGAGGGCCGCGACGAGGCCGAGGAGCTGCTGGCGCGCCGCTCGGGCGACGAGGACAAGCCGCGCATCCTCGACGCGTTCAACCAGCCCTGCAACGACTGGCTGAGCTTCTTCTGCTTCACCATGTTCGCCGACCGCGACGGCAAGTATCAGCTCGCGGCGCTGGCTGAGTCGGCCTTCGATCCCCTGGCGCGCACGTGCAAGTTCATGTTGACCGAGGAGGCGCACCACCTCTTCGTCGGCGACACCGGCCTCGAGCGCATCATCCGCCGGAGCGCGGAGCTGGCGCAGCTCGATCCCAACGGCGACGCGCGGGCGCAGGGGGGCATCGACCTGCCGACCATCCAGCGCTTCATCAACTTCTGGTTCAGCTACTGCCTCGACCTCTTTGGCTCCGAGGTGAGCACCAACGCCGCCGACTACTTCGGCCAGAGCCTCAAGGGCCGCTTCGGCGAGGCCAAGCGCTACTCCGAGCACACGGCGCTGGGGCAGAGCAAGACCTTCAAGGTGCTCAAGGACGGCCGGCTGGTCGACGAAGACGTGCCGCTTCGCAACGCCATGAACGAGGTGCTGCGCGACGACTACATCGACGAGTGTGGCAACGCCGTGCGGCGCTGGAATAAGGCCATCGCCAAGCTCGGCCTGGACTTCGAGCTCTCGCTGCCGAGCCGTCGCTTCCACCGGCGTCAGGGCCTGTACGCCGACGCCCACTTCGATCCCGCCGGCAACCCGATCTCTGAAGCGGAGTTCGAGGCCAACCGCGACACGTGGCTCAAGACCGAGTCGGACATGGAGTTCGTGCGGACGCTCATGCAGCCGTGCCACGAGCCGGGCAAGATCGCCAACTGGATCGCGCCGCCGCGCAAGGGCATCAACGGCCAGCCCTTCGAGTTCGAGTACGTGCGCTTCGCCTGAAGCGAAGACCCCGTGCGGAGAGGCCACGCCTGCCATGACGAACCTTCGAGTCGGCCCCTGTCGGTCGGGTCACGCTAGCGCCCGTCGGATTCGCGGCGGAACACGCCTCGGGGCCCGCTTGGTGCTCCTCGCGGCGCTGGTCGGGCTCCCCTCCCTGGCCTGGGCAGGGGACTATGACCGCAACCTGGTCGCCGGCCGTGAGCTCGGGCTCTACGTGCAGCGCACGGCGGTGTCCGGGGGGCCTGTGTCCTTCCTGCTGCGGGGCACGGCGCGTCGCCATGTGCGCTACTTCTACCTGGGCACGGAGCTGCAGCTCGGCGCGACGTCGCGGCCGGGGCTCTACTTCAGCGGGGGCCTCGCCGCGGGGCTCGAGACCGCCGACACGGCCTACCGACCGGTGCGCGGCTACGTGGAGATGGGCGTCTCCGGGCAGTGGACGCACTCCACGCTCTTCGAGGCCTTCGTCTTCCACACGGAGACCGGGGTGCGGGTGCTGCTGCAGAGCAACGTCCGGCCGCATATGTACTTTCACATCGGCCTGCGGGCGTCGACGAACTTCTCCACCTACGGCGTCGGCGTCGCGACCGGCGTGGGCTGGACCTTTGACTAGCGGGGCGTGATGCAGGGCAACGAGCTGATCCAGGTGACGCGGGCCGAGGGCGTCGAGACAT
>JAUIAC010000569.1 GCA_030425545.1 bacterium | reverse complement strand
CGCCGTCGGTAGAGGACGAGGTCCTCGCCCGGCGCGCACAGGAGATCTGCGCCCACCTCCTGATCCGGCGCTATCTGCCCAAGAAGAGCTGCCGCGACCTGCTGCTCGACGACGACCTCCGCGACGACGTGCGTGCGCGCCTCGACGCCGTGGGCCTCGAGCTGGTCGACAGCTACACGTCGGACTACTTCGCCGTCCGCCTCGCGCCGCACATCGAGGGCGACGTGCGCTTCGACTGGGCGACCAACCTGCGCCTGCCACGCGGCGCCCTCGCGCTGCTGGTGATCCTGTGGGCCAAGCTGGTCCTGCCCCGCCGCGTGGCGAGCGAGGAGGCGCGCCGCAAGCGCCTCGAAGCGGCCGCCGCGGCCGAGGCGCAGGGCGAGGAGATCGAGGCGCCCGAGCCCGACAAGCTGCCCACCCCCAAGGTGGCGCGCGCTGCGCTCTACGCCGAGTTCGGCCACCGCTTTGGCAAGACCGCGTTCACCCGCTACGTCGGCCAGCTGAAGAACGCCGGCTTCATCAAGGAGAGCCGCGCTGGCGACCTGCGTGAGGGGCCGCTGCTCGACCTGATGATCGACGGCGTGCAGATGGCGCGAAAGCTACGCGACTCGGTGCTCTGGGACCTCTTGGACGGCGAGGACTTCGACGCCGAGGACGAGCAGGAGCTGCCCGCTGGAGAGCACGACGACGGCGGTGAGGCGTAGATGTTCACCTTTCGCGCCATCGAGGTCATGAACTGGGACTATTGGTCCCACGTGCGCCTGCCCCTGGACGACAACGTGGTGCTGGTGGCCGGACCGAACGGCTCCGGCAAGACCACCTTTCTCGACGCGATCCGCGTGTTGTTGAACGCGACCCGGCTGTCGACGTCGCGCAAGCTGCCGCAGTACCTGCGGGACGACACCGGCGTGGCGGTGATCAAGGCCGTGGTCGACAATCCGCCCGCCCGGGCCGGACGGCGGCCTTGGAGCCACCTGGGACGCTTCGAAGAGGAGGTCACCCTCGCCTGCGTGCTGGAGCGGCGGAAAGGCAAGTGGGAGCGCCGCTACCTCATCGTCGGCGGCGACGTCCCCATCGAGCAGCTCAAGGATCTGAGCGGCGGCCTGCGGCCCATGGAGTTCTCCCGGGAGCTCGAGCTGGCCCAGGTGCCGCGGACGCTGCTGAAGATCCTCGCGCTCGAGCAGGGCGAGACCCACAAGCTCGCCCGCCGCACGCCAGCGCAGCTGCTCGAGTACGTGCTGGAGATGCAGGGCGACAAGGCCGTGCTGGAGCGCTACGGCGAGGCGCGCGCGACCTTCCTGACGGGCCAGCGCGAGCTGGACGCCTTCGAACAGCGGGTGGCCATGACCCGCATGCACGTCGACACCTTGCGGCGCGACGCGGAGAGCTACGAGCGCTTCATGGAGCTCAAGCGCGAGGAGCGTGACCTGCGAGAGGAGCGCCTGCCCGCGGCCCGGCTCAAGGCCTTGCGCGAGCAGCTGGCCTCGCTGGAGACCGAGCGCACACGCGCACAGCAGACGCTGAAAGAGGCAGACGGCGTGCTGGCGGCCTTTCACCGCGACAACGACACGCTGCGTGAAGAGGTCAAGGACATCCGCGCGCAGATCGTGGACAAGAAGAAGGCCTACCAAGCGCTGCTCAAGGACAAGGAGAAGCTCGACCACCGCTACCGCGACCTGAAGCGCTGGCAGCAGGAGTACGAGGACTCGGGCGCGAGCAAGGGCGACGTCGACATCGACAAGCTGCTCGACGAGCGCCAGCGCATGCTGGAGGCCGAGGGCGGCATCCGCGGCGAGCTCACCCAGCTGCTCGGCAAGATCGGCAAGCTGCGGCGCGAGCGCGAGGGGCTGGTGTCGGGCGACAGCCGTCGCTCCCCGCCGGACTGGGTCCAGCGCATGGTCCGCGAGCTGCGCTCGCGCGACATCCCGCACTCGCTCGTGGCCGACATGATCGAGATCACCGACGAGCACTGGCACGTGGCCGTCGAGTCGATCCTGGGGCGGGATCGCTTCACCATCCTGGTCGACCCTGCGCACACCCTGGACGCGCGCCAGATCGCCCGCCGCCAGCGCTACCGCTGCTACGTGTCCGAGTACGGGCCACGGACCCGCGCGCGGCCTCGCTCGGGTTCGGCCATGAGCGTCGTGCGGCTGAGCGATCCGCGCGTGCCGGAAGGCACCCTGCGCATGCTCAACAGCGTGACGCTGGTGGAGTCGGTGGAGGAGGGACACGGCCTCGGCCGCGGCTCGATCTCGATCACGCCGGACGGCTACAAGCAGGACATGCGGGGCGGCATCTTCGTCGGCACGCAGGACCTCTACTGCGGCTCCGGCTCCGGGCAGCACCGCCAGCATCAGATCGACGGCGAGCTCGGCCAGCTGCGTAGCCGCCGCGACGAGTTGCAGCGGAGCCTGCAGCCGACCAACGCGCGCATCCGGGTCATCGACGAGCAGCTGGCGGCGGCCAAGGCGCGCGGTCGACTCCTGGAGCGCATGGGCGAGCCCGACTCCCTGGCGGAGCGGGCGGCCGCGCTGGGCGAGGAGCGACGCGCGGCCAGCGAGCGGCTCATGGGCCTGCTCGGCGAGGTCGACGAGGCCAACAACGGCGTCATCGAGCGGGAGCGGCGGATCTCGCTGCTCGAGTACCGCCACCGCGAGGCCCTGCTGGAGCGCGACCGGGCCCGCAGCAGCGCCGCGACCGTGGACGCGCGCATCGCGCGGGTCGCCGCGGACCTGGCCGAGGTCGAGCGCCAGGTGCCAGCGAACCTGCGCACCGAAGCGGCCCTGGAGCTGCTGGAGCCCGAGGTGGTGCTGGTGGAGCGGCTGAACAGCCTGCGCCGCCGCGTCGAGGGCTGGACCGGGACGCGCGACGGACGGGCCGTGGCGCTGTGGCAGAAGGGGCACGCCGAGCTCGTGGATCACGACCGCCAGCTGGCGCGCCGGCGCCACGAGCTCGACCAGAGCACCGAGGAGCTGACGCGGGCGCGGCGGGCCTACACCCGCGTGGTCGAAGAGACCATCCACCGCTACCGCCGCAACGTCCTGGCCTTGGGCGAGCTCTGTCGCGTCGAGGTGGAGGTCGCGGTGCCGGGGTCGGACCAGCTGCGGGCCGAAGACGAGGCCCTCATCGGGCGCGTCGGGCTCGAGGTGCGGGTCGGCTTCGACGGCAAGCGCCCGGTGCCGGTGAACGACAGCCGCCTCTCCGGCGGGCAGTCTGTGGTCGCCTCGCTGATCTTGCTCATGGCGCTGACGATGAACGAAGACGGCCAGACCGCCGGCTTCTTCATCCTCGACGAGCCCTTTGCGCACCTGAGCATCGAGCGCATCGACGAGGTCGCCCGCTTCCTCGAGGTGACCCAGGCGCAGTTCCTCATCACCACGCCGACGACGCACAACCTCCGCGTCTACAACCCGGCGGGGCTGACGCTGAACCTGCGCAAAAAGGCCGCGAGCCGCCGGTTCGCGCCGGTGCCGACCTTCTTGCGCCGCGACCGCACCGCGGACTGACGCGGGACGGC
>JAUIAC010000055.1 GCA_030425545.1 bacterium | reverse complement strand
GGCTTGATTCTTGGGCGTTGAGGCGCGATGTTGGGGCCGCCGAGAGAGCCTCGGCAGGCTGAGGGCTAGTGTCCGAGAATGGATCTTATGACAACCTCCCTCGCAACAGCAGGTAAGTGCGTTCATGCGGCCTATCCCCGGCCCTGCGCTGAGCCCGCCCATGACCCCGATCGCCGTACCAAGAGTGCGTGCGCCAGAGCAGCCGAAAATCATCTCTGCGTTTCCGGGCGTGCTGAGCGAATCGGGTAGCCGAATAAGCAAGGCTGGCACCGTCACGGTCGGCTGACGAAAGCCATCGATTCCTGGAAAGCAAGCGGCCTCGAGCGAGAGCTGCATGAACGCTACCGGCTGACCCACCTCCGAGTCGGGAAGCGAGGCAAGCTCCTCACCCTCGAGTCGGGCCCGGCCGACGCTGTCGTGCGTCACGCGCGCATGAAGCGCGACACGTCACACCTGTGGCTGCTCCAGATGCCGACCCGAGGTAGCCGCTGGGAGCCCACGCCGTTTCGCGACACCCTCGACAACCTCGTCGAGCTGCTCGTGACCCAGTTCAGCTGGATGGTCGCTCCCTGGGACGACAACCAGGGAGACACTTCCGATCCCGAGTACTCGCAGCACGTCTCGAACCCTGGCCACTGGTACACGTCAGAGGGCCACCCGCGCCACGCGCGCCCTTGACCCACGCCCGCCCATGCGCGACCCATGGCCGACGCGGCCACCCCCGCGCCGCTGAACCCACCACCCGCCGGAGCTCGCCATGACCGACCCCACGCCCGTCAGCGCTCGCGACGCCGCCCTCGCCAGCCTGAACGACCCGCTCTTCCAGCGCGCGGCCGACGCCTTTCGCGACCTGCAGGAGCGCATCCTGGCTGAGCTGGAGCGCCGCGAGCCCACCGCCCGCTTTGTCCGCGACGACTGGCAGCGCGAGGAGCCCGACTGGAGCGGCGACGGGCCCGTGCTCGCCGGCGGCGGGCGCACCCGTGTCATCGAGGGCGGCGAGGTGTTCGAGCGGGGCGGGGTCAACTTCAGCCTGGTGTGGGGCCGCTTCTCCGAGGCCTTCGCGGCGAGCCTGCCCGTGGGCTCTGGCCGCGGATTTGCGGCCTGCGGCGTGTCGCTGGTGCTGCACCCGCGCAACCCCAACGTGCCGACGGTGCACATGAACTACCGCCGCCTCTCGCGGGGTGGGGCCGGCTGGTTCGGTGGCGGCGCCGACCTGACCCCCTTCGTGCTCGACGCAGACGACGCGACCCACTTTCACCGTGTGCACGCCGACGTGTGCGACGCCCACGGGGACGTGGCGGACTATGACGCCATGAAGGCCGCGTGCGACGCCTACTTCCACAACGCGCACCGCGGCGAGGCGCGTGGGGTCGGCGGCATCTTCTTCGACCACCTCACCGACGCACCCGAGGCCAGCTTCGCCTTCGTGCAGGACGCTGGGCAGGCCTTCCTCGACGGGTACCTGCCGGTGCTCGACAAGCAGGCTCCGAAAGCCTGGACCGCCGACCAGCGCACCTGGCAAACCCTGCGCCGCGGCCGCTACGTGGAGTTCAACCTCATCCACGACCGGGGCACGACCTTTGGGCTGAAGACCGGGGGCCGAACGGAGTCCATCTTGATGTCGATGCCCCCTGTGGTGCGCTGGGCCTACCGGCACGAGCCCGCGCCCGGGTCGCCCGAGGCCGCGCTCGTCGACGCGCTGCAGCACCCTCGTGACTGGCTTGGGCGAGGCTGAGGTCGCTACAGGCCGGACTTGGCGAGGCTCGCGATGAGCGCCTCGACTGCCGCGACACCCGACTCGGTGACAAGCTCGGTCCCCAGCGGCGGCATGGACGGCCGATCAGGGTCCAGGTTCCGCACCCTGATTCGGTTGAGCACATTGCTCTCCGAGGGGGTGCCCAGCACGTCGCGGCCGGTCTTCACCGCCGGCGCACCAGCCAAGCCCGCAAGCGTGTAGGGCAACGTGAAATCGAAGTTGCGGTCGCCCTGCAAATCCGGGTCGTAGCAGCCCGTAGCTTGCGGCTGCGCGCTGCGGTCGGCGTTGTGACAATGGCTGCAGTTGGCGTGGAGAAAACCCAGCCCCTCGCTTGCCGCCTGGTCAAGCGCAAGGTCGCCCTCAACAGGGTCGGTGAGCACGCCCTCCCCCAGGAGCTTCTTGCGCACCCCCTCTGGTAGCTGCGTCGCGCTGAAGCCCAGCGAGAAGTTGCGACGACCGCCGTGACACGACAGGCACTGTCGCGCCCCCGGGACGTCGTGCGCCGTGCCGAGCACGTTCTCCTTTCCCGCGATCTCGATGTCGGCGTCGCTCCCGTCTGCACGCCAGATGTAGGCGGCGGCGGCCCACCCCGACTCCGTTCGCAGGTTCAGGCGCGTCTCGACCCGCACACCGTCGCGGGTGAACTCCTTGTAGAACTGCGTGCCGACCGGGAAGTCCCAGTCGTCCTTCTGACTCGTGTCGACCTTGCCGCCAGCTGGAAGCCGCAGCCAACGTCGCTTCTTGGCGCCGTCCGTCCACAAGGGAAAGCGGGGCGTGAACTCGACGACCTCTGCCGCGACCGCCCCTGCCGTGATGTCGCTGTAGAGCCCCGCTGCCGACAGCGTCTTGGGGAGCGTGGCGGTCGCGCCGATGTCTTCTGCGCTGCAATCGCGGAAGTCGGGGCCGCTGTCGCAGCCCGCCGTGACCGCGAGGATCATGACTCCCAACAGCGCAGGGGAGAGGGCTCGGTGCATGACAGCTCCTTGAGGGCGACGCGCGTGCGGCTGAGGGCCAAAGAGGTGCGTCTTGGCCGTTCTGGAACGTCCGAGAGGTCAATGGCCGCCGGGCAAGTGGCGCATCGACGCGCCGATGCACCCTCGAGACATCGGCCTCCCTGGGTTGTCTACCAGACCCGTCAGGTTCACGCCCGCCGCGGCGCCGAAGGCCGGCTGTGGGCCCTCTGGGGTTCACACGTCACATCGCCAAGTCCATCCGGCGGCGTCGGGGCACGGACATGCCCGTCACAGCTCATCGCAAGGACAGCGTCCGCTCAGCTCCTCAGCGCGACGTCCTCTGCGCCGCCGGCGGAGCGACACCGCGCCGCTGGGCCCCGTGGCGAAACGCCGCCGTGGCCACCATGCCGAGCACCGAGAAGCCGCAGAGCACGGCGAAGAGCGCGCGGTGGCCAGTCGCGCCAGGCCAGGTGTCGGTGCACCACCCCATGAGCGGGTTTGTGAACACGTCCGGTGTGTAGCCAACGACGCTGACCAGTCCTGCGGCCGTGCTGGTCGCGACGAGCGGCACCTTGGCCTCGCGACAGACCGCAAAGTACAGGCCGCGGAGGCCGTAGACGGCGGCTCCCGTCGCTACGGTGACCACCACAAGTGACCAGGCCCAGCCCGGCCGCACAAGCCCGCCGACCACCAACCCCTGGGCCGTAGCCACCAGCGCGAAACAGCTGAACATGGTTCGCGGTCCGCCGAGTCGGTCCCCGACGAGCCCGCGCCCGGGTCGCCCGAGGCCGCGCTCGTGGACGTGCTGCAGCACCCTCGTGACTGACTTGGGTGCGGCTGACGTGGGCGGGGCTGGCTTGGGCGGGTTGGGCCCACACAAAGCCCCGCAACCCACCGGATAGGCAAACCGACACGCCGCTGGCACACTCCCGCCCCCAGCGCCTGACCGTGTCCTGCCAACCAGACGTCTTGAGACCGCCCGTGCCCCGCCCTGATCCCGTACCGACACCCACACCCACCCCCGGCATCGCAGGCTGGTGGCACGACGCGCGCGCGCAGCTCCGCTCGCCGCCTGCGCGTCGCACGCTGGTGTACCTGGCGACGCTCGCGGCCGCTCTGGGCGTGGTGCTGATCGGCGGCAAGCTGCACAAGGTCGCCCGCACCGTGGCCGAGGGTGTGAGCCCCGTCGCGCCAGGACTGACCGGCGCGGCCGGCGACGTCGGGTTCCTGGTGCTATGGACCCTGGTCTGGGGCGCCATGCTGCACCTGACCGTGGGCTGGCGGCGCACGGTGGTGGCCGCCACCTTCCAGGGCCTGACCATCGCCCTGATGATGTTCCTGGTGGTCGAGCACGCCTTCTATCTCGTGACCGGCACCAACCTCGACTGGGAGCTACTGGTCTACACCGCGGCCCACGCGGCCAAGCTGCGCAAGGTCATCGCCAGCGAGGTGAGCCTGGGCTGGTGGGGCGCCTGGGGCGTCGCCGTGGCGGTGGGCGCCCTGCCCTGGCTCTGGCGTCCCAAGGTCGACGACCCCACCGCCCGCTGGCGTCCCACGGTGGTCACAGCAGCGCTGCTCTTGGGCGCGCTCGTGGTGGTCCAGATCGGCTTTGGCGGCCGCGAGATGCCGGCCAAGCTCGGGCTCCTCCGCCCCTCACCCCTGGTGACCCACGCCCGCGACGCGCTGCGCTGGACGCTGACAGCTGGCGACGATCCAGGGGCGTCGACCAACGACCGCCCGGTGACCCCGCTGGTGGTGGTCAAGACCGAGCGCACCAAGCCGCTCAACGTGGTGCTGATCACCCTGGAGTCGGTGCGCGCGCAGTCGCTGACACCCTACGCGCCCAAGGTGCCGACCACGCCCAAGCTGGCCCAGCTCGCCAAGCGCGGCGCCCTCTTCGAGACCGCCTACACGGTGATGCCGCACACCACCAAATCGCTGATCCCCATCCACTGCGGCATCCACCCCAAGCTCACGCACTACTTCGACGAGTCGTCCGACGGCTCTATGCCCACCGACTGCCTCGCCAAGGTCCTCCGTCGCCAGGGCTGGATGACCCACTTCTTCCAGAACCCCGAGTCCATGTTCGAGCGCCGCCGCGACCTGGTGACCGCCTTCGGCTTCGAGCACCTCACCGCCGACGAGCAGCTCGACCACACCGGCCACAAGAAGGCGGGCTACTTCGGCTACGAGGACAACATCCTGGTGCAGCCCACGCTCGACTGGATCGACGCGCACAAGAAGGCGCACCCAGAGCAGCCCTTCTTCATCGGCATGCTCAACGTCACCACGCATCACCCCTACGCGGTGCCGAAGGGATTTCCGAAGAAAGATTGGGGCGTCAACAAGAAGTTGGCGAAGTACTACAACACCCTGAACTACCTCGACCAGTTCCTCGACAAGCTCTTCAAGGGCTTCGACGAGCGCGGCCTCGCCGACAACACGGTGTTCGTGCTCGTGGGCGACCACGGCGAGGGTTTTGGCGAGCACGGCCTCTTTCAGCACGACCACACCATCTACGAGGAGGGCATGCGCGTGCCGCTGATCCTGCTCGGCCCGGGGGTGCCCAAGGGGGCGCGCAAGCGGGGCCTGCGGCAGCACGTGGACATCATGCCCACCGTGCTCGAGCTGCTGGGCCTCGAGGTGGCGGCCGGCGAGCTGCCGGGCAAGTCGCTGGTCTCCACCGACGGCCACGAGCGGGTGTTCTTCTCCTGCTGGAAGAAGGGCAGCTGCCGGGCGATGCGTGAGGGCGACCTCAAGATCATCCACTACTTCGGCAAGCGCGACGACGAAGCCTACGATCTGGCCGCAGATCCGGGCGAGAAGGAGGACTTGCTCGCGAAGGGCAAGCTCGACAAGGCCAAGCTCAAGGCCGCCCTGGCGCACATGAAGACCTGGGGCAAAGAGGTGCAGCGCCGCTACAACAACCAGGGCGCACGTCGTCGTCATGCTTACGTTTCCACGTCGAAGCCCAAGATCGTCGGCAAGCCCGTGGACATCACCTTTGGCGGCTGGGTCAAGCTCATCGGCGCGCACGTGGACAAGACCATGCTGCAAGACGGCGAGAGCACCTGGGTGACCACGCAGTTCCAGGTGCTGAAGAAGCCGCCGAAGAACGGCCAGATGTGGCTGCACTTCCTGGGCCCCTGGCACAAGGGCAAGCGCAAGCGGCAGATGGCCGACCACGTACCGGTGGAGGGCAGCTACCCGGTCGGCGAGTGGAAGGTGGGCGAGTACATCACCGACCGGCACTGGCTCAGGGTGAAGCCGGGGCAGAAGCCGGGCGACTGGGAGCTGCACATGGGCTTCTGGGATCCCGACCGCAACGCGCGTTCGAAGCCGGAAGGGACCGGCCTCGACCGGACGCCTTTCCGCTCGGTGCTGCTGGCCGACATGAAGGTGCACAAGAAGGGCAAGGAGCCGCCGAAGGCCGGCGCGCCGCTCGCGGCCCTGTCCAAAGAGGAGCGGGCCCTGGTGTGGCCGGCCGACTCTGAGCGGCCTGTGCCGACGCCCAGCGGCGTCACCGCCACCTGGGGCGGGCTGATCCGGCTCCGCGGGGTCGACCGGGGGCCGGTCGCCGAGGCAGGCGCCGCCGCCCCGAAGCAGGCCGCCGCGCTGCGACCCGGCGAGGAGAGTGTCTGGACCTTTCACCTCGAGGTGATCCGAGACATCCCGCGCTGGACCGACGTGTTCCTGCACGTCACGGGTCCTGGGCTAAAGGGCAAGAAACACAGAAATCTCAGCGTCGCACCCTTTGGTCACCGACTGCCGCTCCACAGCTGGCAGCCCGGCTGGCGCGTGGCCGTGCAGCGCGGCGTCGGCGCGAAGAAGAAGTGGCCGCCGGGCACCTACAACGTGTGGCTCGGATTCTGGGACCTGAACCTGACCACGCCTGCGCACCGCCACCCGGCCGTCACGACGTCGAAGACCCGCAAGCACGCCGTGTTGGTGGGCACGTTCGAGGTGTCTGGGCCGCCGCGGAGCAGGCCGCCGCGCCCGTCGCGCTGAGCGCCTGGGCTCAGCAGGCTGGCCCGCTGGCGCCAGGCCAGACTCAGCGCTGGTCGACCCAGAGGCACAGCCGAAACACCGTCTCGACTCAGCGCTGGTCGACCCAGAGGCACAGCCGAAACACCGTCTCGACCCAGGGCTCCGACGTCACGGTCGCGTCGCCGCGGTGTGCGCGCGCGACCGCCTGAACCAGCGCGAGCCCAAGCCCCGTGCCGCGACGGTGGCCGGCCCGCGTGGTGAAGAAGCGGTCGAAGACCCGCGGCAGGTCCTCTGCGGCGATGCCGGCGCCCGTGTCAGCCACCGTCAGCACCGCGCGGTCGCCGTCGACCTGCGCGGCGACCCGCACAGCGCCACCCGGCTGTCCGGACCCCTCGTTGTCACCGGCCCCGTCGCCGGCGCGCTCGCCCTCGGTCACGGGCTGGCCGTCGGGGTGCGCTGAGGCCGCGGCTTGCAGGGCCTCCGGCGTGTTGAACGACGCCGCGTTGTCGACCAGGTTCATCAGCGCCGACTCGAGCCGCCCCGGCACGCCCAGCACCCACACCGGCGCTGGCGCGTCGACGGCGAAGCGCACGTGCTCGTAGCGCGGGTCTTGCGCGAAGCGCTCGGTGACGCCGGTCGCGAGCGCCGCCAGGTCCACAGGCTGCCAGTCCTCGTCGCGGAGGCCGCCCTCCGTGCGCGCCAGCTCCAGCAGCTCGCTCACCAGCGCGTCGAGCCGCGCGCCGCTCCGCTGGAGGATGCCGGCCATGCGTCCGACACGCGCCGGGTCCACCTCGCCGCCGCGGACGGCGTCGGCCTCGAGCCGCTCAGCGACGGTGAGGATGGCGGCGAGCGGGTTCTTCAGCTCGTGGGCCAGGTCCGCGACAAAGGCCTCATTGGCGGCGTTCTGCTGCTCGAGGCGCCCCACCAGGGTGTCCAGCGCGATCGCGAGCGCGCCGAACTCGTCGGTGCGGCCGAGGTCGAAGCCCTGCCCCGGGGCCGCGTCGAGGGCCCGCGCCAAGGCGGCGTCGCGCAGCTGCTCCACCGGCCGCACCATGCGCCAGCCCAGCCACCAACCGACGGCGAGCGCCACCGGAACCACCGCCACGATCAGCCGAAAGATCTCGCCGCTGCCCACCTCAAAGCCGTTGGCCGCCCACACCAGGGCGATGGGCACGCAGCCCACGCCGACGGCCACGAGCATGGCGCGGAGGCGCAGCGAGCGGAGCGCTGCGAGGTCTTGTCCCAGGCGACGGGCGAGCCCCGCGGGCAGGCCGGGTCTGCGGCTCGGGCGCGCCACGGCGCTCAGTCCCCGTCGCGCCACCGATAGCCGGCGCCGATCACGGTCTCGATGCGGTCGAAGCTGGGGTCCACGCCCTCGAACTTGCGCCGCACGCGCCGGATGTACGTGTCGATGATGCGCTGCGCGACCACCGACTCGTCTCCGCGGATCAGATCCAGCAGCCGCTCCCGCGCAAACACCACGCCAGGGCGGCGCGCCAGCGCGTCGATGAGGTGGAACTCGGTGACGGTCACCGCCACCGGCTCGTCCATGTACCGGATCTCGAAGCGCTCCGGGAACACCGCCAGCGGGCCGAGCTCCAGGATGTCGGCCTTCTTCTCCTCAGCCTGGGCGCGGTGCTCCTCGCGCCGCAGCAGCGCAGCCACGCGGGCCAGCAACACCCGGGTTGAGAAGGGCTTGGCCACGTAGTCGTCGGCGCCCAGCTCGAGGCCCAGGGTCTCGTCGACCTCGTTGTCCCGAGAGGTGAGCAGCAACACGGGGATGCGATCGCCCGCCTCGCGCAGCCGTCGGCACAGGGTGAAGCCGTCCAGCCCTGGCATGTTGACGTCGCTCACCACGACCTCAGGGCGGTTGGTTCGGATCGCAGTCAGCCCGGCCATGCCGTGCGGCGCCGTGGAGACGGCGTGCCCCGCGTCCTCGAAGGCCAGGGCCAGGGCGTCGAGCAAGGCGTCATCGTCGTCGATCAGCAGCACATGGGCCACGCGCACCTCCCTTCGGTGGACGCGAGGGTACCAGAGCCGAGCCGCGTCGCGGAGGGGCGCGCGCACGACAATTCTGCGCGCTGAAGCGGGGCGCGCCCGAGACCTGTGTGCGGCGCGCGCGGCGAGCTACCAGCCCCCTTCGGCCCGCGCCTTGTCGATCCACGCCCGGTTGGGCTCCCAGAGCTCGATCTTGTTGCCCTCGGCGTCCCAGCACCAGGCGAAGCGCCCGTAGTCGTAGCTCTCGACGCCCTTGGCCGTGTCCGTCTTGGAGCCTTGGGACGCCAGGCGCGCCAGCACGGCGTCGAGATCGTCGACGACGTAGTTGATCATCACCTGCTGGTCCGCGTCGAAGTAGTCGGAGTCCCGCGCGAAGGTGCTCCAGGTGGTGCTGTGGTGCTCGTGCGAGTCGGGGTCGAGCCAGGGCAGCTGCGCGAACCCGTGGGGGCCGATGGGCACCGCGAGGTTGTCTGCGTACCAGCTCTGCAGCGCGGGCCCCTTGTCGGCCCGGAGGAAGACGCCGCCGATGCCAAGGACCCGGCCGGGCGGGTGCGTCGCCGAGTCTGGCTGCGCTTCGTTCGCCGGGGCCGCTGGGTCGGGCTGGGATGGATCGGACATGGGACCTCCTTTGGGCAGCGACGCCAGCGCGGCGCGCCTGACCAGTTTGCCTCGCCGTGGCGGGCGCCGCTACGCTGCGGGCAACTTGTCCCCCCAAAGCTGCCTGCTCTCCAGGCGCCTCCTGTGAGGTTCGCGTGCCGCGACCGAGACCCCAGACCGCGGCCGTCCGCCTCCACGGCGGCCGCTCCGCGTGGCTGACCACGCTCTTCGTGTGCGGCGCGCTGGCCGCGCTGGCCGGGGCGTGTAGCGACGACGTGAAGCAGGGCGCGGCCACGGGGACGGCGGACGCAGCGGTCCACGACGTGGTCGTGGACGTGGCGCACGGCGACGCCCAGCTCGACGCGCCCTCGGACGAGGACAGCCAGCCGGACACGCAGAAGCCCCTGGAGTGTCCGGGGGCCGCCGGGTGCCCGTGCAATGACAACACCGACTGTGACGACGCGCTGTGTGTGGAGACGCCGAACGGTCGGCTCTGCGCGGCGCGTTGCGTAGAGGCCTGCCCGACGGGCCAGAGCTGCCGCAACGTCACCGGCGGCGCCGACGCCCAGAGCTTCTGCGTGCCGACCTGGGGCGCGCTCTGCCGCCCCTGTGACGCGAACACCGACTGCGCGCAGCCTGGGCTCGTGGGGGCGAAGTGCGTCGCCCACGGAGACGCCGGCGGCTTCTGCGGCGCGGCGTGCAGCAGCGCGGCGGACTGCCCAGACGACCACGCCTGCGCCAACGCCACGGACGTCGCAGGGGGGGCCACCAAGCAGTGCGTGCCGACGGGCGACGGGCCCGGTGGCTTCGGCCTGTGCGGGTGTACCCCCTACGCCAGGGCGCAGGGGCTGAGCACGACCTGTTGGCTGGCGGAGAAGGGTCAGGGCGGGGAGAGCCTGCTGTGCAAGGGCAGCCGCCAGTGCGCGACCGACGGGCTATCGGCGTGTAGCAAGATCACGGGCGCCGCGGCGCAGTGCCTCGACGCCCAGTGCGCGGGGAAGCCGGACGCCACCAGCTGCGACGACGGCGACAGCTGCACGCTGGAAGACGTGTGCAAGGCCGGCGTGTGCACCGGCGGTGTGCTGGTCTGCGAGTGCACCAAGACCGCGGACTGCGCCAAGAAAGAGGACGGTGACCCGTGCAACGGCACGCTCTACTGCGACACCAGCGGCGCCAAGCCCAAGTGCGTGGTCAACCCGGCGAGCGTGGTCAGCTGCACGACGACGAAGGACACCGCGTGCCGCAAGAACGTGTGCCAGCCGGCCGACGGGACCTGCGCGCTACAGGACGCGCCGGTGGGAGCGCCATGCGACGACGGCGGCCCTTGCACGGGCAACGACACCTGCGACGGCAAGGGCACCTGCGCCCCCGGCAAGGTCGACCTGTGCCAGTGCAAGACCGACCAGGACTGCGCAGCCCAGGACGACGGCGACGCGTGCAACGGCACGCTCTACTGCAAGAAGACGGCGACGACCGCGCTGTGCGTGGTGAACCCGGCGACCCAGGTGACCTGCCCGACCGCGGCCGACACCGCGTGCGTGAAGGCCCAGTGCCAGCCGGCCACGGGGCTGTGCCTGCCCACACCCGTGAGCGCGACGGCGGGCGCGACGGCGGGTGCGACTGTGGCGTGCGAAGACGGCAACCCCTGCACCGTGGGTGAAGTGTGTGACAAGGGCGTCTGCAAGGCTGGCCCCAAGGCCAACAAGTGCGACTGCGGCAAGGACGCCGACTGCGTCGGCAAGAACGGCGGCGACCAGTGCCTGGGCGAGCTCTTCTGCAACGTGCCCGTGGGCAAGTGCGAGCCAAACCCGGGCCTGGCCGTGGCCTGCACCACGGTGAACGACACCGACTGTCTGAAGACCTCGTGTGACGCCAAGACGGGCACCTGCACCGCCAAGCCCACCGCCAAGGGCACGCCCTGCGACGCCGACGGCACCAGCTGCACGGCCAGCGACGCCTGCGACCAGGGCGCGTGCGTGGCGGGCACCCAGGTCTGCGTGTGCCAGAGCGACACGGACTGCGCCGACAAGGAAGACGGCAACCTGTGCAACGGCACGCTCTACTGCGACAAGTCGGGACCTGCGCCCCAGTGCAAGGTGAACCCCGCGACGCTGAAGACCTGCCCCTCGGTCGACAACACCGCCTGCGTCCAGAACCTGTGTCAGCCGAAGAGCGGGCTCTGCGCCAAGACCCAGGCCGCCGACGGCGCGCCGTGCGACGACGGCGACGTGTGCTCTGCGGGCGACGCGTGTGTGCAGGGCAGCTGCAAGCCCGGGTTTCCGGCCTGCCCGTGCAAGAGCGACGGCGACTGCGCCAAGTTCGACGACGACCTGTGCGACGGGCCGAAGGCGTGCAAAGCGCTGCCCGGCGGCAAGACCGCGTGCGTCGACGTGCCGGGCCAGCCGGTGGACTGCAGCGGCGTCGCAAGCGGCACGTGCGAGCAGGCCACGTGCGCGGCGAAGACCGGCAACTGCGTGGTCAGCGCCCTGGCCGACGGCGTCCAGTGCAGCGGCAGCGCCTGCGCAGGCCCGGGCGCGTGCAAGGCGGGGGTGTGTGCCGGCGGCGCGAGCAAGAGCTGTGATGACGGCAACAGCTGCACCGCCGACAGCTGCGCCGCCGGCAAGGGCTGCGTGCACGACGCGTCGCTGACGAGCCCCTGCGACGACGGCAACGCCTGCACGGAGAAGGAGGTCTGCAAGGGCGGCACCTGTGGCCCGGGCGCGGCGAAGCAGTGCACGACGACGGCGCCCTGCACCGTGGCCTCCTGCGTGCCCGCCAAGGGCTGCGTCACGGCGCCGTCGACGGCGTCGTGTGACGACGGCGCGGCGTGCACCGTGGGCGACAAGTGCGCCGACGGGAAGTGCGCAGGCACGGCCAAGGACTGCGACGACAAGGACCCGGGCACCACGGACAGCTGCGACCCGAAGACGGGCGCGTGCGTGCATGTGGGATCCAAGGAGATCTGCGACAACGTCGACAACGACAAGGACGGCGCCACCGACGAAGGCTGCGACGACGACGGCGACGGCCACTGCGACAAAGACATGGAGATCCCCAAGGGCGTCAGCCCGAAGGTGTGCCCCAAGGGCCAGGACGACTGTGACGACACCGCGGCCTGGCGCCACGTCGGCGCGGTCGAGGCCTGCGGCAACGGCGTCGACGAGGACTGCGACGGGTCGACCGACGAGGCCTGCGACTTCGACGGGGACGGCTTCTGCACAGCCAAGGCGCCGCTGTGGGGCAACGTCGGCTGCTTCAAGTCGAGCTGGCCGAACGCGAGCTGCACCACCAACGTGACCGCGCCGATCCGCGGTGCGCCGCCGCAGACGGTCACCATCGCGGCGACCCCGACCTACGGCGGTTACATGCCGCGGCCCGACGAGCTGTGGCTGGTGGCCGACGGCGCGGGCGGGGTCACCCGCGTGGCCCTGAGCGGAGCGCAGAAGGGCGCGGTCGTCGGCACCTTCAAGAGCGGCGTGTACGGCATGCGCAGCCTGATCGGCGAGCCGCGGGCAGACGTCTGGTTTACCACCGCCACCACCGACGGCAAGACCGCGCTGGCGAAGGTCGTCGGTCTGCACCACCTCACCTGGCGCACGGGCGACGTGGCCAAGTCCTACCAGGGGCTCGCGCTCGACAAGCGCAACGTGGTCACCGTGAGCGCGGGCGACAACAACCCGCAGCTGGTGCTCTTCGACAAGGTGTCGGGCGCCCAGTGGGGGACGGTGTCGCTGGTCAAGCCCGCTGGCGTGGGCAGCCTGCAAGGCGCGCCGGTGCTCGCCGCGGCGGCAGGCCGGGCGTACATGCCGCCGGGCACGAGCTCGGCCGCGTGGCACGGCTACGACCTCAGCAGCGGCAAGGGGATCGCGGGGGCCTTCGGCGCCGGCTCGTTCGGGTCGCAGCCGCTGGCGCTCTTCGTCCGCCGCGGGCGGCTCTGCGGGCTGACCAAGGCCAACAAGCAGGTGACCTGCGTGGTGGTCGCGAACTTCGACTGCGACGGAGACGACTGCGGCGACGCCGAAGACCACGTGAAGCCTGGGGCGGTCGAGAAGATCGGCGATGCCGTCGACAACGACTGCGACGGCACGACGGACCTCGAGCCCGACTCGGACGCCGACGGCGTGTGCCTGCAGGCCGGTTGCGCGCTGCAGGAGCGCGACCACTGCCCCGGCGTGTGGAACCCGACCAACGATCCCGGCAAGTGTGTGACCGTGGAGGTCACCGACGGACCGCGGGTGATCGGGCTGCAGCTGAGGCCGAAGGGCGCGACCCAGTCGACGTCGAGCCGGGAGCGGGTGCATGAGCCGGTGGAGGTCCCGCTGGTCAACGGCGTGGTGAACAGCGACGTGGTGGTGCACTTCTGGGGGGCGCGCAAGGGGCCGGTGTCTGGCTCGTCCCACACGGTGACAGTGGGTAGCTCGCCGACCTTTGTCGACGGCCTGGTCCCGGGCGACGGCGCGGGGCTGCCGATGGGCGAGGGGGCCAAGTCGCTGGTCGTCAAGGCGACCG
Organism: bacterium; assembly: GCA_030425545.1. Lineage (GTDB taxonomy): Bacteria > Myxococcota_A > UBA9042 > UBA9042 > UBA9042 > UBA9042. The sequence continues at coordinate 10,386 of JAUIAC010000055.1, read as the reverse complement.
ACAGCACCCTGGCCATGCCGCGCACCGAGCTGACCATGGGCGGCTGGTTCAACGTCAGCGCTAACGTGACCAAGGTCGGCACCTTGATTCACCTCCGCGACGGGCTGATCGCGGACCTCGGGCTCAGCGGCACAGGCCAGGACCTGGGTACGCCGACCGCGCACGTGTCGACGTCGAACTCGCCCACCCCCGCCAAGGGGATGGCGCCGCTCTCGAAGGGCTGGCACCACCTCGCGCTGGTGTTCAACGGATTGGAGACCCGGCTCTACGTCGACGGGGGGCTGGCGGACAGCAAGCCCGCCGCCGGGACGCTGCTGAAGGCCACCGCCGCCCAGCGCACGTTCTCCGTGGGTGGCTCCGACACCAACTACGACCGCAAGGCCGACTCGCAGCTCGTGGCCGGTCACACCGCCGAGGTGCTGGTGATGTCGCGCGCCCTGTCGCCCGCCGAGATTCGCGCGTGGGCCTCGTCCAAGGCCGTGTACGGCAGCGTGCGTACACCCGGGGCCCGCAAGGACTTCGACGACCTGCGCGTTGTCGAGCAGTCGTCCACCGGCGACCGCCATGTGCCCTTCGCCCTCGTGGGCGCGGCGCCGCACGCCGGATCGCGGACCCACCAGGTCGCGACCTGGCTCGACTTCGACGGCAAGTCGTTGGCCAACCGTGGCAGCGGCGAGAACGCAGAGAAGTCAGGCGCCTTGACGTGGGTGCAGGGGCGCTGGGGCGAGCCCCTGGGCGCGGTGGTGGTCGGCGGCGGGGCGTCCGGCGCCTACGTCAACACCAACGAGGCCAACGCGCTCGTGATCCCGGACGTCGCGAAGGCAGAGAAGACCGTCGAGCTCTGGACCAAGCTGAAGGCGGACACGACCGGCACGCTCTTCGGATCCGACTTCACCAGCGCCAAGCTTGGCGCCCTGTATCTCGCGCTCTCGTCCAACAAGCTCACGGTGCAGCTGGTCTCGGACAAGGGCGAGCTGAGCTTCCAGACCAAGGAGACCGTGCCGACCGGACGTTGGACCCACATCGCGCTGACCCTGAATCAAGGTGCCGTGGACCTGTACGTGGACGGCCTGCGCGTCGGCGGCGGCGTCTTTGTCGCGGGGGGCAAGATCACGCCGACCCAGGGGCCCTACATCGGGGCGCGCAACGTCGCCGGGCAGGCCAAGAACGCCCTGAGTCACCTGACGCCCGTCGACGACGTGCTCGTGCACACGCGGGCGCTCACCGCGGCAGAGATCCGGGACCACGCCGTGGGCCTACCGCGCGTGCGATTTCTGGCTGGCACCCATCCGGCGGGATCCGGCGGCAAGTGGCTCGTGCGCTCGTACGCGCTCCGCTGGGGCGGCAGCACGCTCCGCCCTGAGGCGACACAGACCCGTCGGCTGAGCAACGGGGCCTACGTGGTGTGTGACGGCCTCTTGAGCAGCTGCATCGGCTACCGGGGGCTGTGGGCGTTCAACCAGAGCGCGAGTTCGGGCACGGCGGTCGACCTCAGCGGCGGCGCGCGCCACGGCGTCGTGGACGGCGTCGGCCAAGCGGGGCCGGGAGCAGACGGCGCTGCGCTCTGGCTGAGCGCGACGCGACACCTCTCGCTCTCGAGCGACACGCTGCACGGGCTCGACGATCTGACCGTCGACGCACGCTTTACCATCGGGTCGGTCTCCAACCCGATGCTCCTGAGCTTCGCCAGCGCCAACGAGATCGGCCTCAACGTGTCGTATGAGAAGACCAGCGGCGTGCTCCGGGTTCAACGCGGGACCAAGTCCGTCAAGTGGTCCTTCCCCATGGTCAACAACACCTTCGCCGCCGCCACGGTGACTCGGCAGACCGGCAGCGTGACCGTGGCCAAGGACGGCGCGACGCTCACCGGAATCGACACCCTCGCGGGCGCGCTGACGACCCAAGGCGCGCTGCTCAACATCGGCAACATCGCGCCGACAGCGCTGGCCAACCGCCAGTTCGACGGTGGTATCGACCTCCTTCGCGTCATGAGCCGGGCGATCAAGCCCCCGGAGCGGCTGTCGACCGTGCCGATGACGGCCCAGGCGCCGTGGGTCACCGCTGGCAAGCTGGCCGTGCCCACGCAGCGCTTCGTTCAGGGCTGCAACGCGGCGACCTACGCGGCCTGCAAGGCGACTCAGGGCCCTGAGAAGGTGGTCTGGACGAGCCGCTTCGCCATCGACGCCACCGAGGTCACGGCCGCCGAATACAAGGCCTGTGTCGACGCTGGGGTCTGCCCGGCCGCGGGCTCCGGCTCGCTCTGCACCGGCAGCGACGCCAACAAGACGGCGCACCCGGTCAACTGCCTGCAGCGCAAGGCGGCGCAGACCTACTGCGAATGGCGCGGCGGGTCCTTGCCGACGGAGGCCCAGTGGGTCCACGCCGCGCGCGGCTCGTGTGGCCCCATGAGCTTGACCGACTCGCAGTGCGCGAGCATGCCGGGCGCCCGACGCGTGTTCCCCTGGGGCGACACGGCCACCGACTGCAACGTGGCCAACCACTGGGTGGTCAACGGCGCACAGTCCTGTGCCAGCGGCACCACCGCGGTGGGCTCGAAGCCCCAGGGCCGGAGCCCCTACGGCGGGCTGGACTTCGCCGGCAACGTCGCCGAGTTCGTGCTCGACGGCTACGACCTGATCAGCAACCTGCCCAACATCGACCCGGTGAAGGCGCAGGGCAACGGCGCGCTGGTGTGTGGCGGCGGCTACCTCGCGCAGGCCGCGAAGATGGCGATCAGCTACCGCAGCCAGCAGGCGACCACCTACAGCAACGCCCAGGCCGGCTTCCGCTGTGCCTATTAGCGTTCAAATCAGGAACCGGACCAGCTCGAGATTGTCGCCGGACTTCGCTGACGCATGACAGACGCTCGACGCTGAGCGCGCCCCATGGCGGCCTCCGTGCATCAGACAGTCAGCGCGGCGGACGTCCGTTGTCGCTTCGCAAAGAAGTGTGGTCCTGGTCCGATTTCGCCTGAACGCCCCTTGCCAAGCCGAGCGCGCGTCGTATGTTACCGACCGGTAGGTACGCTACCGACCGGTAGGTACGCTACCGACCGGTAGGTAGCGCCATCTGGTGCGTCCTTTGGGCATGTCGTCTGGGCGTCGCGTCCGCTCGGCGACACGTGCGCCCTGCCCCGCGTTCTCCCTCCCGAAGCCCCCGCTCAGGAGCCCCCATGTCGACCCCAGCGCTGGCCGCGCAGACGTCTGAGTCCCCACCCGACACCCGCGAGCGCATCCTGCTCGAGGCGTCGAAGCTCTTCGCGGAGCGCGGCTTCGACGCGCCTTCCGTGCGTGAGATCTGCGAGGCCGCCGGCGTCTCCAAGCCCACGCTCTACTACCACTTTGACAGCCGCGCCGGCGTGATCCAGGCCGCGGTGCATGCCCTCCACGCGAACTTCGACGCCCTCGCCACGAGCCTCTTCGACCCAGCCCACGCCTCGCTCCAGGGCCTCATCGACGGCTTCGAGGCCCTCTTCGACCGCGTCGACGAGCGCGGCTGGATGGTCCGACTCTGGGCCCGCATCCCCACCATCGACGCCGACATGGCCTGTGGTGACTTCGACGACCGCGCGGCGGAGGCCCACATGACGGCCTTCCTCGGCGCCCTGCCCGAGCTGCCGCCGCACACCGACGTCGAGGCCGCCGCCTGGCTGCTGCTCGGCTCTTTCGGCCCCATCGCCATGCACAAGCTCATGGCGCCGCTCCCCATCAGCAACGCCACCCTGTCTTCGCGTCTGGTTCGTCAGGCGCTCGCGCTCCATGCCCCTCAGGAGGACTCGCCATGAGTGTCCGTCGTTCTTCGTCCCCTTCTCGCCGTGCCGCGCGGACGTCTGCGCCCTGGTCGTCGTCTGCCCTTCTGGTCACGACCGCCCTGTCGCTCTCGCTCGCTGGCTGCGGTGGCAAGGGCGACGCCAAGCCCGAGGGCAAGCCCGGCGCCAAGGCGGGCGCAGACCCCGCCGGTGCCGCGAAGCAGGCAGGCAGCCGTCAGATCCCGGTCGAGGTCGTGCGTGTGACCCGCGCGCCCTTCGAGCAGCGGCTGGTGCTCTCGGGGCACTTCCGCCCATCGCGCACCGCGACGGTCGCGGTGGAGATGCCGGGGCGCGTGATCGACCTCAAGGCCGACGAGGGCGCCCGGGTCGAGGCCGACTCGCTGCTGATCCGCCAGGACACGTCGACCGTGCGGGCGCAGCTCGCCCAGGCCGACGCAGGCGTGAAGCAGGCCGACGCCGCCGTGGCCATGGCGCGCAACCAGCTCACCCGCTCCGAGAAGCTGTTCAAGAGCAAGGTGCTCGACCAGGCCCGCCTCGACCAGGCGCGGCTCGGCTACAAGCAGGCTACGGCCGCGCGGGCGGTGGCGGTGGCCGGCCGCAAGCTCGCGGCGACGAGCCTGCGCAAGCTCACGGTGAAGGCGCCCATGAGCGGCACTGTGGTCAAGCGCGGCATCGAGATCGGCGAGATCGCGAGCCCCGGCATGCCGCTGTTCCAGCTGGCGGACTACTCGCACATGAAGCTGGTGGTCGACGTGCCGGAGCGCAACATCGCCAAGGTGAAGGCCGGCACCAAGGTGCCCCTGGTCATCACCGCGCTCGGCGACCAGGAGCTGGTGGGCACCGTGCGCCGCGTGCCCATGCAGGCTCACAACAAGAGCCGCACCTTCCCCGTGGAGATCGACGTGCCGAACCCGGATCGCACGCTGCGCGCGGGCATGATGGCGCGGGCCAAGCTGCTGCTGGACCGGCAGAACGACCGGGTGGTCGTGCCGCTCGACGCGGTCATCGACGAGCCGACGGCGACGCTCAGCAAGGTCACCAACGTGGTCTTCGTGGTCCAGGACGGCAAGGCGAAGCGGCTCGAGGTCAAGGCGGGCGCCATGGAGGGCAGCCGCGTGATCATCGAGTCCGGGCTTCGCGGCGGTGAGCAGCTCATCGTGGTCGGTCAGCGCCGCGTGGTCGACGGCGATCCGGTGCGGGTCGTGAGCCCCCGGATGGCGCCAGCCCAGGCCGCAGAGGCCACCCCCAAGCCCGCCGCCGCGCCGGTCCCCGCGCCAACGCCCAAGGCCACCGACAAGAAGACGCTCTAGGCGCAGAACCGGGCGCCTGCGCGCGCCTGTCTCCGCCGATCCCCGCGCCCATGCCGCGCACCGCCACTTCAGGGAGGCCGCTGTGGTCATCACCCGCTACGCCATTCGCTTTCGCACCGCCGTGTTCGTGCTCATGGCCAACCTCATCATCGCAGGGCTGATCAGCTTTCAGTCGATGCCCCGTGAGATGACGCCCGACATCGAGATCCCCGTGGTCGTGGTGCAGGTGCCCTACCCTGGCGCCTCGCCCGAAGACGTGGAGCAGCTCATCTTGACCCCGGTCGAGAAGGAGCTGAAGGACCTCAAGGACGTCAACAAGATGACGGGCGGCGCCTACGAGGGCGCGGCCGTGGTGACCATCGAGTTCAGCCCCGAGGCCAACATCGACGAGAGCCTGCAGGCGGTGCGGGACCGGGTCTCGCGGGTGCGGCCGAAGCTGCCGGCCGACATCCAGGACCCCACCACACAAGAGGTGAGCTTCTCGGACTTCCCCATCCTCATCGTCAACATCAGCGGCGACTACAGCCCCGAGCGGCTCAAGCGCTTCGCCAAGGACCTGCAGGAGGACATCGAGTCGAAGCCGGGCGTGCTCGAGGCGCGACTGGCGGGCGGGCTCGAGGAGCAGTTCCGCATCAGCGTCGATCCGGAGGCGGCCCAGGCGCGCGGCGTGGATCTCGGCGCGGTGGTGCGTGCGATTCAGTCCGAGAACATCAACCTGCCGGGTGGCCTGCTGGAGGTGGACCACACCAGCTACCTGCTGCGGACGCCGGCCGACTTCCGGGGCGAGAAGCAGCTGCGGGAGATCGCCGTCAAGGCGCCGGACGGGCGCGCGGTGATGCTCTCCGAGGTGGCCAAGATCGAGCGCGCCTTCGTCAAGCCGACGAGCTACGCGCGCATCAACCAGCGCAACTGCGTCAGCCTGCAGATCACCAAGCGCACCGGCGCCAACATCATCACCGTGGTCGACAGCGTGAAGGAGCTGGTCGACATCTACGCGCTGAAGGCGCCCAACGGCACCGAGATCAAGCTGCTGCAGGACCAGTCCGTCGAGATCCGGCGCATGGTCGACGACCTGGTGAACAACATCGTCACCAGCCTGGTCCTCGTCATCGCGGTCATCTTCTTCTTCATGGGCGCGCGCAACGCCGCGCTGGTCAGCCTGGCGGTGCCGCTGAGCATGCTGCTCACCTTCGTCACCCTCGACGCCATGGGCGTGACGCTGAACATGGTGACGCTCTTCTCGCTGATCCTGGCGCTGGGCATGCTCGTCGACAACGCCATCGTCATCATCGAGAACATCTACAGACATCTGGGTGAACGGGTGCAGCCGGGCGACGACGCCACCACCTTCCGCAAGGCGCGCATCGTGGCCGCCTACACGGGGACCAAGGAGGTCGCGTGGCCCGTCATCGCGTCGACGGCGACCACCGTGGCGGCCTTCGGCCCGCTGCTCTTCTGGCCGGGGATGATGGGCAAGTTCATGGGTTACCTGCCCATGGTCGTCATCATCACGCTGGTGTCGTCGCTGCTGGTGGGCCTGGTGATGAACCCGGTGACCGCGGCCGTGTTCATGAAGCGCCCGTCGGGCGACAAGGCGCCTGAGGCGACCGACGACAACTGGGAGGACAGCTTCCGCGGACCACTGGCGCGGCTCTACGGGGCGACGCTGCGCTTCGCCATCGACGTGAAGAAGAAGCGGGTGTGGCAGCCGCTGCTGATCATCACCCTCGCCTTCGGCAGCCTGGTCGCGTCCATCATGGCTTACGGGGCGTCGGACCTCGGCGTCGAGTTCTTCCCCGAGACCACCCCCAAGCGCGCGACCGTGTCGGTGGTCGCGCCCAACGGCACCCACCTCGACGGCAGCGACCGCATCGTGCGGCAGGTCGAGTCGGTCATCGGCAAGCTCGACAACGTGAAGGACTTCGTCGCCACACCTGGCGCCGCGGCTGCGCAGTTCGGGCCCGGGGGCGGCGGCGCGGCCAACGCCCACCAGTCGGGCGTGAGCATCGACTTCCTCAAGGAGGAGAACCGCACGGAGAGCACCATCGTCACCATCGAGAAGATGCGGGACGCCTTCGCGCGCATCGCCGGCGCCCGCATCGAGGTGCAGAAGGAGAAGATGGGCCCGCCCTCGGGTGCGCCGATCAGCGTGCGGGTCAGCGGCTCGGACTACGCCGTGCTCGGGCGGCTCTCCGCGCAGGTGATGAACATCCTCGCCGACATGAAGTCCGGCGGCGTGGCGGACCCCAAGACCAACTACGTCACCGGGCGCCCCGAGGTGCAGGTGGTGGTGGACCGCGTCGCGGCGCGAGAGGTGGGCGCGAGCACCAGCGCCGTGGCCATGGCGATCCGCAACGCGTTCAACGGCAACGAGAGCTCGGTCATCCGCGACGGCAACGACGAGTACGACATCGTGGTGCGCTACGCCGACGACCGACGGCAGGCGCCCAGCGACCTGGCCAGTGTGCGCGTGCCCGGCAAGGACGGGGTGCTGATCCCGCTCGACCAGCTGACCCGGGTCGTGCGGACCTCCGGCGCCGGCACGATCCGTCACCTGGACACCGACCGCGTCGTCACCATCGACGCCGACGTGGTGCCCGGCGCCAACGCGAACAAGCTGCGGGCCGACCTGGCCAAGCGTCTCGACGCCGAGCTCAGGCTGCCCGGAGGCTACGCGTGGACCTTCGGGGGCGAGAACGCAGAGCAGGAGAAGGCCGCAGCCTTCCTCAGTCGAGCGCTGATGTTGGGCGTGTTCATGATCCTCCTGATCCTGGTGACCCAGTTCAACAGCATGCTCAAGCCGGCGATCATCATCAGCAGCGTGATCCTCAGCCTCATCGGGGTGTTTGCAGGCCTGGTCCTGACGCGCATGCCCTTCGGCGTGGTGATGACCGGGCTCGGGGTCATCAGCCTGGCCGGCGTGGTGGTGAACAACGCCATCGTGCTCATCGACTTCATCGAGCAGCTCCAGAAGGCCGGCCTGCCGATGCATGAGGCGGTGCTGCGCGCCGGCATGACCCGCCTGCGCCCGGTGCTGCTGACCGCGCTGACGACCGTGTTGGGGCTGGTGCCCATGGCCATGGGCTGGAGCGTGAACTTCTTGGAGTTCAAGTTCGAGAGCGCCGGGTCGAGCGGCGAGTTCTGGGGCGGCATGGCCGTGGCGGTGATCTTCGGTCTGCTCTTCGCGACCCTGTTGACCCTGGTGGTGGTGCCGGCCCTGTACGTGGTGCTCGAGCGCATCGGCGGCACGGCCAAGCGGGTGTTCTTCGGGTCGGACGAGACGGTGGACCTGGACGAGGAGCTCAAGCTGGGCGAGCTGGCGGCGGCGCGCGTGAGTCAGACCGTGAGCTCGGCCAAGGACGTGGCAGGCGCGTTGGCCGACGCGGCGAAGGACGCTGCGATCAACCAGACGCCGGGGGCGGCGCTCTGGGCGCTGGCCGTGGGCGGCGCGCTCCTGGCGGCCCTGACCGTGACGCCCACCCGGGCGCTGGCCCAGCAGGCGCCTGCGACGCTGATGCTGAAGGCGCCCAAGGGGCAGGCCAAGCGCTACGGGCTCGACGACCTGCTCGGCAAGCTGAAGACCAGCGGCCCGGATCTGCTGGCTGCCAAGGAGCGGATGAAGTCGGCGGTGCTCATCGTCGACCGGGCTTGGAGCGCGCTGCATCCGCAGATCACCGCGTCGGGCACCTACACGCTCAACGACCCGGTGATGGAGCTGCAGTTCTTCGACCCCGAGGTGGCCCGAAGCCAGGCGCAGGCCCAGCTCGAGGGGCACATCCAGAGCCTGCAGGTGGTGCGCGCCCAGACCGCCGCCAATGGCCAGAGCACCGCGGTGCTCGACGAGGCGATCAAGCAGACCACCTCCGCCAAGGACAACATGCCGCTGCCGCCCGCAGGTGACCCGGTGCAGATCAACCGACGCCACGGCCTGAGCGCGAAGGTTCAGCTGCAGATGAGCCTGTACGACGCGCGCACCTTCGACGGCCTCAAGATGGCGCGGGCGACCGCCCGCATGGCGCGCAAGGAGCTGGCGCTGACCAAGGTGGGCCTGATGCACGCGGTCGGGCGCGCCTACGCCGGCGCCGTGATGCAGCGCGAGAGCCTGGGGGTGCTGAAGCGGCGGCTGGACGCGGCGAAGCGCGAGCTCGACGCCGTGAACAAGCGGATGGAGGCGGGCGTCGGCACGAGGCTGGGGCAGCGCGTGGCCTCGCTGCGTGTGATCCAGAGCGAGCGCGCGGTCGCGGGGGCGCTGGTGGCGTACCACTCCGCTGTGGCGAGCCTGGGCCTCATCGTCGGTCTCGAAGAGCACTTCGAGGTCATCGGCATGCTGAACGTGGAGCGTCCCAAGGGCGACGCCAAGGCGCTGGTGCACCAGGCGCGCACACGCCGGCTGGAGCTGAAGCTGCTTGGCGAGCAGAAGCGCCTGATGGATCTCCGGGTCGGCGAGACGCGCAAGCGCTGGCTGCCGCGCTTCTCGCTGGTGGGTCAGAGCCAGTGGAGCAACGCGGCCGGCTTTGGCGGGCAGAACGTCACCAGCATGCTCATGGTCACGGTGACGCAGCAGATCTGGGACGGGGGCCACAGCGGCATCGACCGGCGGGAGATGCTCAGCAACCGACGACAGCTCGAGCTGCAGCGCGGTCGACAGCGGGTGCGTGTCGGGGCCGAGGTCCGCGGCGCGATGGCGCGGCTAGCCAACCTGGAGAAGGACCTAGTCGCCGCGCGGAAGGCCGTCAAGGTGAGCGAGCAGGCGGTCAAGGACGCCCAGGCCGGCTTTGCCGCGGGCACCAACACGGAGCTGGAGCTCAAGGGCCAGGAAGACCAGCTCGTCGAGGCCAAGCTCGGTGTCGTGCAGGCCGAGGTGCAGGTACAGGTGGCGGTGCTCGACCTGCGGCAGGCCGTGGGCCTGGGGATTCGCTAGCGCGCCTCTTCGGCGAGACGCGGGATCGGCGGCGCGCGCGAGGGGCGAATCACGGCGCGCGGGAGGCGCCACTTCTTGTGCACCGGGATGGTCTCCGGGGGGCGCTCGAAGAGCTCGTTGGTGCGCATGACCTTGCCGAAGCGAACCCAGTGCAGCTCCCGCAGACGGCAGTGCTGGTTGGCGTAGGTCTCGTCGCGCTGGGCGGGATCGTAGCAGGCGTCGCCCTCGATGGCGTTCCACTTGCAATGCTCGACCAGGCCGCCAAAGGCGCGGCCGCTCCCCGCGTCGACCAGCACGGTGTCCACCTTCCAGCCGCAGCACTGTCGCTGGCTCCAGCGCAGCTGCTTGAGGACCGGCGGGCGGTTGATCTTGACCTTGCGCTGCTG
>JAUIAC010000568.1 GCA_030425545.1 bacterium | reverse complement strand
TCTACGCCGACAGCGCCAGCGTGCCGCTGCAGAAGTACGGGCTGAAGAGCTCGCCGGCGGCGCCGGACGTGACCAAGGTCTTCCCCGACTTCCAGGTCGACCCGCTGGAGGCGCAGGCCGCGTCCGCGTTCCTGCTGCTGAAGTACCGGCTGAGCGTGTCGGTCACCATCGGGCCGGGCTTCGGCGTCATCATCCCCAGCGGCGAGACGGTGAACTACACCGGCGGCGGCAAGGGCCTGCAGGACGGCGAGATTCGCAACCCTCCGATCGCCTTCGACTTCTCCCACCAGGGCCACCGGTCGACGCAGGCCTTCATGTGGCGGCGGCTCTACCGGGTCATCGACGGTCTGGCGACGCTGCTCAAGAGCGAGCCCTTCGGCGACCAGGGCCAGAGCCTGTGGGACCGCACGCTCGTCTACATGGCCACCGACTTCGGCCGCTCGCGCAGCCGGCCCAAGGACGCCGCCGACTTCGGCACGTCGCACGACCTCAACAACGGCGTGCTCTGCGTGTCGCCGCTGGTCAACGGCAACAAGGTGCTCGGCGGGGTGGACCCCAAGACCACGCTCACCTACGGCTTCGACCCGAAGACCGGCGAGCCCGACAAGGGGCGCACCATGGAGGAGCGCGAGATCTACAGCGGCATCCTCGGGGCGCTCAAGGTCGACACCGCGGGCTCGGGGCTGCCCGACGTGCCCGCGATGCGCAAGGCCTAGGGCAATGGCGCGGCGGCCCCCCGTGCGAAGCGGCGCGTCCCGAGCCGGGCGGCTGCTGTGCTGCGCCCTGCTCGCGTGGGTCGCGGCCTGCGCCGAGCATGAGACCCGGCCGGCGCCGAGAGCTGCGCCCAACTACGCCCGCCCGGCGACCGCCCCCGCGCAACCGCAGGAGCCGGTGGCCGAGGCCGAGCCGCTCGCCAAGGCTCCGCAGTCAGCCGAAGCGACCCCTGAGCGTCGGGCCGCAGGTGGCCCGGGGCCGGGCGCCATCGGCAGCGCGCGCCCCACACGAGGGGCGCGCGCGGCTCCCAAACCCGCGGGCGGCGCCATCGCCGCGGCCGTCGCGCGACACCGCCCAGCCGTGACCCGCTGCTATGTCACAGTGGCCCGTCAGGACCGCGCCCTCGCCGCGCGCAAGCTCTCGCTCGACGTGGACTTCGTCGTCGACCCCAGCGGCCGGGTGGCCCGCGTGCAGGTCGGCGGGCTCGGCGCCGCGCCGCTGGAGCAGGCGCTCGGGCGGTGCGTCGTGGCGGTGTTCAAGCGCATGCGGCTGCCGCGCCAGCCGGAAGAGCGGACGGTGCGGCAGCACTACACGTTCACCGCGGGGCCGAGGCCGTAGACGCCTTGCGCGCCCGCGGAGACCTCCCCACCCTGGCGACCTCACCCCAACCCAGGAGCCCCCATGAGCGGCAGCGGAACCCCCAACGACCCCTGGATCCTCAACACGCCCCTGGGCAAGGCCCAGTTCGAGATGCACCGCGACGAGGACAAGCAGGTGTTGCACTGCCAGGTGGGCAAGACCTGGTTGCACTACCAGCTGCGGGCGCTCGACGACCTGCACGCCATGCTGGTCGCCCACGGCGACTGGATGGAGCTGGGCAACAAGGACGAGAAGGTCGACACCAAGCCCGGCACCGTCGAGCACTGGGCCCGCAGCTCCGACAACCCCGTGGGCGGCTGGTACGGCCTGCGCAAGGGCTACCGCGGCCGCTTCGCCAGCTACGTCACGCCGGTGCTCGCCGAGCTCGGCAAGGTCGAGTTTCAGAAGCAAGGGCGCAGCCTGTTTGTGCGGGCGATCTAGCCTGTCCGGCGACGGTCTGCGCCTCAACACGCGCTCTCACTGCGGGTCGCGGACGACGGGGGCCGCTCTGCTTCGCCTGACCGTCGAGGCCGACCCGTCGTGGTCGGTGCGCAGGAGCGACAAAATGTCCGGTATTTCCCCCGGCGAGCTGAGCGACATGGAAGAACAAGGCAGAGTTCGATTCGCCCGACCAACTAGACAAGATTGCGCTCATTCCTCCAAGCTTCTCCACAGCGCCAGGTTGGTTGGACTGCAATAATACCGTCCATGAAGCTATCACTATGTTTGCTAGTCAGTTGGGGCAGCCTTGAGGTGGAATGCTGCAGGTTGTTGACCATCGTCGCCCCGAGGCCGTGCTCAAGCACCGGCTTCTCTTGCTATGTGTTTTAGTTGTTGGATGCAGCACGCCGGACACGTCCGTCCAAGGCACGACTGTTGACTCGGTGACCGTCGATGACGCGAGCACTGTCGACACCTCGCCGGACACTACAAACACCAGCCAACCAGACGCGACGCTCGACGCTACAGACAGTGAAGACACCACGACGTTGCCTCCAACCTGCTCCGGCAGCGGGAGCAAGCTGACCTGCAGCGGCTCACCGACGCCAGACGGCGTCTTCATCCTCCACGGGGACGGCGAGACGCCTTCGTTTCTACCCTTTGACGCGACGCTCTCATCCAGTGGCGCGGTGATCGTCGTGGGAAGAGGCGGGTTCGACCAACAAGACCCTCTCGTCGACTCCATCCGATCCACCGGTCTGTTGTATGAAGGAGCCGTCAAGCTCCGAGTGCACACGCCGATCATCCCCGAGACGGAGAAGAAGTGGCTGGCCGGCAAGTTCGGCGAGTCTCCCAAGAAAGTCAACCGCATCGGGCCGAATGACGAGTTGACCTTCACCAGCTGTATGGAGGGCTATCAAACGCTTGATGCGGAACCCAGGGCTTTTCCATGCTGGATCGAGTGGCTGCCCGATCCGCTCTCGGCACCGAATTGGGGCCTATTTCATATTGGCAAGGACCCTTTCGGTATCGAAACGACAGGCAAGGGACTGCTCACGTTGGGGACTACCGTCGTCTCGATGGCAGGCGGCATCGCGGACGGAAAGGTCTCGACGATCGTAGAGTACAAGACCGAAGGGTGGTTCGAATCTCTCAAGGGGTTCTGGGGTCAAGAAGACGACCTGGGGACGAACGACGGCGACAAGGCTGCACTGGTGACCCTCAGCGCCACGCCTGGAGCGCAAATCGTCACTTCGGTGCCGGACTTCAACGCGTGTACTGCACGAGTCGCGACACTCACCACGGACACATTGACCTACGTCTGCGGACAAGATGGCCCCAAGATGGTGACCATCAACCTGGAGGACAGCAAGAAAGGCAGCGCTCCAATTCCTGGTGACATCACTAGGGTAGCCCAAGGCGCGTGGTTCAAAGGGCGCTATTACCTGCTGGTGGACCGCGGGGGAGCTGATGCGGGCATTCACGTCGTCGCGCTCAACTCAGACAACACGCTAGCCTGGTCCACATCGCTCGTTGACTCACCGAGAGCGTCGACCGGGTATCAACTGAATCGCGGGTTTGACGTGACGGACCACGGCATCGTGCTCACGCGCGGACAAATCTCCAGTGGCATACCCGACACCAAGGCCGTCCTGCACTTCCACACCCTCATCTACGCCCTGGACCTCAACGGCAAGCTCCTCTGGAGCCGAGCGGTCGGCCCCTTGGAGCACAAGTACCTGTCCAACTTCGCC
>JAUIAC010000567.1 GCA_030425545.1 bacterium | reverse complement strand
CGGACGGGGTGGGAGACTACGCCCTCGGCGCGGTGGTGGTGTTTCGCGACCTCGACGACGACGGCATGTGGACCGTGGGCCGCGACCGGCCGGTGGGCGGCGCGCCGTGGCGCGCGATCCTCTACTCGGACAGCGGCGCCGACAGCCCGTGGTTTGGCCGTGTGGGCCAGGGCTACACGCGCATGCGCGTCGCGGGTGCGCAGCCCGAGCTGGCCTGCCCGGCTGGCGGCCACGTGCGGCTGGAGATCGACCCCGAGCCGGCCTTGGATCTGAGCATCGGCGAGGCGGCGCTCAACGCGTCGGTCTTCGACGTGAACTGTGACGGTGTGCGCACGGAGTGGGCCGGCCTGTGCCAGGGCGCGCGCGACCGGGGCGCCTGTGACGATCCGGACAGCTGGACCTGCCGCCTGTGTCAGCCGCTGAGCCACTGAAGGCGCCGCGCTCGGGTCGCCGCTGCACGCACCCCGCGCGGACCGTGGACCCTGCCTACGGCGCGCCCCCTCGCCGCCACCGACCTCCACGAGGGAAGAAGCGGATGTGCATGTGGTCGTCGTGCCCCTTGGCGTGGCGAATCAGGGCGTTGCTGTAGCCGCGATGGCCGAAGGCCCGCTTCACACAGCGGGCCCACCCCGCCAGAGAGCCCCGCCGCCGCCGCACCTTGCGTGGCCGACCGTAGCGCCGGCGGTCCGACAGCGTGCGCACGAAGCGCAGGCACCAGGCCGCGTCCTGGCGATAGCGCGGCACCACGAAGGGCCGCAGCAGCTTCTGCACCCGCTCGGACACGAAGATGTACTGCACCTCGCCGCTCTCGAGCAGCCGCTTGAGCAGAGCCCACGTGCGCACCTTGTCGAAGTTCTTGGCGGTGACCTTGGTGAAGCGGTCTTTGCGCACCTTGCCCAGGTGGTAGTACCCGAGGTCGACGTCGAGGCCGTTCTGGTGGCTCCGATGCGGCTTGAAGCGGCCGCCTCCCTTGCGGGCGATGTCGCCCAGGACGATGTCGGGGGTCTCCGCGAGGCGCTTGTGCACGAAGCCCACGGCCTCGATGAGCCGCGTGATGGTGTGCGCCGCCGCGTAGGTGTGCTGCGGCTGCTTGGCGACGATGCCCGGCACCTTGGGGAACTTCTCGCCGTGGCGCAGGTGGCCTGCGGTGGGCAGCCCACGGGGCCGGGGCTGGGGCTTGGCGAAGGGCAGGCGCACGGAGAGGAAGGTCCGACCGCCGTCGCACTTGGACCGGTAGCGCGGCAGCCAGCGGGCGCGCTTGCCGGGGATGCGGGAGCGCTTGCAGCCCACGCCCGGCGCCCGCTTGGGGATGCGGTTGACGCACCGCACCAGCGACTCGGGGACACCGAAGGTCTTCGCCACCCAGCTCGCCCGCGCGCCGCGCGAGAGCCGCAGCACCGCGTCGCGGTACTCGGTGTTCTTCGTCGCGCGCACCACCCGCACCGGCTCGTGGTGACCAAAGGTCTTCTGCGGCTTGGGCTTGAACGACAGCTTCGGGCGCTTGCCGCGCTTCTTGCGGGGCGTCTTCTTCCACTGCCGCAGCTTCGCCTTGTAGCGCTTCTTGGCCAGCGCCTTCCGCCGCGCGTTGTCTTTGCGGATCTTGCGGTTCGCCGCCAGCAGGCGCTGAACGCCGCCGCTCGACTTCTTGAGCACGCTGAGCTTGACGCCGTAGCGACGGGCGATCTTCTTCGGCGTCTCGCCCTCTTTGGTGCAGTGGATCACCACCACGCCGCGCAGCAGCGCGTCGGCGGGGGTGGGCACGAGCGGGCTCAGGGCCAGCGCGACCGCGACCAGCAGCAACGTCGGCCCGCGGCGACGGTCGCGTGGGCTCGCGGCGCGCTGGGCCGGGGCGTGGGTCGGGCTGAGGCCTGGGGGTCGACAGGGGGGCAAGGGCAACTCCGGGCGCGGCGAGCGGCCACGCGTCACGCTCGGGTCGCGTCGACCTGCACGTGGCCGTCAGGGTCGCCACGCGGAGGGGATCCGGCAAGAAAGTCGTGCGCCTGCGCCCCGACTCCGAGCGACGGGTGCGACCCACGGACGGCTCCCCAGCACGCCCGCGGGTCACACGCGTCACGCCGCCGCGGTGCTCCCCAGCCCCCGCGACGGCGCTCGCTCACGCACACGCCCGAGAGCGCGCGATTCCACAGGTGGAAAGGAGCTGTTGGCTACTACGACTGGCGCGCGCAGGCGATCTAAAAAAGTCAGCGCAGGGCCGCGTTCGCCTGGCTCAGTAGAGGACCCCGTCCGCCGAGGCTTCCGGCTCGGGGAGGTCGGTCTCTCCCAGGATCTGCCGCAGGTCGATCTCGATCGCCCGGCAGAGCGCGTTCATGGGCACGTCGTTCATGCTGCGCTCGAAGGGGTCCTCGCTCGCGTCGCCGATGCCCTCCATGGTCACGAAGACCCAGCTCACCAGGGCGCATGCGAGGATCATCGGGATCACCAGCATCCAGCCCTCGGCCCGGGTGGTCGCCGCCTTCACGTGGTCGCCGAAGACGTCGAGCATGCCAAAGGGCACCAGCACCACGAACACCCGGGTGAAGAGGCGGCTGTACTCGGCGTACTGCCGGGGGAAGGGCGTGTTCTTGATGCGCTCGCACTTGCCCTGGAGGGCGTAGAGCTCCTGCACCACGTTCATCAGCTGAATCTGGTGAAAGAGGTCGATGGCGCCGGCCCGCTGCAGCGCGCTCAGCTGCTTGCCCTGGGTCACCAGCAGGTGGGTCGCCGCGTTCTTGTGGTGGGCCGTGCTGGCCAGCTCGTCGCCGGAGAGGAAGGGCGAGAGCTCCTTGTCCCAGTCGTTGCGCATGTGCTCAGCGTGGTTGTCGAGGCGCTTCTTGGTGGCGCGGGCGGGCTTGTCGAAGAAGCGCGACTTCTTGCGCAGCTGCACCCGCAGGGCGTTGATCCACGCGAGCTGGCGGTAGAGCAGCTCGCGGTGTACGGCGTGGGCGGCCTCGTCGTCGTGGCCGGCGTGCACGTGGTTGACCACGAAGTTGGCCCAGGTGCGGCTGGCGTTGACGATGCCGCCCCAGATCTTGCGGCCCTCCCAGAAGCGGTCGTAGCTCGAGTTGTTCTTGAAGCCGACGTAGAAGGCCACGGCCGTGCCCACCGTGGCGATGGGCAGGAAGGGCACGCGGAGCCACTGCCAGTCGAGCTGGTGGTAGAGCACGAACACGAGCGCCGCCCAGACCATGGACTTGAGCACCGTCGGGACGGCGAAGGCCAGGAGCAGATACGCGGGGAATCGACGGCGACTGAGCATCGGCGGGTCCTCATGGGGTGGCGGGGAAGGTCCCCTGGAGCGCCCGCGGAGCCGGGGCCCCTGGGTGCTGAGCGATCAGCGGCGGGGGCGGCTGCGGACGTAGAGCTGCTCCACCTTGTCGCGCGCCCAAGGGGTGCGGCGCAAGAACTTGAGGCTGGAACGCACGCTGGGGTCATGCAAGAAGCAGCGCACCGGGACGCGGGCGCCGAGCTCGGCCCAGCCGAACTCCTCGACCAGGGTCTCGACCACGGTCTTGAGCGTGACGCCGTGCAGCGGGTTGTTGGGTTGCTCCTGACTCATGG
>JAUIAC010000566.1 GCA_030425545.1 bacterium | reverse complement strand
CCCGCCGCTTCACGCAGGCTCTCGTCAAAGTCCGACTCGGCGGCCCGCAGCACGGTCACGACGTTGCTGAGGTCGAGCGTCAGGCGCTGACGCAGCTGCTCGATGGCGCCGCGTCGCTCCCGGTCGATGAGCCCCTGCCGCAGCACGTGCGCGCTCTGCTCCAAGTGGGCCGAAGCGACCAGCCCGCGGAGCAGGTCCTCGACCTCGTCCACGTCCCAGGGCTTGACCAGGTAATGCTGGACGCCGGCCCGGTTGATGGCCTCGATGGCGGTGCGTTGGTCGGAGTAGGCCGTGCACAACACCCGCCGGACCGTCGGGAAGCGCTCGCCGATGGCGGTGAAGAGCTCGATACCGGTCATCGAGGGCATGCGGTTGTCAGCGACGACCACCGCGACCCGCTCGACATCGAGGATCTCGAGCGCCTCGCGACCGCTGCTCGCGACGTGCACCACAAAGGTGTCCCCGAAGGTCGCCTCGAACACGTCGAGGTTCGGCAGCTCGTCGTCGACGTACAGGATCGGGTAGTCCTGCAGGACGATGCGGTCGGAGCTAGCGGTGGCGATGCGGTCGACCAAGCGGCGAACTCCGGCACGGCAGACGTGCACATGAAAACGGCAGCTACGTGCGCGCTGAGTGCCTCGACGGCAGGTGTGGCGACGGACGGGGCTGCGTGCCTGAGCGGGCCAGGCGCGCTGGACAGCGGGTGTCGCAAAGTCGGGGGCGCGACACACGCGGAGAGGGGAGCGCAGGGCCGAGAGGGGCTCCGCGGTGCCGAGATCGTGCCGCAAGTCCGGGGCTTGTCAACCTCGGGCCAACACGGCCGGGTCCAGGTCCACGCCCAGGGGGCAGTGATCGCTGCCTTGCACGTCAGGCCAGATGAACGCTTCACGCAGAAAGCCCATGGCGCCCGGCGACGCCAATACATAGTCGATACGCCACCCCACGTTGCGGGCGCGGCAGTCACCGCGGACGGTCCACCACGTGTACGCCCCCTCCACGTCGCCATGTTTGTGGCGAAATGTGTCTGTCCAGCCGTTCTGCAGCCATCGGTCGATCTCGGCGCGCTCGTCCGGCAAGAAGCCCGAGGTCTTGTGGTTGGTCTTGGGCCGGGCCAGGTCGATCTCCCGGTGCGCGGTGTTGAAGTCCCCGAGCACGAGCACGGGTCGCCCGGCGGCCCGCAGCGGCTCTAGCAGGTCGAAGAGCGCGCGGTAGAAGTCGAGCTTGTAGGGCACGCGGCTGTGGTCACGGCCCTTGCCGCTGCCGTTGGGGAAGTAGCCGTTGGCCACCACCAGCTCGCCAAAGGTCGCCACCTGCAGGCGTCCCTCGCTGTCGAAGCGCGCCTCGCCAAGAGACGTCTCCACCGCGTCCGCTGGGCCGCGGGAGAGCAGGCCGACACCGCTGTAGCCCTTCTTCTCCGCGGACACCCAGTGTCCGTGCCACCCCTCGGCCTGGGCCACCGGCTTGGGCACCTGCGCCTCGGTGGCGCGCACCTCTTGCAGCCCGACGATGTCGGCCCCGGCTTCGGCGAGCCAGTCGGCGAAGCCACGCTTGGTGGCAGCGCGGATGCCGTTGACGTTCCAAGAGACGACGCGCAGGCGACTGGGGTCGCAGGTGGGCAGAGCGGCCATGGTTCCTCCAGGTGGACGCGCAACCTGCCATGGGCCGGCGCGGCGGGCCAGGGCGACGCGTGTTGTCACGTCGCGGCTGGAGCGCCATGCTCGGTCGTCCATGACCACCCGCCCTCCCACGCCTGCCGCGAGCGAGCCCACGCCACCCCGCCAGCGCGTCGCTGGCGCCCTGCCCTGGTCGGCGCGCTCCCCAGCGTGGTGGGCGTCGACCTTGGAGGCGGCCGGCCTGCGTCCTCAGCAAGCCCGCGGTGCGGTCAAGACGGTGAGCCAGGCGTGGGTGAGCGGCGCGTCGTGGGACGCGGCGTTGAGCCAGGCTCCCAAGGCGGCGCGGCGGCTCTTGGGGGGGCGCGCCCGGGCCCCGAACCCGCTGACGTTGGTCGAGCGTGCCGAGGCGCCGGACCGGACCAGCCGGCTGCTCTTTCGGACCCACGACCATCATGTCGTCGAGACGGTGATCATCCCGAGCGAGCGCGGTGGCGCGGCGGGCCGCACGACCGTGTGTGTGTCGAGCCAGGTCGGCTGCGGGCGGCGCTGCGTCTTCTGCGAGACCGGGCGCCTGGGGTTGATTCGTCAGCTGAGCGCCGACGAGATCGTCGGACAGCTCCGTAGCGCGCACCTGCTCTGGGAAGACGAGCGCGGTGACGCGCCCTCGGTGACCAACGTGGTGTTCATGGGCATGGGCGAGCCGCTCGACAACCTCGACGAGGTGCTCCCAGCCATCGACACGCTGTGCGACGACCTGGCCTTTGGGCTCTCGGCCCGCAGGATCACCGTGAGCACCGTGGGGGTCGCGCCGCGAATCGCCCGGTTTGTCAGCGCCACCAAGGCCAACCTCGCGGTCAGCCTCAACGCCCCCGACGACGTGCGTCGGTCAAAGCTCATGCCGGTGAACAAGCGGTGCTCGCTCACCGAGCTCAAGTCGGCGCTGCAGGCCGCGCTCCCCCCCGGTCGCGACGTGCTCTTCGAGTACATCCTCTTCGACCGGGTCAACGACAGCCTGAGCGACGCCGCGTTGCTGCGCGACTGGCTGCAAGACCTGCCGGCGCGCCTCAACTTGATCCCAGCGAACCCGGGACCCGACCCGGAGCTGCGCCAGCCGGACCCGGAGCGGGTGTGGGCCTTTCACAAGACCCTGCTCGACGGTGGCGTCCGCGCCATGGTGCGGCATCCCCACGGTCGCGAGGTGGGCGGCGCGTGTGGGCAGCTCGCCGGGGCGCACCGCGACACGCTCGATCGCCTGACGCACACCCGCGGCGAGGAGCACCATGTCGGCTAGCGGCGACGCCAAAAAGGCCAGGATCCTCGGCGCTGTGCTGCAGCTGAGCGGCCAGCGAGGCGTCGCTCACGTGAGCATCGGCAACGTCGCGGCCGCGGCGGGGGTCCCCAAGAGCGTGGTGCTCTACCACTTCAACTCTCGCGATGAGCTGCTCGACGCCGCCCTCGCCGCCTGGCTCGCTCCCCTGCAGGCCGCCCTCGACGACGCGCTCGAGCCGCGAGGGCGCGACCCCAGAGACCAGCTGGGCGCCTGGCTGCTGGCCCACTTTCAGGGCGAGCTCGACGGGTGGCGCATGGCGACCCAGCTCGCGCTCGGCGACCCGGCGAGCCCCGCCGCGCTGCGAGCCACCGCCTTCGACGCGGCAGCAGAGCGTGACCTCGCGCGGCTGCTCAGCCACGGACACCAGCAGCTCGCGTGGCGCGCGCCCCGCGCGCAGGCCTCGGCGGTGGCGGTGCGGGCGGTGGTCGAAGGGGTCCTGCTCCGAGCGGCGCGCGCTGGCGCCCCCTTGCTGAGCGCCCACAAGGTGGCCCGACAGGTCGCGCTCGACCTGCTCCTGCGTGGGTGAGCGATCGCTGGGGATGTCTGGGTCTCGGGGTGTCTGGGGTCTCGGGGTGTCTGGGGTCTCGGGGTGTCTGGGGTCTCGGGATGTCTGGGGTCTCGGAGCGCT
>JAUIAC010000054.1 GCA_030425545.1 bacterium | reverse complement strand
ACGTCGCGAGCAATGACGCCCGTGGCGGGCTGGGCGAGGCGCTGCGTTGGCAGGGGGCGGGCACGCGCGCCGAGGTGCTGTGGCGGCAGCTGCGCCGCGCCCGCGCGCGCGGCGACGCCACCCTGACGCAGGCCATGGCGGACTACGAGCGGGCGCAGCTGGAGCTGCTGATCGGGCAGGGCGGCGCCCCGTCGACCAAGGCGGCGAGCCGCGCGGCGACCCGTGTCACGCTGAAGGAGCTGCGCGCCCGGGTGGCTCGGGCCGGCAAGCGGCTGGCTGCGTCCGCGCCGGAGCTGAGCGGCCACGAAGCGCTGTCTGCGCCGAGCGTGTCCGGGGTGTGCAAGTCCCTCAAGCGCGCCAAGGCCTCGCTGGTGAACTACGTGTCGTTCACACGGCTCGCCGGCACCGACGTCGAGGCGCAGTACGGGGCCTTCGTCATGGATCCCAGGGGGTGCAAGGTCCGCTGGGTCGCCCTCGGGGCTGGCTCGGAGATCGAGTCCGCGGTGGCGGCGTGGCGCGAGGGGGTCGCGAAGGCCACGCGCTGCTTCGTGCGCAAGAAGAAGGCGCGCTTCTGCAAGCGGCCCTTCCGCAACCTGGACAAGGTCGGCCAGGCGCTCCGGGCCAAGGTGTGGGCGCCCGTGTCGCGAGCGCTCGGGCGGAGCAAGCGCACGTGGATCGTGCCCGACGGCGCGCTGACCAACGTGGCCTTCGACGGCCTCCCCGACGCCAAGGGCACCTACCTGGTCGAGGAGCGCACCCTGGGCTACCTGCCCTACGGCGCCGCGGCCATGGGTCGCCCGTCTACCGGGGGCCGGCGGGCGGCGTCCGGCGCCTTTGTCGCCGGGGACCTGGACTATGCGCAGCGGCCGCCCTCGCCGGGGGCCTCGCTCGCGGCCTGGCAGGTGTGCGGGCCCAAGGGGTGCGGCGCCGCTACGGGCGCGCCGGTTCAGCTCGCGAGCGCCGCTGGGACCCGCGGGGCGGCGGTGTGCGGCACCCAGGCGACGTGGCAGTCGCTGCCCCAGACCGAGGCCGCCACCGTCGCTGCGACCTTGAGCGCGAAGCTCGGCGAGGACGTCTGGCTCGCGAGCGGGCCCAACGGCAGCGAGCCAGCGATTCGCGGCGCGCTGCCCGGGCGGCGCGTGGTCCACCTGGCGACGCACGGCTACTTCGCGGATCCCCTCGCGTGCGGCAAGCCCGACCCCAAAAAGGTCGCTGCCGCGCTGGCGCGTCCGGTCGGTGGTCAGGCCGGGGAGCAGATCGTCGATCCCATGGCCATGAGCGCGGTCGTGCTCTCCGGCGCCAACAGCCTCGCCGCGGCGGGCAGCGATCCGGCGGCCGACGGCGTGCTGAGCGCGCGCGAGGTGGCCCGGCTCGACCTACGTGGGACGCAGGTGGTCGCGCTCTCGGCCTGCGAGACCGGCCTGGGGCTCGCCGCAGCCGGGGAGGGCAACCTGGGCCTGAGCCGCGCCTTCCTCGTCGCGGGCGCGCAGCAGACGGTGGTGTCGCTGTGGCAGGTGCCGTCGCGCGAGACGGCGGCCCTCTTTACCCACTTCTACACCGCGCTGGCCCAGGGCGGCCGGGGTCGCAAGGGCGGCGTCGACGCGGTGGACGCCATGCGGGCCGCGCGCCTCGCGCTGATCCGCCAGCTCCGGGGCCGCGGGCTGCGGCAGAGCACCTTTCTGTGGGCGGCGTTCGTGCCCTTCGCGTCGCACCTGTGACCGCGCTCGCCCCCGCGGCGCGCTCGGGCACGAATAGATCCCTCGGCCGGCTCGTACGTCGGACAGAGGCAGGAGGAGACCTCACCATGCACCTATCGGTCCCACATCCCGGCGCGCCGACGCCGGCCCTGGCCCCCCTGCACCCCGCGCGCCGCGTCCAGCGGGCGACGGCGGCGCTGGCTGTCGCGGTCGCGCTGCTGACGCTCACCGGGGTCGCCACCGCCGCCGAGAAGCGCTGCGGTGGCGCCGCCCCCAACCGCATCTGCCAGGCCTTCGAGGCCGCGCCCAAGGCCAAGCTCGACGCGCCCACCACCCAAGCGGTGGTCGCGGTGTGGCGCAAGCTCGAGGCGCCCTTCGCCGCCCTCACCGGCCGCTCGACCGGCCTGGTGGTGCTCGCCGAGCCCGCCCGCTTCCACGGCAAGCCCTTCCCGCCCGCGGCCTACATCTGCCCTGGCGCGCCGCCGGTGGTCTACGTGCCTCACACGCTGGTGGACCGGGTGCTGATCAAGAAGAAGTACCCCAACGACTTCCTGGCCTTCGTCCTGGGCCACGAGCTCGGTCACCGGGCCAACGACTTCTCCGACGACGGCTGCCAGCTCGCCGCCTTCCAGCGCCCGGGCAAGGGCCGCAACGAAGAGGAGCTGGCCGACGTACGCTCGGCCTTCTTCACCTCCATCGCCGGCTACTCGACCCGCCTGCTGGCGAAGAAGGACCTGGTCAGCGCCTTCCTCAAGGAGGAGTTCCACATCCGCAAGTTCGGCCTGGCCAAGCGCCGCACCGCGCTGATGGGCGCGCTGTCACGCTTTGAGCCCCTCGAGCAGCTCTACCAGACCGGCGTGGCGCTCGCCCTGTCCGGCGAGACCAAGGCGGCGACGCGGGTCATGGCGTGGGCCGAAGAGCGTATCCGTGAGGGCGGCATCCCGGTACCTGAGATGTTGGTCGGGCGCGCCATGGTGTTGATGATGGACGCCGCCGAGCTCGCGCCCTGGCAGGCCAAGGCCAAGCTGCCGGTGCCGCATCAGCACATCCGCTGCGCGCCCATCTTCCCGGGGCACACCGCGCTGGCGGAGGACCCGGAGGAGGCGGCAGGGGTCCGCGGCGGCGCGGGCGCCAGCGAGGCCGCGCGGCGGGCGCTGCTGACCGCGCGGAAGCTGCTCCAAGAGGCGGGCGAGATGGGCGCTGCGCCGCTGGCGGTGTCCGCAGGGCAGGCGTGTGTCGCGTTCTACCTGGGAGAGCCGGCCGTCGCGAAGCGCCACCAGACCGACGCGCTGAAGGCCGCGGGCAAGGGCGCGCCCAAGCACGTGCGCGCCGCCCTCGCCGGCAACGGCGCGCTCATCGCCTTCCTCGCCAAGGTGGTCGCCAAGCCAGCCCCAGCGGCGCCCAAGCAGCAGCAGCGATGGGCCCGCGGCATCACCAAACACAAGCGCAGCTTTCGCGCCCACAAGGCGCTGACCCAGCTGGTCAAGCGGCTGGCGCTCCTGCCCAAGCGCGCGGCTCAGAAGCCACCGCCGAGCGCCGCCCCACGGTGCAAGGACAAGCGCTTCGCCAAGAGCCTGAAGGCGCCGCAGGTGCCCGCGGCGGCCGAGGTGACCGGGCCGCCGGGCACCTGTCCGGCGGGCTGGAAGCTCACCCACAGCCTGCCCCGCGCCGACGTGGTGGCGCGCTCGGGCACGCGTCACGGCGTGACCAGCTGCGTCCCGGCCAGCGGCGCCCCGGGGGTCCGCTATGTGCGCGTCAGCCTGCCGCAGATGACCAGCCCGCCGGTGGAGGCGGTCGACGTGCGGCTGCGCATCGTCGACGGACGCCACGTCGCGCTGCCCGCCTTCAAGGCGTGGCCCTGCGCGTGCGGCGAGGGGCTGGAGTACGTCGGCGCCAGCGACCGCGGCGAGGCGGCCTGGATGGTCTCGTGTGACGCGCTCGGGGTCGAGATGGGCGTGGTCTTCGTCGACGCCAAGGGGGCGGTCAGCCGCCTCGTCATCGTCGACTCGGACTGAGAGCCACGTCGTGCTCGGGGCCCTGCCTGGCCGCGCCCGACCTCCGCGTGGGACGGCCCTGGCGCACCGCGCCTCGCTGGAGATTGGCAGGGCGTCGCTTGCCCCCGGGCGCACGGCCGCTCACAGTCTGGGGACGCCCACCGAGGAGCCCCCATGTGCCGGAACATCAAGCCCCTGTTCAACTACGCGCCGCCCGCCACCGACGAGGAGGTGCGCGCCGCGGCGCTGCAGTTCGTGCGCAAGATCAGCGGCAGCACCAAGCCGTCCAAGGCCAACGAGGTGGCCTTCGAGCAGGCGGTCGAAGACGTGGCCGCCATCGCGCGCACCCTGGTCGACAGCCTGGTCACCTCTGCGCCGCCCAAGGACCGCGAGGTCGAGGCCGCCAAGGCGCGCGAGCGCAACCGCCGCCGCTTCGGCTGAGGGCGCCGACGTTCCCGTCCAGGGAGCTGCGCGCGGCCTTCGGCCGTGTGTTTGGGGGGCCCGCGCTGGGCGCTCAGACGTCCTTGCGCTTCTTTCGACGTGGCCGGTCGCCCCTTGTGACCGCGCGATTGGCGGGCGGCGGAGGGGGCGGGTACTGGCCACGTGAGCGGCTCTGGTCGTCGTCTCGGTTGCGCCACGGGGGACGCGCGTCGGAGCGGTTGTCGGTCGCGCCGCGGGGATGAGCGCCGCCCTGCGGCGGTGGGCCCCGGCGGTCGCCGCCCGCAGGGCCCCAGCTGTCGCGCCGATCGCCGTCCTGCGTGCGCTGCTTGTAGGGGCGGTCGTTCGTCGGATCGTAGCCGCCGCCCCCGCGCTGACTCGGGTAGCCGCCGCGGTCGCGGGGGTGCCCCGGTCCGCCGCGTGCGTGGCCGCTGCGCTCGTAGCCGCCGCGGTCGCCGCCACGCGGCGGTCCGCGGTGGCTGTCGCGCCGAGGGCCGCCACGGTCGTCGAAGCGGCCGTCGCGCCGGTCGCCGCGGTCGTCCTGGGGGCGCGGTCCGCGCGCTGGGCCCGCGTCGGGGCCCGCCTGCCCGCCGTCGCCGCCCTCGCGTGGCGGTCGCGCAGGCAGCATCGGCACCTTCATGCCGCGGATCGTCAGCGAGTCGTGCATCCCCAGGATCTGCCCAGCCACCTCGCGCGGGAGCCCGACAAAGCTGACCTTGTCGTGGATCTTGATGCGCCCGATGACCTTGCCCGGGATGTTGAACTCGTTGGCCAGCGCGCCCACCAGGTCGCCGGGCCGGATCTGACCGTAGCGTCCGATGGGGAAGAAGAGGTCGACGTGGTCGACGTCTCCGTCGAAGCGTGGCCGGTCGCGCGGGCCCTCGCGCTCGAAGGGGCGGGGGCCGTCGCGGTGGCGCTGCGGGCCCCGGTCGTGCTGCGGGTTGAAGCCCCGGTCGTCGTGACGCTCGAAGCGCTTGTTGCGCGGCTGCGCCCAGCGGGGCAGCTCCTGGCTCAGGTCGTTGCCCAGCTTCAAGCGGCGGAAGCCCGCGATGAGCGCGAGCGCCCCTGCGGCGACGTCCTCGGCCTCCAGCACGCCACCCGCCAGGATGTCGGCCAGCCAGGCGCGCGCGTCGGTGACGCCCTCGGCGTCGGCCACCAAGGCCTCGAGCTCGGTGACCAGCGCCTTGCGGCGGGCCAGCGACACCGAGGCCTCGGTCGGCAGCGAGATCTGCGTGGCCTCCGCCTTGAGCTGACGGATCAGGCTCTGGAAGCGGCGGTGCTCGCCCGGCTGAACGAGCGTGATGGCCACGCCCTTGCGCCCCGCCCGACCGGTGCGGCCGATGCGGTGCGTGTAGGTGTCCGCGCCGTCGGGCAGGTCGAGGTTGATGACGTGAGACACGTGCTCCACGTCGATGCCGCGGGCCGCGACGTCGGTCGCCACCAGCACGCGCACGCGGCGCTGACGCAGCTTGTTGAGCACCTGCTCGCGCGCGTTCTGGTTGAGGTCGCCGTGGAGGGCGTCCACGTCGATGCCCTGGCCGCCGAGCAGGTCCGTGATCTGAGCGCAGTTGCGGCGCGTCCGGGCGAACACGATGGTCGCCTCGCCGTCCTCCGCGCGCAGCAGACGCAGCAGCGCCTCGGCCTTGTGCAGCTGCGGCACGATCATCCAGCGCTGCTCGATGTGATCCGTGCGCGGGCCGCCCGACTCGGCCTGCAGGATCTGCGGATCGGTCAGGTGGGTCTGGGCGATGCGGCGGATGGCGGCCGGCATGGTCGCCGAGAAGAGGGCGACCTGCTTGGTCTCGGGCGTCTGCCCCAAGATGGTCTCCACGTCGTCGACGAAGCCCATGCGCAGCATCTCGTCGGCCTCGTCCAGGACGACGAACTCCACGGTGCTCAGGTCCATCGAACCGCGGTCGAGCAGGTCGATGATGCGGCCCGGGGTCCCGACGATGACCTCGACGCCAGCTCGCAGCGCCTGGAGCTGGGGGCCGTAGGAGGAGCCGCCGTAGACGGTCGCGACGCGGACCGGCAGGTCGCCGCGCATCTCTTTGAGCGCAGACGAGACCTGCAGCGCCAGCTCACGGGTCGGTGCGAGCACGAGCGCGCGCACCCGCTCGCCACCGTCGGCGAGCCGGTTGAGCAGGGGCAGGCCGAACGCGGCGGTCTTGCCGGAGCCTGTGCGCGCACGGCCGATGAGGTCACGCCCCGCCAGCAGCGGCGGCAGCGCCACCTGCTGAATCGGCGTTGCGGTCTCATAGCCCAGCGCGGCGACGGCCGCGACGATGCGTTCGTCGAGACCAAAGCTGGCGAAGGAGGCGCCGTCGTCTTGTTCGGGTTCGGGTGCGGCGTCAGGGGTTCCGGCGCTGCTGGTGTCCTCGTGCGAGGTAGGGTCGTCAATCATGGACGGCACGGACTGCCCGAGCGTGCGTCTGCTGTCAATGACAGCGTGCGAAAAGCCCGAATTTCCGGGGGATGAGCACGCTCGTCCGTCCCAGCGCCGCGCGCCTTTCGGCGGCTCAGTACTTGATGCTCGTCATGCACAGACCCGACTCGCACTGCACCATGATCAGCCCGCTGCTGGCGTTGTCGCCGTCGTCGGTGGTGACGGGCTTCTCGAGGCACTTGCACTTGGGGAAGAGCTTGCCGCACGTGTACGACGCGGCCTCCACCAGGGTCTTGCTGGTCTTGGTGACCCCCCACGCGGTCTTGCTGCCGCAGCAGTCGACCTGATGCAGCACGTAGGTGCAGTCCTTGTTGCTCTGGCACCAGCGGAAGGACTGCGGCTCCTTGACCCCGGTCGTGCTGCAGGCGCCCTTCTTGCTGGGCACGGTGGCCAGGCACACGCCGGACTTGCACAGGGCGGTGACGTCCTTGAGGCCACCTGGCGCGACGTGGCCGTCTTCGGCGACCGTGGGCTGCGACGCGCACCCACAGGCGGGGTACTGGCTGGTGCAGGCCTTCTCTGCCGCGTCGTAGGCGTCGCTGTGGCTCTTGGCGACAGCGTGGGCGACCTGGGTGCCGCAGCAGTTGGTCTGGTGGAGCCTTGCGACGCAGTCGCTGTCGACCGTGCAGGTCTTGGCGAACTTCGGGAACTTCGGCTTCGTGCCGGAGCAGACCACGCCGCTGGTGTCGGGGGCCGGGCCCGCGTCGGTCGTGCCCGCGTCGGTCGTGCCGGCGTCGGCGGTGCCCGCATCGGGGGCGCCCGCGTCGGGGGTGCCCGCATCGGGGGCGCCCGCGTCGGGGGTGCCCGCATCGGGGGTGCCACTGTCGGCGATGCCTGCGTCGGTCGCGCCTGCGTCGGGGGTGCCGGCGTCGGTCGTGCCGGCGTCGGGCGTACCTGCGTCGGTCGTGCCGGCGTCGGTCGTGCCGGTGTCCTTCGTGCCGGTGTCGCTCGTCCCGGCGCTGCCGGTGTCCGCTGCACCTGTGTCTGCGGCGCCCGCGTCTGCTGGGTCGCTGCCGCACGCCGTCAGCGCAAGCGCGCTGATCAGCACCGTCGCTCCGATTCGATGTCGCTGCATGGTCGACTCCTGCGGCCCCGTGGGGGGGCTCGCGCACGCTACTGGCTCGCCTCCAGGCGCGCCACACAGGCGTCAAAGGCCGCCTGCTCGAAGCCCTGCTCCGGCCAGACCTGGTCGACGACCACACGCCAGCCTTCCTCGCCGTCCGTCGCGCTCCGGGCCTCGCGGTGCGCCTCGAAGCGCCCCACCAGCCGGCCGCGATGCAGCAGGGGACACACATAGTAGCCCCACCGGCGCTTGGCGGCGGGCTTGTACACCTCCCACACGTAGTCGAAGTCCCACAGGTGCCGGACGAGGTCCCGGTCCCACAGCAGCGGGTCCAGGGGGCTGAGCACGCGCATGCGGCCGTCGTCGCGCTCGTCCAGCCCGGCGGGGTCGCTCCGCCAGCGGTCGAGCGCCGCGGTGGGCGCGAGGTAGCGGCGCTTCCCCAGGCGCACCTCGGTCACGTCACGCCGCAGCGCGGCGTCGGTCCGCACCTGCACGCGCACGTCTTTGGCCAGGGTCCACCAAGGCCCCGCGTTCATCGGCAAGAAGCCCGCGGCGTGGGCGCGCTCGCGGACCACGAAGCGCGCCCACGGCTCCACCGCCGCGTCGAGCTCCAGGTCTGGAAACGCCCGCTCCGCCAGGTCGTAGCGCTTGCCCTTGCCGGTGCGCTCGACCACCACCAGATCGCCCCGCGCCTCCAGCAGATCCACGCAGATCATGTTCACGGTCGCCTTGCGCGCCCACGGGTGGTCGTAGCGCTTGACCGCCATGCCGCGGTCGCCCAGCTCCGACTGCAGGCTCGGCCCACGCTCCCGCACCTCCGCCATCACCTCGGCGAGCTGGGCCTCGTCGGGGCGCTCGCACATGCGCCCGTAGCCGAACCAGCCGGTCTCGCGCATGCGCGCCCGATAGTGCGGCAGGAACGCGGGCGGCAGCAGACAGCGCACCTTGAACATGTGCTCGAAGCAGCCGCCTGGCAGCAGCGCGTCGTACGTGTCGCCCCGGCGGGTCCCCGTCATGCGGGCCGCGGCCCACAGGTCGGCGCTGTTGCCGATGCGGTCGAGCGGGTCGAGCTGTATGCAGCGACGCTGTGCCAGGAGCGCGGCCACATCGCGCGGCGCGTCGCACCGCAACCCAAGGTGCCACAGCATGAAGCTGCGCGCCTCGGCGTCGGTGAGCGTGGCCTGAGGGCCGGGGGAGGTCTTGGCAGCCACGGCGCCCTCGTGTGTCAGGTGTGGACCGGCCCCTCGGGAGGGGTCACGCCGCGGCGCTGATCTCGCTCTGCAGGTAGTCGACCACGCGCTCGAAGGGGTCGAAGCCCAGGGCCAGGCCAATGGGGCGTCGCAGGTTCGAGTTGGCGTTGATGTCGTAGAACATGCGCCGCCCGTCGTCGGTCTCCAGGTACTCGATGCCGGCGACGTCGAGCTTGGCCGCGGCGCAGATCGCCCGGCCCACCGCGACGGCCTCCGCAGGGACCTCGGGGAAGGGCTCGAAGGTCGGCGCCCCGCCTGGCTCGGGCAGCGCACAGGCCCCCTCGACCCCGTCCACCGGGTTGCAGACCTCAGACGGACAGAGGTTGAAGCCGCCCCCGCTGAACACCTTCATCGCGTAGAGCAGCTCGCCGCCGACGAACTCCATGCGCACCACGCCGCGCCGCTCGCTGTCGTGGGGCAGGTACTCCTGCAGGAGCATGACATGGTCGGGCGCCCACAGATCCTCGGTCGCCGCGTCGCCGAGCAGGGTCTCGACCTCGTCGACCGACTCGACCTTGAACATGCGCGCGCCGCTGCCGCCCTGGTTCGGCTTCAAGATGGCCGGAAAGCCAATCTCGTCCGCCCGCGCGCGCAGCGCGTCCACGTCGTTGAACGCCAGGGTCTTGGGGCTCGGCACCCCCATGCGGTCGAGCGCGCGGGCCTGCGCTGCCTTGCTCAGCTCGAAGCGAAAGGCGGGCGCGCCGTTGATCACGCGGGCCTGGTCGAACTCCAGCGCCTCCAGCAGCGCGAGGCACAGGGGCACGGCGCGCGTGTTGCCGCGGGTGTAGGCGCTCGGGCTCGCCTGGTTGAAGACCACGCGCGCGGGCGGCAGGTCAGCCCCGCCGAAGACCGCCTGCTTCAGGTCGTAGGCGACATAGTCCACGCCCCGCGCGTCGAGCGCCTCGAAGAGCGGCTTCTGCCACTCGGGGTGCTCGTAGAGGACAACCAGGTCATGCATGGCCAACTCCGACGCGGCGTCCGCGCAGGGGCACGCGATCCGCGCGCTGGGGGGCGTGCCGGCGCGGGCATCGGGGGCCTTGGCGGGTCACGTTTGGGCAATGAAGCACGCTCGCCCGCGGGACGCCACCCCTCCCTCGCGACAAGGCGCTACAGGGGGGTCACCCCGGCGTAGGGGACGCCGGTCAGGTGGGCCACATCGCGGTCGAAGGTGGTCAGATCCCGCAGCGAGAAGCCGCCCAGGTGGTCGTGTCCGCAGGCCCGCGAGAGCACCTGCATCAGCTCGGTGGTGGCGCGAAAGTAGCGCTCCAGCCGCCGCGCCGACTCGGTGACGCGCAGCCGCTTGCGCAGGTGCGTCTTCTGCGTCGCGATGCCCACCGGGCAGTTGTTGGTGTGGCAGGCCCGCATGCCCAGACAGCCGATGGCCTGCAGGGCCGAGTTGGACACGGCGATCGCGTCGGCCCCCAGCGCGAGCGCCTTGACGAAGTCGGACTCGGTGCGCAGCCCGCCCGTGATCACCAGCGTGACCTCGTCCGCGCCCACGGAGTCCAGGTGCCGGCGCGCGCGGGCCAGCGCCACCATGGTCGGCACGGAGATGTTGTTCTTGAAGATCGTCGGCGCCGCGCCGGTCGCCCCCCCGCGGCCGTCGAGGATGATGTAGTCCACCCCGACCGCCAGCGCGAAGTCGATGTCCGCCTCGATGTGCTGGGCCGAGAGCTTGAAGCCCACCGGCACGCCGCCCGTGACCTCGCGCACCTCGCTCGCCACCCGCTGAAAGTCGGCCACGGTGCCCAGGTCGGGGAAGCGGGACGGCGAGATCGCCGCCTGGCCGGCCTTGAGCCCGCGCACCTTGGCGATCTTGCCTTGGACCTTGGACCCGGGCAGGTGTCCCCCGGTGCCGGTCTTGGCGCCCTGACCACCCTTGAAGTGAAAGGCCTGGACCTTCTCGAGCAGCTTGAGGTCGAAGCCAAAGCGCGCCGAGGCCAGCTCGTAGAAGTAGCGGCTGTTCGACGCTTGCTCCTCCGGCAACATGCCGCCTTCGCCGGAGCAGATGCCGGTGCCGGCGCGCTCGGCGCCCATGGCCAGCGCGACCTTGGCCTCTTCGCTGAGGGCGCCGAAGCTCATGTCCGAGACGAAGAGCGGGATCTCCAGTCGCAGCGGCTTGTTGGCGCGCGGGCCGATGACCACGTCGGTGCCCACGGGGGCGTCGTCGAGCAGCGGCAGCGTCGCCAGCTGACCGGTGAGCAGCTGCACCTGATCCCAGCGCGGCAGCTGGTCGAAGGGCACGCCCATGGCGGTGACCGGGCCGTGGTGACCGAGCTTGGACAGCCCCTCGCGCGCCAGCCGCTGGATGTGCGCGTTGTGCGGCTCCTCAGCCGTGCCGTGGGCGTCCTGATAGAGCCCGAGGTAGCTCTCGCGGTCGTAGGGCTGCGGGTGCTGCTCGGCGAAGGCGCGCACGTGGGCCGGGTCGATCCAGACCCCGTCGGTCTCCCGGTCGATGCGGGCGTCGAAGCGGTGCAGGGCCTCGCTGTTGTTGTACTCGGAGACGCCCGTGTCGAGCCGGTAGTCCCAGCCGTGCAGGCCGCACATCAGGTTGTCGCCGTCGACGTAGCCGTCGGAGAGCAGAGCGCCGCGGTGGAGGCAGCGACCGTAGAGCACCGAGACCCTGTCGCCGTAGCGGGTCACCACCAGGTCGACGCCCTCCACCAGGGCGTAGGTGGGCTCGCGGTCCGCGAGGGCGCTCCAGCTTGCGATCTGAACGAGGCGCGACATGGGGACTCCTGGGCTGTGGGTCGAAGGTTGGGGGCGATCGAGCGGGCGCGCGTCTGCACGAGCGCGGCGCGGTCGAGCGGGGTCGGGGTGAGCGGCGTCGGGGTGAGCGGCAGGTCAGCGCCCGGCCCGCGTGGTCAAGGACGCCGACAACGTCGCACATCGCTCGTCGCCGTAACACTCACGTACGATGAACGCTCTGTTGCGTGACAGGAACGCCGCCCGGTGCGGCGCTGTCGTCCCCAGGGTCGCTGGCCCGCGTCCCGCTTCTTGGAGCCTCGCCATGCACAACGCCGACACCTTCGCCCCCCACTACGGCATCACCACCTCGCTCGGCGACGCGCCCTTCGACGCCGCGGTCGAGGCCACCAAACGCGCGCTGGCGGGCCACGGGTTCGGCGTCCTGACCGAGATCGACATGAAGGCGACGATGAAGAAGAAGCTCAACGTCGACATGGACGAGTACCTGATCCTCGGCGCGTGCAACCCGGGCTACGCATGGCAGGCGGTGGGGGCCGAGGCGGCCATCGGCCTGCTCTTGCCTTGCAACGTGGTCGTCACCCGACAGGGAGGCGAGGTGTTGGTCTCCGCGGTCGACCCGCGCGCGATGTTCAAGGTCATCGACCGGCCAGACGTGGCGCCGATCGCCGACGAGGTGCATCGCCTGCTCAGCCGGGCCATCGCCGACGTGGCGCTGTAGGGGGGGCTGCTCCCGGCCGCCGAGCGAGGGAGGTCGCGGCTCGCGGTGGCCCCGCGGCGCGCGCGGCCGTCGAAAAAGAGCCCGAACCGACGACCCCGCTCGCCGCTCTTTGCTAGCCTGCTGGCTGGAGCGGCGGCGCACGGTGCCCGACCGGGGTCGGGGTCGAAGGTGACATCAGGCATGACGAGGTGCGTGAGGCTGAGCTGGGTTCTGCTCTGGCTGGCGGCGTGCAATCCCGCGCCCCCTGCAGCGGTGGGCGACGCCTCGGCCGACGTGGCTGGGACGGTCGACGTCGTGGTCGACGCGGCCGACGGCGCGGTGGACGCGGCCGACGCCGCCGGGACCCAAGACGCCTCTGGCTCGGACGTCTCGGTCCCCGACAGCTCCGACGGAGCGACCGACGTCCCGACCGCCGACGGGCAGGCGTCCGACGCCCCGTCCCCCGACGTAGCGATGCCCGACGCAGCGATGCCCGACGCAGCGATGCCCGACGCAACGTCCCCCGACGCGCAGGCCCCCGACGCGCCGAGCGCAGACGCTGGAGCGTCCGACGGGGCGAGCGCCGACACCCTCGGCTCCGACGTCTCCCCCGCCCCCTGCGCCAAGGACAGCGACTGCCCGGCGGATCAGCGCTGCGTGGGCACGGCCTGCGTCGACGCCCTCGAGGTCTGGCCCAACGCCCAGAGCGCCGCGAACTCAGACCCCTGGCTGCCCCAGCATCACGCCGACATCGTCCAGCTGCGGCCACGCATCCTGGCGATCAACTTCGTCAACAAGAAGTCCAACGCGCAGATGCTCCAACACCTCGACAGCATCTTCGCCGCCATGGCTGAGATGAGCCGTCCGCGTGGCGACGTGGACCCGAGCGCGGCGCCGATGTGGGTCCCCACCGTGGCCTACGCCGTCGATCTCCGCGATCAGCCGCCGCCACCGGGGTGGAAGTGGGGCAACAGCACGCACTACCCCAGAGAGCAGCCCAAGCAGGGCTACTGGGGCTTCGACTACGAGCAGCTCTTCACGCCGGCCTTCGCCGCGAAGCTGAAGATCGCCGACCCCAACAAGCCGGGCGCTGTGCTGGACGTCTGCGAGCTGATCAACGCCGGGCTCGTCCACGAGGTCTGGATCTACGGCGACGCAGACGTGGCCGGGGACGTCAACGCGGCCGAGCTGCTCGAGCGCAAGCCACGCTACGACGCCAAGCGGCAGCGTCTTGCGGGCGTGCCTATGGACGGCTGCGCGGGCAACGGCTGCTTCGACGCAGAGGACACCTTTCCCGCGGCGTGTAACCGCACGGTGCGGGTGGCCTGGGTCAACCACAACCGCGGGCCCGGCTGCTTTCTCGAGAGTCTGTCGCACGGCATGGAGAGCACCGGCACGCGCAAGCCGGCGCTGGTGCCCTACCTGTCGGCCGAGTTTCCGGCCTTTGCGGGCTTCGACCTCAACGTGAAGTACAGCCTGCCCTTCACCAGCTGGTACACGTGCGAGCCCGGCAAGGACTGTCTCTCGTATCCCACGGCGACGTCGGTGACCTACGACGTGGGCACGGGGCCGAAGACCCTCACGAACTACGACGCCGTGTGTGGCAACGCCCACTTCGCCCCCAACGGCCGCAAGCACTACGACCTCGGTGGGACGGCGACGGTGCAGACCAGCTGTCGTCACTTTCGCCAGGGGGGAGGCGCGGGCGGGGCCGATCTCAAGGGTGCGTTCACGACCGCGGACTTCTCCGGCTACAAGACCGTCGCGCCTGACTGCATGGGGTCCTTCTTGGTGTGGTGGTGGCAGCAGATGCCGGGCGTCGGCACCAAGGCGACCCACAGCGACGGCTCGCCGATGCTCTCGTGGCTGCCTTTCGTGTACTACTGATTTGGCGGAGCGGCACCCCTTGGTCCTGCGCCCCGTGGCGTCGTTCACCGTCGGCCCGCCCAAGCCACGACGCACGCCCCGCCATGACCGCCCCGCCATGACAGACCCGCCCGCCACCTCCAGCCCGCCTCGTCCCACGCCGCCCAGCGTGCTGCCACGTCAGCTGGGCACGTGGCGGGCCGCGTGGACCTGCGCCCCCGACCTGCCGGCGGCCGCGCACGCTCGGGTCCGCGCTGCGCTCGCCGCGCTGCTGGACCGCGCGCCAGACACCGTGGCCCACCAGCTCGCCCACGCGGCGCGCGAGACGCCCGCGGCGCAGCTGCGCGAGGTGTTTCGCCTGGCGTGGCCGGCGTCGACCCACGACGTGCGAGTCAACGCCGCCGCGGCGCGCCGACTCGGCCTCGCAGCCGACCTCGCGGCGCTGGTGGGCCGGCCTGAGGCCGAGGTCGTGGCGGTGCTCGCCGAGGCGCACGGCAACACGCGCGTGGGCAACGCGCTGCCCATGGCGACCGTGGCCGAGGCGGCTGAGCTCGCACACCCAGCCACGGAGCGCGGCCCCGACCCACGACGCTCCACCGGCCTGCGGCGCGACCCGTGGGCGCCGACGCGCCTCGTCGGTGGCCGCTGGCGCCTCACCGGCGAGCCGCTGATCGGCGGCTTCGGCGAGGCGTGGCCGGCGCTGGGGCCGAGCGGCGAGCGCTGCTGGGTCAAGCGCGCCCGTGGGGGGCAGGTGGCGTCTCTGGCGCGCGAGCGGCGCCACCTCGAGACCCTGCGACACCCCCACATCATCACGCTGCTCGACGCTGGCGGTCCGCCGCAGGCGCCGTGGCTGGTGGTGGCCGACGGTGGCGAGACCCTGCACGCCCGCCTCGTGCGGGGGCCGGTGCCGCTGGCGGAGCTCTGGCCCTGGCTCGACGCGGCGGCCCAGGCGCTGGACTACGCCCACGGCGCGGGCGTGATGCACCACGACGTGAGCCCGGCCAACCTGGTGCGCGACGCTGCCGGTCACGTGCGGCTCATCGACTTCGGCACCACCGCGCGCCTGGTCGCCGGGGTGAACACCGTCGGCGCGCCCACCGGCCGGGCGTCGGCCGCGGTCGGGTTTCACCCCGGCTTCGTCGCGCCGGAGATCGCCTACGAGCGGGCAGGGCGCCGCAGCTCGGACCAGTTCTCGTTGGCGGCGGTGCTGCTGGCTGGCCTCGCTGGCGCGCCGCAGGGCGGCGTTCGCCTCCGTGACCCGCGCGTCGCGCTCAGCGCGAAGCAGGCCGCCGTGGTCGGCAAGGCGCTCGCGCTCTCGCCGCGTGACCGCTTCGTCACCTGCGGCGCGTTCGTCGGAGCGCTGCGCCGGGCCGGCAGCTCGACGTGAGGCCTCGGCTCGAGGGCTCGGGTTGACGTCGCGCGCCGGCTGGCGCTACGAGTGTGTAGCGCATTGGAGCCTCGAGGGGCTTCGCGCGATGACCAAGCCCTGTGGCTTCCCAAGTGCGCAGGACTGGCCGTAGCCAATTCAAGCACTTGGTGGAGACGCAGGGCGATGTGTCAGCGCGATGAAGCCGCGGAGGCGGAATGCGCTACAGGCTCGTAGGTGCCAGCGCCCTTCGCCCGCGCCACGACGCGCTGGCTCCGCACCGGAGAGCCCCATGGACCGCCTCGCTCCTCTGCAGCCGCGCCGCGTCGCGGCCCCCGCCCGACACGCCCATCGGCGCGCCCTCGCGCTGCTCCTCTGGCTCGCCCTCGCGCCGCTCCCGGGCTGCTCGGTGGACTACCAGCAGTGGGACGCGGCGCCGGCCATGGCCCTCGACGTGAGCAAGACCTACACGGCCACCATCGCCACCAAGCACGGCGACCTGGTGCTCGAGCTCTTCGACGACGACGCGCCGATCACGGTGAACAACTTCGTCTTCCTGGCGCGCGCCGGCTACTACGACGGCGTCACCTTCCACCGCGTCATCCCGGGTTTCATGGCCCAGGGCGGGGACCCCT
The DNA here is from genome assembly GCA_030425545.1 of bacterium. Classification (GTDB taxonomy): domain Bacteria; phylum Myxococcota_A; class UBA9042; order UBA9042; family UBA9042; genus UBA9042. The sequence continues at coordinate 8,424 of JAUIAC010000054.1, read as the reverse complement.
CGGGCAGCGGCAGCGGGGGGCCCGGCTACACCTTCGACGACGAGATCAGCAGCCGCAAGCACGTCAAGCACACCCTGTCCATGGCGAACTCCGGGCCCGACAGCAACGGCAGCCAGTTCTTCATCACCTACGACGCGACGCCGCACCTCGACGGCAAGCACGCCGTGTTCGGCCGGCTGACCCAGGGCGGCGCCGCGCTCGACAAGCTGCGCAACGGCGACGTGATGACGAAGGTGGTCGTCGAAGAGCAGTAGGGCCTCCGCGGGCCCAGCGTTGGCGTCGCCCCTACTTGCGGATCCGCCGCCGCGCCACCGGCCGCCCCGCCAGGGTGACGCGCGAGGCCTTGCCGTCGCTGCCGACCACGGTCGCGACGCCCTGAGTGAAGTCGGTCACGCTGCGCCAGCGCGCCGGAATGACCTCGCGTCCGGAGCCGTCGACGAAGCCCCAGACGCCGCCTTGAACGCGGCTGTGCTCCCCGCTGCGCACGGACTTGCAGCCGCGACAGAAGGCGGCGCGCCCCTCGCTGAAGCGGCGAACGTGGTCGAAGCGCGCCGGAATCACGACGCGCCCGTCCTCCGCATAGAAGCCGACCTTGCCCCCACGGACGAAGCGCGCGAGCCCCTGCCGAAAGGGATCCGGCCCGTTGTCGAAGTTGTACGGGCGCAGCAGCGCGGCGCCGGTCGTGTCGATGAGCGCGAGCCCCCCCTTGCCGGCCACCTGGGCGACGCCGTGTCGGTTGAAGGGCTCGGCGAGGCCGTAGCGCGGCTTGATGCGCACCTTGCCGCGGCTGTCTTTGTAGCCAAAGCTGCCGTCTTTCGTGGCGAAGGGCTTCAGGTAGCCGACGTGGCGGCCGCCGCGCCGGCAGTCCACGCTGACGCCCTCGCGGTAGAGCGAGCGGGTCAGGTCGAGCAGCGAGCGCCCCCGCCGCGCCCGCAGGCTCACGGCGCTGGCGCGGTAGTCCCGCTCCGCCCCCGCCAGCGCGGGGAAGCGGGCGACGACCGAGCCGCCCGGCTGGACCAGGGCAGCCCGCTGCGACTTGTCCAGCGCGCCGGGCTTGCCCATGCAGCCCTCGTAGTGGAGCACGATGGTGAGGTCGGGCCACGGGGACGTCATCGTGTGGGTCACGCGCACCTCGATCTCAGCCCCGACCCGGCGTACCCGCAGGCCCTGCCAGCGCGCGACGTGCGTCGCAGAGAAGGCAGGCCACACCGGGGAGCCGCGCCGCACCCGCACGCCGCTGCGCCCCATGACCCAGTCGCTGCGCAGCTGCGGGACCGGCGGGCACGCACCCGTGTGGCGGACCGTTGGCCACGCCTTGGGCTCCGCAGGGCGACCGCGGACCACCACCAGCTTGTCGCGCAGGTGCTTGAGCTTCGACTTCGCCAGCGCCGGGCCCTGCAGCTGCGTGAAACCGAGCTCCCAGCGGTCGTTGACCCAGCGGCCGTTGGCGCTGCCATCGCACAGCGGGTCGCCCTGGAGCGTCAGCTCGCCCACGAGCTCGCGCACGGGGTTGGGCTTGCGGGCCTCAGCCTGGGTGGTCAGGCCCAGCGCGCTCACCAGCACGAGCCCGGCCAGGCTCACGGCAGGGCGCCGCGCCGCGGACGCGGTCGACGGCAGGCGCCGCCGCGTGGCGGGACGAAGGGGACGACAGGGCATGCGCGGACCTCTGGGCTTGGGGCGGGGCTGCGAGCTTTGGAACATTCGCCCTCAGAAGCAAGTGGCCCCCTCGCCCGCGCGCCCCGGGCAGCGCCCCCTCGATTTCTCCCCACACCTTGCTAGCCTGCGGCGCGCGTCCGCGGTCGGCGCGCGTTCTTTCCAGGGAGGGGAGCCATGGCGGCACAGCCACACCCAGCGCGCCCGACCACCCTCCTCCGCCGCCTCGGCCGCTGGACGACGGTCGGCCTGGTCGTCGGCTGCATCCCCGCGCATGTGCTGCTGCAGCGGCTCGGGCTGCCGGCGCTCGGGTCCGCCGGCCTGGTCTTGCTCACCATGGCGCTCACCTGCCTGGCGCTGGAGTGGTGGATCCCGCGCGGCGGCCTCGGCGAGCGACCGCCGGGCACCGTCTCGCTCGACATCTTCTACAACGCGCTCAGCGGCGGGCTGAACGTGCTCGTGCCAGCGCTGGTGCTGATCCCCCTGGGCCACGCCGTGGCGCCGCGCTTCGACGGCGCACCGCTCTGGCCGCAGGACCTGCCCTTCTGGCTCGACGTCGTGCTCTGCACCCTGCTCGCCGACTTCGTCTCCTACTGGTGGCACCGGCTCGAACACAGCCCGCGCTTCCCTGACCTGTGGCGCATCCACGCCGTGCACCACACCCCGCGCTACTACGACTTCTTCATGGGCGGGCACGTGCACCCGCTCGACGTCATCATCTTCGCCTGCATCACCGCGGGCCTGGCCGCGCTGCTCGGGGTCCCCGAGGCCACCATCGACGCCACCATGCTCTTCGCGGCGGTGGTCGGGGGCATGCACCACCTCGACGCGGAGACCGACCTCGGCGTGCTCAACCGGCTGATCCCCTTCGCGGACCACCACACGGTGCACCACTCACGCGCGACGGACGAGAACGGCAACTTCGGCAACATCACCACGCTCTTCGACCAGCTCTTCGGCACCTGGCTGCCGCCGCGCCCCTTCGCGGACCAGCCCACGGGAGCCTGGTCGATCACGGCCGACTATCCACACGACAGCCTGTGGTTTCAGCTGATGACGCCCTTCGGCCGGACCTGGCGCAAGGCCAAAGGCGAGCTCCCTATGGACGCCGACTGAAGCCGCGTCGTCGCCCCTGGCGCGGCGGTGGTCTACCCTCGTGTCCGGAGGTCCGACATGTCCACACCACTGCAATCGCCCGCGGCGGCCCTGCACACCCTCCCGCTGCGTCGCGCGGCCGCCGCGCTCTGGCGACGCCGGGCGCTGGTCGTCACGCTCGTCACCGCGGCGAGCGTCCTGGGCGCGTGCGGTGAAGACGCGAACACCAAGGCCGAGGTCGGCGCCACGGACGTCACGGACGACGGCGCCGTCACCGACAGCAGCGGCGACAGCGCCGTCTCCGACACGGCGACCGACAGCAACGCGGGTCCCGCGGCGCCGGCCTTCAAGCGTGGCTGCCCCACCTCCGGCAAGAGCCTGGTGCGCAAGCTGGTGGCCGGCGAGACCTTCCACGGCCCCGCAGCGCTGGCGGCCCCGGGGGACTGGATGCTGGCGAACAGCCACGCCGCCTTCGTCGTCAAGGCGCCCACCGAGACCGAGCACACCTACGCCCACTACGGCGGTCTGCTGGTCGACGCGGTCGCGCTTGTGGGCTGCGCCCAGGCCGCGCCGGAGCGCTTCGGCGAGCTGCTGCTGCTCCTCGGCACCATCAACATCGGCGACCTGCCGGCGTCGACCCTGCGCACCTTTCGCGGCACGTCCGCCGTGGTGCTGGCCGACGGCAGCGACGGTGGCGCTGCGAAGCTGCGCGTGCACGGCGTCGACGACTACTTCTGGCTGGTGGAGCTCACGCTCATCGCCGAGGCCTGGCGCGACGGCAAGCCCAAGAAACGCTCTCTGCCCCTGGGGGTGAAGCTGGCGCTGGACTACACCCTGCCGCCCGACCGCGCGTCGATTCAGGTGGACCTGGTGGTGATCAACGAGACCAGCGCCAAGCGTGAGTTCCATGTCGGAGCCGCGGCCTTCGTCGACGACTCGACCGAGCAGCAGATCTGGTCCAAGGGCAAGCTGGCGGCGGGCGGGTTCTCGCTCCGCACGGGCATGCCCTGGCTCGCCGGCAGCGCGCGGGACGGCGCCATCGTCATCGCCGTCGACACCAACAACCTGGGTACAGCGCAGATCTCCGGCGTGGACGCGCTGGTGCCGATTCACCAGCTCGCCGAGCCCCTCACGGTCGGCCCCAAGGGCAGCGCGACCGGCGAAGACCGGCAGCGATTCTGGATCGGCGTCGGCGCCACAGACAGCGCGTCGGCCGTCGCCACGCTCGAGGGCATCGCGGTGGGCGGCGAGAGCTGGACCGGCGTCGACGTCGCGGGCCACGTGGTCGACATCGGCGACAAGACCGGCGTCTCCGACGCGCGCGTGGTGCTCGAGCGACGCACCAACGCGGGCGACTACGAGCCCCTGCTGAGCGAGCGCAGCGGGCCCGGCGGCGCCTTCTCGCTGCGCGTGCCCAAGGTCGGCGCCAAGGACGACCTGCGCCTGGTCGCGCACGCAGCGGGCCGAGACCCCAGCGCCCCGGTCGTGCTCAGCCTGGACGGCAAGGACGGGGACGTGCAGCTGCGCATCGGCGAGGCGGGGCGCATCGAGCACGAGGTGGTCGACGGCGAGGGCAAGCTCCTGCCCGCGCGGCTGACGCTGGTCCACAAGCAGACCAAGGCGACGCTCCTGGGCTTCGCGGCGGGAACCCAGGGCGCCTGGCCGGTGCCGCCCGGCAGCTACACGCTGATCGTGACCCACGGCTACACCCACACGCCCTGGCAGGGTGAGGTCACCGTCGTCGCGGGCAAACCCGCGGTGGTCAAGGCGACGCTCCCGCAAGTAGTCCAGCACGCCGGCTGGATGTCCTTCGACAACCACGTGCACAGCCAACCGAGCCCCGACAGCACCGTCCCGCTCGCCGACCGCTACATCGCCGCGGCCGCGGAGGGCCTCCACATCGTGGTCCACAGCGAGCACGAGATCATCGTCGACAGCGGGCCGCATCTGCAGGCCTCCGGCGTGGGCGCGTGGGTGCGCGGGGTCACCGGTCAGGAGGTCACAGCGAGCCTGCCGGAGCACACCAACATGACCAGCGTGAAGCCCGACCCGAGCCACAAGCGCGGCGCGCCGGTGAAGTGGCACGGCCGTGATCTGGCCGAGATCTGGGCCTTGGAGAAGACGCGCGGCGCCGGATTCCGAACCCTCAACCACCCGCGAAAAGGCTGCAACTGGCTCTGCCTCATCGGCTGGGACCGGCAGCAGCTGACCTGGACCAACGACGAGCCCGAGTCCGTGGGGCTGGCCCAGGGCGCCACGATGTTCTCGTGGGACTTCGAGGCCATCGAGACGATGAACGGCATGGACTCGCGGCTCTTCGTCGAGGCCGGCAAGGAGGACGAGACCGGCACCTTCGAGGACTGGCTCAGCTTCCACAACGCCGGGCACCTGATCACCGGCCTGGCGGTCACCGACGTGCACGGCTGGGCTCCGCCAGGCTCGCCGCGGACGTGGTTCCGCGTGCCCAAGGACGACCTCAGCGCCTTCTCCGACGCGTGGCTGGTCGACGCGGTGAAGGCGGGTCACACGGTGATGTCCGCGGGGGCCTTCGCCGAGGTGAGCATCGGCGCGGCGGGCCCGGGCGAGCTGGCCAAGCAGGGCGCGCTGCAGGACGGGAAGGCGCCGGTGAAGGTGCGGGTCCAGGCCATCGCCGCTGTGGACGTGACGCGGCTGGTGGTGGTGGTGAACTGCGTCGCGGTGGCGGAGGTGCAAGCCACGAAGCCCAACGAGGTGGTGAAGTTCGACGGCGTCATCGACGTGCCGCTGAGCGAAGACAGCCACGTCGTCGTGGTGGGCTTTGGGGCCAAGCCCATGCCCGCCGGCCTCAAGAGCTACAACCCGACCAAGGTGCCGCGCTTCATCTCCAACCCGATCCGCGTGGACGTCGACGGCGACGGCGCGTGGACCCCGCCAGGTGGCCGTGCCTGCACGGTTCAGGTGAGCAAGTAGCGCCCGGCTAGCGGTCGCAGTTCACCGGCGCCATCTCCTCGATCCACTTGCGCACCAGCGCCACGCCGGTGCCGTGCACGAGGCTGCGGCCGATGTCCGGCATCATCGCGCCGAGCTCGGTGGTCTCCAGCCGGTACACCAGGATCGACTTGTCCGGCTGCCCGGGCACGATGTCGTAGCTGCGCCCGAAGCCGCCCTTGCCGGCGGAGCTCGGCGCCTTGCACACCCCGAAGAGGAAGGCGTTGGTGTTGTCGTGGTTCAGGTAGAGCTGCGAGGTCTCGCCTTCGACGCCGGTCGGGCTGTGACAATGGGCGCAGTTCATGTCGAGGTAGTCGCGGGTCGCGCGCCGCAGCGGCTCTCCCGTGAGGTTGTCGACCGTCGCCGTCATCACGTCGGACAGGCTGACCGCCTTGTCCACCTTGGCCAGCGCCGGCATGCCCGCGAGCAGCCCCAGGCTCTGCAGGTGGCTGAGCTGATTGACGCTCTTGCCCGCGTAGACGTGGTCGCGGTTCATGAAGCGCGCCCGCGGCCCGATGATGGTGGTGAAGGGGTCGCGCCCGTCGAGCCGGTCGTGGCAGTCCTTGCACTGGTTGCGCTGCGGCACCAGGTACGACGCCTCCTGCTTCTTGCCCTGCAGGTCCACGAACGCGATGTCCTTGACCGTGCCGGTGACCTTGAGCACGGCGTCCGCGGTGTTCGGCAACGCCTTGCCCGGCTCCGGCTCGTCCCAGACGTAGGGCCAGGCCTTCCACTCCTCGGCGCCCTTCACCAGGACGCGGGTCTCGATGACGCGGACGCCCTCCGTGGGCTTGCGCAGGTCGTCGGGGAAGAGGAAGGACTTCACGATGACGCTGCCTTCCGGGAACTTCAGCGGCGCGGTGTCGTGCCACTGGATCTGCTTGCCCTTGGGCACCCAGAGCGCGCGCGACTTCAGCGCGTAGTCGGAGAAGAGCGGCATGGTCAGCTCGTAGGCCACCAGCTCCGGGTGGTACACCAGCTTGCCGTCTTCGATGCGCGCCAGGCCCGTGGCTGAGAGCTTCTTGGGGGGCGTGCCGTCCGGAGCGAAGGTGACCGGCGGCCACTCCCCTGGCGCGAGTCCAGTGTCCGCCGCGCTGTCACCGAGCGCGTCGCCCGTGGTGCTGTCGGGCAGGTCTCCGTCGGTCTGGGCGCTGTCCGACTGGGCGCCAGCGTCGAGATCCGCCTTGGCCTCGTCACCAGAGCAGGCGCCGAGCGAGGCCGCCAGGGCGAGGGCGAGCGCTAGCGCAGCGACCTCCACTCCGGGCTGCGCGCCGTGCTGGCGTGAGAGGTGCTGGCCCCGACGGGGCGTGCCGAGCGTCGTGCGTGTCATGGGGCGCTACTTCCCGTCCTGCGGCAGCGTCACCTTGGGGATCGCGCCGCCCTGCATCGCGGTGCAGTCGAAGGGCTTGAAGGGCGCGGGCGGCCGGTAGAGGTCGGTCAGCTTCGGAAAGGAGCCCCCCTCGGCCTTCGGCAGCACCACGTCGAGGTTCAGCGTGACCATGGTCGCGCCCTGCTCCTTGCTGATGCAGAAGCGGTTGTCGTTGCTGTTCTTGTCGGCGTCGGTGGCGTGGAACTTGGACTCGCCCCAGGCGTCGTAGACCACGGGATCGATGGCCGTGTCGCCGAAGACGATCTTCAGCAAGAAGCCCATGGGCCGCTTCCACGGGTCCTCACCGTCGGGCTTGGTGCCGCCGCCCTTGTGGGTGTTCTCGTGCACGTAGATGTCGCTGGTGCGGTAGTTGCTGATGCCCGTGGCGTCCTGCGGCAGGTCGAGCCCCTTCACGTCGCCCACCAGCTTGTCCTTGGGCAGGCGCCACTTGCTGATCTTGCCCTCGATGGCCAGGCCGCTCAGCACCGCGATGTCGACGGTGTCGTTGTCCTCGTAGGTGTTCTTGGTGAACTCCACCCGGCGCGAGGCGAGGATGAAGGTGCCCGTGCCCGCCGGGATCTGACCCACCGTCCCGCCCGGAGCGAAGTTGGCGCGGTTGTTCTTGCGGATGATGTTGTCGTGCACGTAGATGTCGCGCCCGATGACCGGGTTGCCGGGCAGGTCGAACACCGCCAGCCCCGCGGTGTTGTCCTCGGCGAGGTTGCCGTACACGTCGGCGAACTGGGTGTTCTCAATCTCCATGCCGGCGACGTTGCCCTTGGCGATGTTGTTGCGAACGATGACGTTGCGGCTCTGCCCGACGTAGATGCCCGCGTCGGAGGCGTTGAAGGCCTCGCAGTCCTCCATCAGCACGTCCTGGCAGCGGACCGGGTAGAGGCCGTAGGCGCCGTTCTCGGTCTTCGGACCGTCGGTCCAGGTGACCTTGACCTTGCGGATGGTGACGCCCTTGCTGTCTTCGACCCGCAGCGCGTCCTTCTTCGCGTCCTCGATGGCCAGGGCCTCGATGCGGAAGTCGTCGCCGATGACGTCGACGCCGTTGGCCTGCACCTTCTGCGCCTTGAAGCTCAGGGTGGTCTTGTCCATGCCCTGGCCGATGAGGGTCACGCCCTTGGCCGAGCGGATCGTGACCTGGTTCGTCAGGTTGTACGTGCCTGCCGCGAGCACGATGGTGGTCTTGTCCGCCACCAGCTGGCTGGCCTCCTGCAGCGCCTCTCCGTCGCCGGCAGCGATGGCGACGCAGGGCTTCGGAAAGTCGTCGCACGAGCGCGTGGGGTAGGGGTCGCCGCCCGTGCCGTCCGCCGCTGCGGCGTCCCCACCCG
>JAUIAC010000565.1 GCA_030425545.1 bacterium | reverse complement strand
TGGGGTGCCTGTGTCTGGCGTGCCTGTGTCTGGCGTGCCTGTGTCTGGCGTGCCTGTGTCTGCCGTCCCTGTGTCTGCCGTTCCCGTGTCTGCCGTTCCAGTATCTGGGGCAGCCCCGGTGTCCGCGCCGGCGTCGAAGAGGGCGGCGTCGCTCCCGCTGGCGGTGTCTGCGCCGCCCGTCTCTGGCGGGTCGCTGCAGGCCCCGAGACAGAGCGCCACGCTGCCGAGGGCCAGGCCGAGCCAGAGGGGGAGCGCGCGGGCGGCGGGGGTCGGGTGGGAGAGCGTCATGACACATCCTGGGCAGGCGTTGGGCCGCGGTGACGTCGCCGCCGCCGCACGCTGGAGACAGGGGGCTCGCGCCCCGGAGCAGGGATCTGGCTGCGTCCGCGCCGCGAAACGTCCTCGTCGCGCGGTCTGGCTGAGATCTCGGAAACCATACAGGGTTCTTCGCCGGTGCCCAGCCCTTGTCCGCCAACCGGGAGCGGCGGAGCGCAGGGGGCGGCGCAGCAGGAGCGGCTCTGGCACGCCAGGCGGCCCCGGGCGAGAGCGGCTGGACGACGACGCCCCCCGTGGGCTCAGCGAGCCGCGGCGGCGAGGGGCGGCGCGGGCAGCAGCCAGATCACCAGCGCGAGCGCACCGAATCCGGCGACGCTCCCGGCCATGGGCAGCGCCGTGCCGTCGTGGGTGCCCGACACCACCGCCGCCGCCGCAAAGGCGACGCCGAAGCGGATCGCGCCCATGACCGCCGACGCCACGCCAGCGCGCGCGGCGTGGGCCTCCAGCGCCAGCGCCGTCGCGTTGGGCAGCAGCGCCCCTAGGGACGCGATGTAGACGAAGAGCGGCGCCGCCAAGCCCCACAGCCCCAGCGCCGGCACGCGGCTGCCCGCGAGCAGCGCGACGCCCGCGGTGGCTGCGACCCAGGTGGCGACGCGCACGATCTGACGCGGCGATCGCGTGCGCAGCAGGCGGTGGTTCAGCTGCGAGCAGGCGATGAGCCCCGCCGCGTTGAGCCCGAAGATCCAGCCGTAGCGGTCGGTGGGCACGTCGAAGAGCTCGATGAACACGAAGGGAGAGCCGGCGATGTAGGCGAACATGCCAGCCATGGCGAAGGCCCCCGTGAGCGTGGCGCGCAGGAAGTCGGGCTCAGCGAAGAGGGCGCGCGCCTGCACCAGCGTGGAGCCGGTGGTCGGCGCCGGCGCGATGTTGGGCAGCAGCCGCGCCGCGCCCACGGCGGCGAGCGTGCCGAAGATGGCCAGGGCCGCGAAGATGCCCCGCCAGCCGACGGCGCCGAGGATCTCGCCCCCCACGGCCGGTGCGAGGATGGGGGCGAGCCCCATGACCAAGATCAGCCGCGAGAGCAGCTGGGCCGCCTCGGCGCCAGAGCGCAGGTCCCGCACCACCGCGCGCGACGCCACCATGGCCGACGCGCCGCCGAGCGCCTGGACGAAGCGGCCGACGATGAGCCCGTTGATCCCCGGGGCGAGCATGCAGCCGACCGACGCCGCCACGTAGAGCGCCAGCCCCAGGAGCAGCGGGCGCTTGCGGCCGAAGCGGTCGAGCAGCGGGCCCATGATCAGCTGCCCCAGCGCGAGGCCGACGAAGTACGACGCCAGGGAGAGCTGGACCCGCTCTTCGCCCACCGCGAAGTCCGTGGCGATGGCCGAGAAGGCGGGCAGGTACATGTCGATGGAGAGCGGGCCGATGGCCACCAGCCCGCCGAGCACCAGCTCGATCAGCACGAAAGGCGGCGCCTTGGACTCGGTCACGAGAGCTCCGACGGGACAGCAGCAGCGACGGAGGGCGACGCCTGAACGCGCGCAGCGTAGGAGCCCGCCCCGCTTCCCGCAACGACACACCCGAGCCCAACCGCACGGCGGCAGGGCGGCTCGACACCAGGTCTCCCTCTGCCGCACCCTGCGGGACGAGCCCGACCCCCGCACAACCCTGGAGCCGCGTTGAGCGACGAGACCGACAACCACGCTGCCCACGACGAGCGCGACGACGACGCGGCCCTCGCGAGCGAGGTCGATGCGCTGAGCGGGGACGAGGACGAATCCGGACCGCTGGTGAGCCTCCGATCCAAGGTGGCGGAGTGCTACGGCGTCGAGTCGGCCTACCTGTCCGCGTTCTTGCTCACGCTCTTGACGATGATCCCGCTGACCGCGGGCTGGGCCTGGCATCGAGGCTGGTGCACCGGGGGACAGGCGTGGGGCTATGGCGCGCTCAGCTTCGTGGTCGTGCCGATCGCAGGGGCCGTGCTCAGCACCCTCTTCGACAGCGTCGCCCACAAGGTGGTGTCGTGGCCGCTGAGCGTGGCGGTCCTGGCTGCAGGCTGGGGCGCGGCCCTACGGTGGCTGGGCGGCGGCGTGACCGAGGCGCTGGGCATGGGCGGCGGCATGGCCCTGTTCTTCGGCCTGTCGACGGTGGGCTTCTGGCGAGACCACCGGCGCACCCTGCGCGAGCTCGCCGTGCCGGACCCGCTGGCCGACGCGCTGATGGCGCTCCAGATGGAGCCCGAGCCCCCCATGGTGGCCGACCTCGACGAGGCGGTGCAGGGCTTCGTCGACGTTCGGGAGACCGTGCGCGGCGCCTTGAAGGGCGAGCCGGGCGTCGCCGGTGAGCGCATCCTGGCCGACGCGGCCGCGGTGCTGACCGCCGCCCTCAAGCGAGCGCCGGTGGTCGACCGGCTGCTCACCCGGACCAGCACCGGCGAGGTCAGCGACGACGCCTGGGCCACCACCGACGGGCAGTGGCGCGCGCTGGTGGACGAGCTCAACGAGACCGCGGAGGCGCTGCTGAGCTACGCCGCCCAGCAGGACGCGGCGAGCCGGCGCGACCTCGACGAGCACCAGGCGCACCTCGCGCGGCTCAGGGACGCCCACGCAGAGCTGTCGTGACCGGACGCTGGGAGACCGGCGCCTTGCCCAGGTACACGCGGCACTGCGACTTGCGCGCGGCGAAGGCCCGGCAGCGGGCGAGCGCACCGCGCGCTGCGACCCGGTCCGCGCGCGCGCGGTGGAGGGCGGCCAGCGCTGCGTAGCCCATGGGCTCGCCCAGCAGCTTGCGCCGGTCGAGGTCCTGGAGCTCGCGGAGCGCCTCCGCCTGGCCCGCGTGGGTGCGGGCGAGGGCCTCGGCGCGCCAGGCGCGCTCCAGCGGCGAGCGGGCCGGCTTTGCTGCCTTTGGGGCCGCTGGGACCTTGGCGTGGGGCGTCGCGGCCGACGACGGCGCGGGCCGCGACGCCGTCAGCACGTCGACCGCCCAGCGCAGGTTGGCGTCGCGCGCTTTGCGGCTACCCCGCCAGGGGCGCCGTTTCCCGGGTGACCCGTCGGTCCGCAGGGTGGCCAAGGCCATGATGACCCGGGCGCGGCGGGCGAGCTGGCGCTTGACCCGCCCGCGGCGCGCGCGCTCCTTCCTGCCGGCCTCGGGAGAGCGCCGGTCGAGCAGCGGAGCCAGGCTGTGGGGGTGGTCGAAGCGGGTGTAGAAGCGCGCGAGCTGCGCGGCGGAGCTGCGGCGCACGCTCGGGAAGGTGCGCAGCACCTGCGCCGCGGCGCGCGTGGGCCAGCCGGCCTCCAGCG
>JAUIAC010000053.1 GCA_030425545.1 bacterium | reverse complement strand
GCGTCGACGCAGAGCAGCTCGCCCTTGGCGCCGCAGGTCGCCTTGCCCGGGCAGGCGCCGACGAGGGTCTTGCAGAGCCCGTCGACCGGGTCGCAGCCCTCGCCCTGCGAGGTGCAGTCCGCGTCGGAACCACACTTGGTCTTGGTGCCCTCGTCGATGTAGGTGGCCACGGTGCACGTGACCGCCGCGGGCAGGACGTCGGTGGCGCCGTCGCAGTCGTCGTCCACGGCGTTGCAGGTCTCTTCCACCGGCGTGGGCGCGCTGCACGGCGACATGCCCTTGTCGGTGCACGTGCGCTTGCCGGAGCAGACCCCGACGTCGTTCGTGTTCTTGCAGGTGGTCGTGGTCGCAAACACCGTCGCCCACTTGGAGCAGCCGCACACCGGGGTCTCCATCACCGCGCACTTGCCGCCGTTGCAGACCTCGCCCTTGGGGCACTGACCGTCGTCGCTGCACGCGCCACCGGAGCCGCCCTTGGCCACGGCCTTGAGGCGGCACTGCTTGACGATGGCGCCGGTGTCCTTGTCGGGCGTGTCGACGCAGCCGTAGTCGGCGGGGCAGTCGGCGTCGGCCTTGCACGCGCCGCCGCAGAACTTGCCCGCGTCGCCGTAGTCGAGGCAGAGCGTGCCGGCGTTGATGGCGTTGCAGTCCGAGTTGGCCTCGCACGGCGCGCAGATGGAGATGTGATCCTCGACGCACACGAACACCGCGTCGGAGCTGCCGTAGCTCTTGCAGGTGAAGCCCGTCGGGCAGTTGTCGATGCACTTCTTGGCGCAGACCTTGCCCTTGGACGTGTCGAGGCAGATGCCGTTGTCGCAGTCTTTGTTCTCTACGCACGGGCAGCTCTCGCCGCCGGGGCAGTTGTCGCCGCCCACGTCGACCCCCGCGTCGCCGCCGACGTCGCCGCCCGCGCTGTCCGTCCCGCCGCCGTCCAGCGCGACGCTCCCTGTGTCGCCTGTCTCCGTGTCGCCAGCGGTGACGGCGTCGTCCCCTGCTGAAGCGTCTGTCTCTCCGCCAACGTCGCCGTTGATCTCACCGCTGTCCGTACCGCCTGCGCCCGCGCTGCCGCCCTCGTCACCAGGTGGGCCGTCGCCGCAGCCGGCGAGCAGCAGGGCCGCGAGAAGCGGCAGCCATGCGCGCCCCCAGGGCCCGCGTGAACGGGTGGTCATGACGAACTCCAAGCCCCAGAGGGGCGTGGGAGGCGAAGCGGTCGCACGGAGCGGCTGAGGCACGTGTGACGGTGCCTCGTCCGCGTGGGACGCGGTCTGTAGCGGCGGTGCGGAGGGGGGAGCGCACGCCCGAGAGGTTGGCCGGGGCCACGTCTGTTTGTCGCCTTGGCACCTCCGGCGTGTCAACTACAGATCTTCACGCCCGACCGCTCTCGCGGCCGGACTGTTCCGAGCACGAACAATTTTCCAAATCAGGTCCAGGAGATGCCCAACAAGTTCGAACATTGGCCGGGCGCCGCGGCGGCGCCGAGGCGGCCTCAGCTGCCGAGCGAGCGGCATCGCGGGCCCACCCACCCGACCCACCGCGCGATCTGCGCCGCGATCTGCGCCGCGATCTACGCTGCGATCCGGCGAGCGAGGTCCGCCGCCTCGGAATCGGCGATCTGCCGCCAGCTTCCTTGACGCTGCGCGCGACACAGACGTATCACCCGCCCTCCGGCGTCTCGCTCCTGAGCGCGCCCTGCAGCGAGGCCCCCCATGGTCGACATCACCGCTCCGCTCCTGACGGACCGCCCCACGCTCGCCGGCAAGGTCGTGCTCGTCACCGGCGGCACCGGCTCTTTCGGGCGCGCGTTCGTCTCGTGGGCCCTGGCCCACAGCGAGGTCCGCAAGGTCATCGTGCTCTCGCGCGACGAGCAGAAGCACTACGCCATGCAGACCGACCCGGCCTTCCGCGACCCCCGGGTGCGCTACTTCGTCGGTGACATCCGCGACAAGCAGCGGCTCATGCGCGCGTTCAAGGGCGTGCACATCGTCCTGCACGCCGCCGCGATGAAGCATGTGCACATCGCCGAGTACAACCCCATCGAGGCCATCCGCACCAACATCGACGGCGCCGCAAACATCATCGACGCGGCCATCGATCGCGGCGTCGAGCGGGTCGTGGCGCTGTCGACCGACAAGGCGGCCAGCCCCATCAACCTCTACGGCGCGACCAAGCTCTGCATGGAGAAGCTGATCATCGCCGCCAACAGCTACGCCGGCGAGGGCGGCACCCGCTTCGACCTCGTCCGCTACGGCAACGTGGTGGGGAGCAAGGGCTCCGTGGTGCCGCTGTTCAAGCGGCAGATGAGCGAGGGACAGCTGACCCTGACCGCGCCCTACATGACCCGCTTCTGGATCGGCATGGACCGGGCGGTGGACCTCGTGCTGCTCGCGCTGAAAGAGGGACGCGGGGGCGAGATCTTCATCCCCAAGCTGCCGGCGTGCACGGTGGAGACCCTGGCGAGCGCTCTGGCGCCCGGGGTGCCGCAGAAGGTCATCGGCATCCGCCCCGGGGAGAAGGTGCACGAGTCGCTGACCACGGTGGACGAGTCGCGCAAGCTGGTGGAGTACGACGACTACTACGTCGTGGAGCCCGAGTTTCCCTCGTGGGCGCGGGAGCCGCGGACAGACGCGGGCGCGGTCACCGACGGCTTCACCTACTCCAGTGACATCACCTACCAGCTCAACGTGCAGGAGACGCGCGATCTGTTGGTGCGGCTCGGGTTCATGGACGCCTAGGTGGTCGGAGACAACGACTACTACGGGCACGCAGACCTGCTGCGGGCCTACGCGGGGGTTCAGCGCCCCCTGCCGCTGCCGGGCCGGCTACAGCACGGCTGGGCCCCCGGACCGGGCCTGCACAGCAGCAACCTGAGCGAGCCCTGGACCAAGTTCCTGTGGGCGCAGCGCAACCTCGACCAGGCGCGTGACGTCGCGGGCGTCGAGGCCATCGGCGCGCCATTTCTCTACCTGCCGCCGGTCAAGGGTCCACCGCCGCCTGCGGGCAGCCTGCTGGTGTTCCCCTTCCACGGCTGGGAGCGCGAGTCGGTCGCCGGCGACTTTGGCCGCTACGCCGACGCCATCGCCGAGCTCGAGGCCCAGGGCTACACCGACGTCACCGTGTGCCTGTACTGGCTGGAGTACGACGACCCGGCGCTGCGGGCCATCTTCGAAGCGCGCGGCTGGCGGGTGGTGACCAACGGCCACCGCGACGGCAACCCCGAGTTTCTGCGGCGGCAGCGCGATCTCCTGCTGCGCCACAGCGCCGTGACCTCGAACCGGGTGTGTACGGCGGCCTTCTACGCCCTGGCGAGCCGGCGCGCCTTCTTCCTCCACGGGCCGACCATGGGGCTCAGCGGCACGAGCGACCCCGACGGCGCCGAGTTCGACGCCTGGCAGCGGGCGGAGTTTCCGGAGCTGGTGGCCCTGCCCTCGGCCAGCGAGCGGGTGCTGGCCGAGGACGATCCGCGGACGCGCTTGGGCCTACGCGAGCTGGGGGCGGCCTTCGTGCGCACGCCCGACGGGCTGCGTGAGCGCATGCGGTGGCGCAGGCGCGACTGGCCGCGCCGCTTCTGGCTGCGGGCGTGGCCGGTGGCCTGGCGGAAGGTGAGCGGACGGTAGGCGCAGGGCCCGCCGCTGTCAGCCGACGATCTTGCCCCAGCGCGCCTTGTTCTTGACCACGATGCGGCGCGTGAGCTTGTAGCGCCACGAGTTGAGCTTCCGCCGCACGGGGCGGTCGTTCTTCATGGTCTCGTGCCACTGGTGCAGCATCGCCGTCTCGTCGCCGAGCCAGACGCGCTGCAGGCCGTAGCGGCTGGCGCGGGAGACCATGTCGTTGTCTTCGGCACCCCAGTACTTGAACGCCTCGTCGTAGCCGCGGACGGCGTAGAAGAAGTCGCGCGTGGCGACCTGGCAGGCGCCTGTCCCGCTGGTGTCGCGCACGGTGGCGAGCGCGCGGAGCGCGGCGAAGTCGGCGGCGTCGAAGCGGCGCTGGGGCGCGTCCTCCGGCAGGTCGTGGCACTTGCAGAGCACCAGCGCCCCCTCCGGCTGCGTCGCGTGCGTCTCGATGAGGCGGCGGACGAAGTCGGGGGCGAAGATCATGTCCGCGTCGGTGCAGAAGGCCAGCTCTCCCGTCGCGGCCTGGATGCCCAGGTTCAGCGCGCGGGCGCGGTTCCACAGGTCGTCGGTGTCTTCCCGCTCGACCACGGCGTCGTAGGTCGCGGCCAGGGCGCGGACCGACGCGAGGTGCTCGGCCGACGAGCCGAAGTCCGCCAACACGATCTCGAGGTCTTCGGCGGCCAGGTCTTGCCAACGCAGCGAGCGCAGGCAGTTCTCGAGCCGGAGGCCGCTGCGGTCGCGGAGCGGGATGATGGCGCTGAGCTTGGGCATGGGCCTCGAGAGGGCGCCGCGGTGGCGCGCGGGGGTCGCACGCCCGTTGTGCCATCGCCCACCGCTTCTGGCCACCCGGGCGGGAGCCGAGCGTCGCCAGCCGCCGCCGCCGGGCGTTGGGGTCGGCGGACGCGGCGGGCAAAATGTCCGTCGGCGCGCCGCTGGCTCGACAACGTCCGGTGGCCTCGCTATGACCGCGCGGCCATGACCGCTGCTCCGCCACCCCCCGAACGCCGCGACGCGGCCGCGCCGACCCACGCGGCGCCGGCCTGGCTGGCGCTACCGGCGTGGGCGCGCGGCGCGCTGCAGGTCGTGGGCTGGTTGGCGGTGGCGGCCGTGGCGTTGCCGGTGGCCACGCTGGTGTTCGGCGCCACCCTGGCCGCGCCGCGCTATGTGACCGGCCTGCCCCTGTCCGCGTGCGCCGCCCTCGTGCTCGGGGCCTGCGCAGCGGCCGGCGCCGCCGCGTGGCGCTTCCGTGAGGTGTGGGGTCCGCTGCGCCCGCCGCGGCTGCTGCCCTGGCTGCTGTGGGCGACCTGCGCGGCCCTCATGGCCGACTGGCTCTTCCACCTGCTCTGGGTGCCGGAGACGCACGGCCTCGTGACCGTGGGCGGCGGCGACGCGGGGCATCACATGGGCATCGCGCATCAGGTCGCGACGCTGAACCCCAAAGTGTACGTCGGCCAGACCGGGGCCCACACCACGGCCTGGCTGCTCGGCCAGCTGGCGGGGCTCGGCATCGCCGACGCGCTCGCCTGGGGCTGGATCGGCGGCGGCATGGCCTTCTACGCCCTGGTGCTCGCCGCGGTGACCGCCACGGTGCGCGACCTCAGGCCGGCGGCGCAGTGGGTCGCCATCCCGCTCGCGGCGGGGCTCATGGTGTCCGGCTCGGCGGACTACGTGCCGATGTGGCTGCACTACTACCAGGCCGAGGGCTTCTTCGGGCACCTGTACTGCCTGGTGCCGCTGGCGCTGCTGCTGCTCGCCAGCGCCAGCGCCGACCGCTGGTGGCTGCGGGTGCTGGCGGCGACGTGCGCGGTCGGCGTGCTGCGCTTCACCTACGCGCTCAACGCGGGGGAGGCGCTGGTTGCGCTGGCCCTGCTGGCGTGGGGGGCCGCCCTCGCGCGGGGCCCGCGCTGGTGGCAGCGGGCCGCCCTCGGGCTCGCGGGGGTCGGGGCCTGCGGGGCCGCCTGGTTCGCCTGGACCAAGCTCTGGGCGCTGCAGAAGATGACCGGCGGCATCATGCCCCACGACCTCACGACGGAGACGGTGGTGCTCGGCACGCTGACCCTGGTCTCGGCGGGCGTCGCGCTGTGTACCTGGGTGGCCGGGCGGGCGCTCGCCCTGCCCTCGCTGGCGCGGGTGTCGCGCGCCGCGCTGGTGCTGGCCGTGCTCGCGCTCTGCCCCTGGCTGGTCCATCGCCACTGGGACCTGCACTGGGACCTGCCCCGCGAGTACTACTATCGCAAGCACGCGACCTTGGCGCTGCTGACCCTGAGCGTGGCGCTGCCGGCCCTGGCGGCGACCCTCTACGCCCACGCGGTGGAGCGGCGGCAGGCCCTCGCGCTGGCGGTGCTCGCCGTGGCGACGCTGCACTTCACCGACGCGGTGGTGGCGAAGCAGGCCCTGGCCGGCAAGCGCATCGCCTGGAGCTACCGGGAGCGTGTCGACCCCAAGGTGCGCTGGCGCATCAACACGCCGCTGTGGGAGCCGCGCACCCAGGCGCGCATGCAGGCGGTGCTGCGGGAGCGCGGCAAGCGCTTTGGCGGCTACCAACACCCCAGCTGGCCGGTGCACAGCGCGATGAACTCGGCCTTTCCGGGCTGGCGGCCGACCGTGAAGCAGACGGTGGTCGACATCAAAGAGGCCCGTTGGAAGGAGTGGATCCAGGGGCTGCCCGCGCGGCCGGGGACCTGCCGCTTCTTCACCGCCGCCCGCGCCGAGCTCATCGGCTTCGCGCGCCACGACCGCCGTATGAAGGGCAAGACCTTCCCGCTGGTCCGGCAGCTCCTGGCGCGAAGAGACCTGCGCTGCGAGCGTTGGCAGCCGCCACGCAAGGAACAGAAGCCGCAGCGCTTGTGCTGGGTCTGCGACTGAGAGCGCACACGCGAGGTGCTCTGGCTGGCGGCCCGACCACGGCAGCCGCTTCGCTCGCTATCCAGCCTGAATCGCGGTCAGCGCGATGGTGTAGACGATGTCCTCGACCAGCGCGCCGCGTGACAGGTCGTTCACCGGCTTGGCCAGCCCCTGCAACATCGGACCGATGCTGACGATGTCGGCGCTGCGCTGGACCGCCTTGTAGGTGGTGTTGCCGGCGTCGAGGTCGGGGAAGACGAAGACGGTCGCGCGGCCGGCGACGTCGCTGCCCGGGGCCTTGGCCTGGCCCACGCTCGCCACCGCCGCGGCGTCGTACTGCAGCGGGCCGTCGACCCGCAGGTCCGGGCGGCGCGCGCGCACCAACGCGGTCGCTTGGGTGACCTTGTCGACATCGGCCCCGCTCCCCGAGCCCCCCGTGGCATAGCTGAGCATGGCGACGCGCGGCTCGATGCCAAAGGCCGCCGCCGAGTCGGCCGCCTGGATCGCGATGTCGGCCAGCTGGGACGAGGTGGGGTCCGGGTTCACCGCACAGTCGCCGTAGACCAGCACCTGATCGGGCAGGCACATGAAAAAGACGCTGCTCACCAGCGAGCTGCCCGGCGCGGTTCGGATCAGCTGCAGCGCCGGGCGAATCGTGTGGGCGGTGCTGTGCACGGCGCCCGACACCAGGCCGTCGACCTCACCGCCAGCCAACATCATGGTCCCGAGCACGATGGGGTCCTGCAGCATCTCGCGGGCGGCGAGCGGGTGCAGCCCCTTGTGCGCCCGGAGGGCCACCAGCGCGTCGACATGGTCGTCGG
This sequence comes from bacterium, assembly GCA_030425545.1. Taxonomy (GTDB): domain Bacteria; phylum Myxococcota_A; class UBA9042; order UBA9042; family UBA9042; genus UBA9042. Next base: position 17,393 of record JAUIAC010000053.1, on the reverse strand, counting down.
CCACCGCGTCCGGGGCCACGATCTCGACGCCCGCCAGGCTCACGCCGACGCGCGCGGCCGCGGCCTCGATGGCGCCCGGATCTCCCAACAGCACGGGACGCGCGATGCCCCGCCGGGCGCACACCGCCGCGGCGGCGAGGGTCCTGGGCTCGTCGCCCTCGGGCAGGACGATGCGCTTGTTCGCCGCGCGGGCCCGCTGGATCAGCTGGTGCCGGAACGCGGGCGGCGAGAGGTGCGGCTCACGCTCGGTCTGCACCAGCGCAGCCAGGGCGGCGGAGTCGACCGTGTCCGCGACCGTGCGCACCACCAGCTCGGCCCGCTCCCGGTCGTCGCTGGAGACGTCGCTGTCCATGTCGAGCACGGCGGCGGCGGCGGCCAGGGTGTGCGCTCGGACCTGCAGCACCGTGAGCCCGGAGCGCAACGCCGGCGCGCACAGCTCGCGCACGGCCTCGCTCGGCGACAGGTCGCCCGTGAGCAGCAGCCCGGCCAGGCGGCGCCCGCTCAGCTCCGCCAGGGCGGCCGCGACCAGCAGATCTTCGCGGTCACCGGGGGTCACCAGGAGCACGCCCGGGTGCAGCCCCCGGGGCACGGCGTTCCGCAGGGTCATGGCCCCCACCGCGACGTCGAACACCCGCCGGTCGAGGTCCCCCGCGTGGACGACGGTGGCGTCCAGGGCTTCGCAGACCCGCCGCATGGTCGGCGCCGCCATCCACGGCGAGTAGGGGACCAGGCCAAAGGTCCGGAGTCCGGCGTCCAGCAGCGCCCGCGTCAGCGGCTCCGCCACGGACCCGGGCACCGGCGCGGGCATCGGCAGCGCTCGCAGCACCGAGGTCGCCTCCGAGGGGCCTGCTTCCCCCACCTTGTTGAGCACGACGCCGACACAGTCGTCTCCGAGCGCGCTGTAGGCCGAGGCCGCGCCGGCGAGCAGCGCGACGGTGTCGTGGACCTCCGGCTCCGGTTGCCCCACGAGCAGCAGGCGGGCGTCGATGGCCCGCGCCATAGCCAGGTTCACCGCCGGGACCCAGGCGGCCGCGGCGTCGTGCAGCAGCCCCTCCACCACCAGCACGTCGGCGTCTCCCGACGCCTCTTCGCACAGCGCGACGACCCGCTCCAGCAGCACCTGGTCGTCGCCCGCGGTGAGCAGGGCCTCCACCGCGTCGTGGGGGATCGGCGGCGGCGGGCTCAGGTCGGCCGTCAGCCGCGCCAGCTCCACGGCGCGCTCACGACGCCCGAGCCGCGCCGACTGCTCGACGGGCTTGCAGAAGGCGACACGCAGCCCCTCGCGCTGCAGCGCCCGCACGACGCCCAGGCTCACCGACGTCAGCCCGGCCCCGCGCTTACCCGCCGACACCAACATCAAGGCACACCGAACCATGGATTCTCCTCTGCCCAGCCGGGCTCGCTGTTTGGGGGCGCCGCGATCGTCCAGACGTCGATCCCGTCTCAGGGCTCAGTCGAGGTCCCAGAAGTAGTCCCGGTTGCCCAGGGGCTGCCCGGACTCCTCGGCCAGCGCGACCGTGGACGCCGCCAAGGTAGGCGCGTCGATGTGGGCCAGCGCGTCTTCCAGGTCGACCGTCGCGCGGGTCCACCACTTCAGGCTGCCGAACTCCGGCCACGTCGCCGGGAAGATCGGGTCGTGCCAGCGCTTGGCCAGCCACGTGGCGTAGGTGACGTAGCGAAAGGCGCGCAGGGGCTCCAGCAGGCGAAGGGACACGCGGTCGAAGCCGCGAAAGCGCTCGTAGCCCTCGAGGAAGCGGCTGCGCATGCGCTGACTCTCCGGGTCGCGGCCGGGGATCAGCAGCCACAGGTCCTGCACGGCCGGCCCGATCATCATGTCGTCGAAGTCGAGCACGTGGAGCGCGCCCTCCCGCAGGATCAGGTTGCCAGCGTGTAGATCGCCGTGGATCGGCAGGGTCGGCACCCCCGCGAGCCGCTCGTCGAGCACCGCCGCGAGCTCGCGGGCGGCCTCCTCGTAGCGCGTCGTGAGCTGCGCCGGCACGACGCCGCGGTCCAGCAGCCAGTCCAGCGCGTCGTCCATGCGGTCGGCGCTGAGAGCCACGCGGTGCTGCACGTCCAAGGTCGCCCCCACGTTGTGAATCCGGGCGGCGAGCGCGCCCAGTCGCTCCGCCAGGTCGGGGGTGATCTCCTCGGGCGCGCGCCCGCCCCGACGCTCGAAGAGGCAGAGCCAGATCGGCCCGACCTGCGTCAGCGTGCCGCCCGAGGGCAGGTCGACCACGTCACACACCGGCACGTCTGCGGCGGCGAGCGCGCGCAGAAAGGCGTGCTCCTCGCGGATCTGCGCCGCCGTCCAGCGCTGCGGCCGGTAGAGCTTGGCGATGCGATGGGTCCGCGCGGCGTCGCGCAGCTCGATCTCGTAGACCCGGTTCTCGAAGGAGTTGAGCGGCAGGCAGACGTTCGTGCAGCGCAGCCCCGTCGCTTCGATGGCGTCGAGCGCGGCGTCGGGGGTCAGCCCGACAAAGGTGGTGCGCGCGTGGGTGTCGGTCATGCAGATCTCCGGAGCAAGGTCGCCTCGCCGAGCAAGAGCAGGAGCAGCCCCACCAGCGCGGCGGTCCAGCCTGGCACCAGCGGGCGCGAGCGAGCGACCGCCGGCGCGCTCGGGTCGCTCGGCTGCGCCGCCGCGCCGCGGAGCAGCGCCGGGGCGCTCTCCTCAGCCGGCGGATGCACCAGGACCGTCCGCGACGTGACGCCGCCGGGCGTGTCCTCGTCCGCGCGGTACACGCCCGGCTGCGGCAGCGGCGGCAGGCGCCACAGCGCCTGGTCGCGCGAGGTCAACGTGGCGACGAGCTGGTCGCCGCGCCGCAGCCGGAGCCGGCGCGCGTCCGGGCCGCGCCGCAGCAGACCTGTGGCGCCGACGGCGACGTCTGCGCGCTCGGCGACCCCGCGCGCGTCGATCACGCTGAAGACGAGCGCGCGCGCCAGGGGCAACCACCCGGGCTGCAGCGGCAGGTCGCTCCAGTCGCGGTCGAGCGACGTGGTCCAAAGACCGACGCGGCCCTTGCCTCGGGGCGCCACCAGCAGCGCAGGCCCGCCGTCGCCATAGCGGAGCCGGGTCCACGTCGCGAGCTGGGGCGCCGGCCGCACCCGCCGCCGCGCGCGCACGCGCCCCGTGGTGTCGAGCGCCGCGCGCAAGAGGGCCGTGACCGACGCGCTGGCCGCGACGGCCCCGGCTCCGCCGCTGGCCCCCTGGCCGTGTGGGTCGGCGACGGCGAGCGCCAGGGGCTGACCCGCGTCGCGCGCCACGCCGGCCAGGGTCACGGGCAGCAGGGACGCCAGCCAGTCTCCGGCAGGCTCGGGCACGCTGTCGCCCAGGGTCACGAGCAGCCCGGCCCCGCGCGAGACGTGGGCGGCGATGGCGCGCTGCACAGCCACGGACAGCTCGGGCACGTTGGCCAGCACGAGCACGTCCCAGTCCTGCAGCCCCTCGGCGCTCAGCGCGCCCGGCCGGCGCACCTCCAGCCGCAGCTCGCCGCTGCGCGCCGCGCCCGCCTGCAGCGCCCGCACGAAGAAGAAGGTCTCGTCCTCGCGCGGCACCGGGCGAGGCGCGCCGTTGATCACCAGCACGCGCAGCGCGTCGCTCCCCGCGATCCGCACCGGCCGGGCGTCGTTCGCCGGCAGCGCGTCGCGGCCGTCCAGCGACACCTCGCCCACCGGCGCGAGGGCGGGCACCACGAAGGCGTGGACCGTCTCCCCGCCCGCGGGGACCTGGACCCAGCTGCGCACCTCGCGCTCCCCGACGCGCAGGGTCAGCTGTCCACGCCACGGGCTGGTGCCATGCCGCCGCACGCGCACCTGCACGCGCACCTGCTGTGGCCCGCGGTCGGTGGCCGGCTCCGCCTCTGCGCTGACCAGCTCGGTGTCGTCGACCCGCTCGCCCAGGGTCACCACCTGGGTCCGAATGGGCGGGCGGCCTCCGGCCCCAGCCCCTGGCGGGGCCGCGACGCGGCGCGGCTCCGCCGCCAGCTGCGCCGCCACGGCCCCCCACCCGCTCGCCTGCAGGTCGGTCAGCACCAGGATCCGCCGCTCGCGCTCCCCGGCGCCGGCGAGGAGCCCGCGCGCCAGCGACAAGGCGCGCGCCGCGTCGTCCGCCGACTGACCGCAGCGCAGGGCGCGCAGGTCGGCGGCGACGGAGCGCAGGTCCGCGCTCAGCCTGGGCTGGCGCGCCGTGGCAGGACGGGCGCTGGTCACGACGGCGGCGCGCGATCCGGGCGGCAGGCGGTCGAGCAGCGCCAGGGCGCGAGCGTGGGCCGCGTCGAAGCGCGCCCCGGCCTCGGCGCCCATCGACATGGAGTTGTCCACCACGAGCACCACAGCGACCGGGGCGTGACCGAGGTCGACCGTGGTGTCGGAGGTCCAGTCCGGCAGCCAGGGCTGCGCCAGGGCCAGCGCCACCATCGCCGCTGCGAGCATGCGCAGCGCGACCAGCAGGCGCTGCTCGACACGCAGCGCGCGGGCGCGCTTGGGGTCGTGGGAGAGCAGGAAGGCCAGCGCCGTGAACGAGACCTGGCGTGCCCGGCGGCGGCCGATCAGGTGCAGCACCAGGGGCACCAGCGCCACGGCGGCGAAGCCCAGCATCCAGGGTTGCGAGAAGCTCACGCGCGCCCCCGCGCGGCCTTCAGGACCGCGGCCAGGGTGTCCACCAGCGGCTCGCCGAGATCGGCGAGCACGTAGTGGACGCCCGCGTCGACGCAGCGCTCTCGGACGAGGTCACAGTGCGCCTGGATCATCGCCACGTAGCGCTGTCGCACCACGCGCGGCTCCACCCGCATGCGGCTGCTGGCCTCGGCGCACACCAGCTCGACGGAGCCGGAGAAGGCGAAGCGCAGCTCGAGGGGGTGGAGGGTGTGGACGAGCACGACGTCCGGCCCGGTGCGCCGGAGCCGCGACAAGGGCGCGAGCGCCGCCTCAGGGTCGCTCAGCACGTCGCTGAACGCGACCACGGCCCCGCGCTTGGCGAGCCCTCGCAGCGCGCCCGTGGTCAGGCCCTCGAGCCCCGCCGGGCCGGTGGGCGCCCAGGCCGCGACGCGCTCGAGCACACGGCGGAGCTGCGCTGGGCCGCTGGTCGCGGCGAGGGCGCTGTCGGGCTGCCCCGCCACCACCAGGCCGAGGGCGTCCCCCTGCTGGGCCACCAGAGACGCGACCGCCGCCGCCAGCACCTGCACCTGCGCCCACTTGTCGACCCCACCGCCGTCGACCGGGTCGCGCAGCGCCATGGAGCCCGAGCCGTCCAGCAGCACGGTCACCGACGCGTGCACCTCCTCTTCGAAGCGCTTGATGAAGAGGCGGTCCTGCCGCGCCAGGGCGCGCCAGTCGAGGCGGCGGAGGTCGTCGCCCGGCGCGTAGGCCCGATGCTCGGCGAACTCGACGCCGCCGCCGCGGCGCAGGCCGCGGTGTTGGCCCCCTGCGCGGCCGTGCACCGCGCGGCGCGTCTGCAGGTCGGCGCCCTGCAGCGTCGCCAGCAAGGCTGCCGCCGCGGCCTGCAACGCCGCAGCGTCGCGCTCGGTCGGCCAGCGAGTGGAGCTCACGTCGGCGGGGTGGCCTGCACCACACGCGCGACCAGGTCCCGCGCGCTCAGCCCCTCGGACTCGGCGCGGAAGCTGGGGACCACCCGATGCGCCAGCACGGGCACGGCCATGCGCGCGAGGTCGTCTGCGCGCACCGTCACGCGGCCGTCCAACACCGCCAACGCCTTCGCGCCGAGGATCAAGGCCTGCGACGCCCGCGGGCTGGCGCCGTGCGCGATGAGCGGCCGCAGCGCCTCGGCGCACGCCGGATCGCCGGGCCGCGTCGCCCGCACGAGGGTCACGGCGGTGCGCAGCAGGTGGTCGGCGACGGGGATCTCGCGGACCAGCGCCTGGATGCGTAGCACGTCGTCCTGGGTGAGCACCGGGCGCACCGGCGCGGTGTGGCCACCGGTGGTGCGGCGCACGATCTCCAGCTCGTCGTCGAAGTCCGGATAGTCGACATGAATCGCCAGCATGAAGCGGTCGAGCTGCGCTTCGGGCAGCGGGTACGTGCCGTGCTGCTCGATGGGGTTCTGGGTCGCCAGGACCAGGAAAGGCGCGGCCAGCGGTCGGGTCATGCCGCCCGCGCTCACCTGCCGCTCCTGCATGGCCTGCAGCAGCGCGGCCTGGGTCTTGGGGGGCGTGCGGTTGAGCTCGTCGGCGAGCAGGATCTGCGTGAACACAGGCCCTTCGACGAAGCGGTAGACCCGGCGCCCCGTGGCGCGCTCCTCCTCGAGCACCTCGGTGCCGGTGACGTCGCCCGGCATCATGTCCGGCGTGAACTGGATGCGGCCAAAGTCGAGCTGCATCGCCTCGGCCAGGGTCGAGATCAGCAGCGTCTTGGCGAGGCCAGGGACGCCGATGCTGAGGGCGTGTCCGTTGCTGAAGAGCGCCACCAGCAGGAGCTCGACAGCCTCGTGCTGACCCACCACCCGCTGGGCGACCTGCGCCCGCAGCGCGACCGCGACGTCTCGGGCGAAGGCCACCGTAGCGAGTGGGGTGGCGTGTGGGGTGGCGTCCTCGGCCACGGCGGGCGCGTCGTGGGGCGTGGTGGCGGTCACTGGGCAGCTCCTGTGAGACGAGCCGGCTGGCCGAGGGTCGGCGAGGCAGAAGGGGCCGCGCGCCCGGACTTCGAGCCGGGCCGCAAGAGCACGCCGAGCGACACGGTGACCAGGTGCTCGGTGTCGCCCCCGCCCACGAGGACGCGGTCCGCCAGCAAGACCTCCGCGCCCAAGGTCGCCTTCGGTCGCAGCCACGACCACCGCACCCCAGGGGTCAGCAGGGCGCCAAAGCGCTGCACGCCGTCCTGCCGCTGCAGCAGCGCGCCGCCGGCGCTGAGGTCGACAGACACGCCGCCCCACGGCCGCTGCATCACCACATAGCCCACGTTGGGGCCCAGGCCGGCGAGCACCCCCCGCGGGCCGCCCGCCGCGTCGGGCGGAACCGAGGCGCCGACCGCGCCGAAGCCCATGCGGAGCGCACCGCGGAGCCGCACGCGCACCAGCAGGTCGACGCCGGCCACGAAGCCGGGCGACACCAAGGCGCCGCCGAGGGTTGGGCCGAGCACCAGCTCGGTGTCGCGAGCGCTGTCGCGGGCCGAGCGGGGCGGCGGGGGGGTGGTCGGCAGCGCCCGCCAGTCCATGGGCACCGCTGGGTTCTCCGGGATCCGTCGCACGCGCGGACGCAGGTCCAGCGCGCCGCCATGGTGGGCCAGCAGCGCCGCGGCGTAGTCCGGCCACACCCGCGCCGGCACCTGCCCGCGGTCGAGGCGGTGCGTCGGGGACAGGGCCAGCCACCGCTGGAAGGAGGCCCGGGCCTGCCGGTGCTTGCCGACGCGCGCGTAGGCGAACGCCAGCAGGCGCAGGCGCTCGGCGCGCTCGGCGGCGGGCGCAGCCGCGGGGGGCGGCGCGCCCTCCAGGGTCGCGATCACGCACGCAGGGTCCGCGCGGTCGGCGCACGCCCGCGCGGTCGCCAGCGGCGTGGCGGGGGCAGGCGCCGCGCGGCGGCGTGGACGGGCGTCGGTCGGCGTCGCGGCCAGGACCGCGAGCAGACAGAGCCCCACGGCGCTGCCCCGCACGAGCGCGCGGGCGACGGACGCAGCGCGCAGCGGGCCGGCTCGGGGATGCAAAAAAACGGGGCCACGGCGCCGGGCAGGAGCTCGACGCCGTGGCGATCGGTCGTTGCGGTCGCTCAGGCGGGGAACTCGCGGTCGAGCTGCTTGGTGATCTGCTCGCGGACCATGCCCTTCGCCATCTTCGCGGCGAAGCCGATGAGGTTCAGGTCCACGGCCACGTCGCTCTCGCTGACGGTGAACGTGCCCTTGAAGAACTTGCCGCCGGCGGTCGCGGTGTTGCCGGACCAGCTGAGGTCCTTGACCAGGTCGGGCTTCCGCTCCTTGAAGCCGTCGAGCAGGGTCACGAGCTTCGACTTGGCGTCCTCGAGGCCGTAGCTGTGGTTTCGACGAAGTGAGATGTCAGCCATGGAACGCTCCTGTTGCGTTGGCCGCCGGCGCGGCGGCGTGAAGTCACCCCCGAGGGGCGGTTGGCGGGGGGGCCCCGCGCGTCAGCCCGCCTGAACCTCTGGCTCAGGCGGACGTTTGGGAAAGGCGCGGAAGAAGCCCACTCGCTCCTTGCCGCGGTAGATGATGCCGTGAATGAGCCGCGCGCCGACCGCGCCCTCGAAGCGCAGACGCTCGGCGCCGGGCCCCGCGCTGCAGTCGCTGCGGCCCGTGTCGATCTCGAAGGTGATCTGGCGGCCCTGAACCGACTGGCTGCAGAGCTTGTGACGTTGGACACGACCGTCGGGGGCGGTGACTACGGCGCCGCTGACGCCGTCGGCGTCCGCCAGGCTGAGCTCGATGGTGTAGGCGTTCACCGGGCCCAGGTCCGCTGTGCCGGCCCAGCTGCCGACCCAGCTGGGGCTGCAGCCCGCCGCCAACGCGCCGGCGAGGGCGACAACGACCGCCGCGGCGACCGGCCGACGCAGGCCACGCGGGCGCGCGATCCGGTCCGCCTTGAGCGTGCGTAGGCGCTGCTGCATGCTCGCTCCTCCTGCGGCTTTGGGCCGCGCGCCGCGAGTGTACGCGCGGACACCCTCCCATGAAAAGCGAGCCGCGTGGCATCCGCCCGCCAGGAGCCCCCATGAGCACCTCCCATCCGACCCGACGCATCGGCCTGCTCACAGGGGGCGGGGACTGCCCGGGGCTCAACGCCGTGATCTGGGCGGTTGTACGCTCCGCGGCGCGCCGCGGCATCGAGGTCCTGGGCATCGAGGACGGCTTCGAGGGGCTGATCGCCGGCGGCACCGTGCGCCCGCTGAGCCCGGCCGACATCCGCGGCATCCACCGCGAGGGCGGCACCGTCCTGGGCACGACCAACCGCGGCAACCCCTTCCGCTATCGGGTCGAGGTCGACGGCGTGATCGAGGAGCAGGACTGCAGCGACGACGTGGTGCGCGCCGTGCAGCGGCTGGGCCTCGAGGGGCTGGTGGTCATCGGCGGCGACGGCAGCCTCGCCATCGCCCACGAGCTCTCGCTCAAGGGTGTACCGATCCTGGGCGTGCCCAAGACCATCGACAACGACCTGGGCGCCACGGACGCGACCTTCGGCTTCTACAGCGCCGTGACCACCGCCATGGAGGCGCTCGACAAGCTCAAGACCACGGGCGAGAGCCACGACCGCGTGATGATCTTGGAGGTCATGGGGCGCGACGCGGGCTGGATCGCCCTGCACTGCGGGCTGGCGGCGGGCGCCCACGTGATCTTGATCCCCGAGGTGCCCTACGACATCGACGCGGTGTTGGCGCGGGTGCGCGCTCGCTGGGACGAGGAGCGGCGGCACTACACGCTGGTGGTGGTGGCCGAGGGCGCCTTCCCCGCGGGCGGCGGGCAGAGCTACCTCGCCCAGGCCGGCAAGGGCACGGTGGCGCGGCTCGGCGGCGCAGGGGTCACGCTGGAGCAGCTGCTCGAGGCGAGCTTCGCCGGTGAGGACTGGCGCGGCCAGCGCTCGGTGCCCGAGGTGCGGACCACCGTGCTGGGCCACCTGCAGCGCGGCGGCTCTCCGGGGGCCTACGACCGCATCGTGTCGATTCGCTTCGGCTGCGAGGCCGTCGAGCAGATCGCGCAGGGCCGGTGGAACCGCATGGTCTGCCTGCGCGGCACCCAGATCGAGAGCGTCGCGCTGGGCGACGCCATCGCGCAGCCTCACCGGGTCGACCCAGCCGGCCAGCTGGTGGCGCAGGCGCGGGCGGTCGGGATCTGCCTGGGCGACCGCTGGTAGGCGCGGCCGCCCCCCGTCGCGCTACTCGATGGTGAACGCCATGTCCTTGGTGTTGTTGCTTGTGACCGCCTCGGCGGTCGACGCCTTGACCGTCCAGCGGAGCTTGTAGCTGCCCTTGGCCACCTGGCCCGGGATCACCACGGTCTCCGTCGCGGTCGCCGTCTTGCCCGGGTCGAGCTTCGGCTGCAGCTTCTCGAGCAGCTTGATCGGCGAACCCGAGGCCGGCACCAGCCAGAGCGAGGCCGTGAAGCTCGCGCCGAGGTTGCCAAGGTTCTTGTGCGTCGCGGTCACCTTCACCTGAGCGCCCGCGGTGGCCTTGGCGGGCGTCACCGTCGCGGCGGTCACGGCGATGTCGGCCACCGCCTTCACGCTCAGTGTCACGTAGCGCACGTTGTTGGTCTCCACCCGCTCCTTCACCTTGTTGTCGGGGTCGACGTAGGCCAGCAAGAACACCTTGCCCACGGTCGTGGCGGGCACCTTGAACTTGAAGTTGCCCGACGCCAGCTTGCCGTAGGCCAGCGCCGCCACGTCGGACTCGCCGACCTTGATGTCGTCCTTGCTGACCTTGGTGTCCTTCGACAGCAAGAAGCGCACCGTGGTCTTGCCCGAGGTGCCGTAGTAGCCGTTGCGCACCAGCCAGCTCGCGGTGATCGTCTGCCCGGAGTAGGGGGAGTACGTGTTCGACTTCAGCGAGTAGTTGTAGAGGTCGGGCAGCGCTTTGAGGGTCACCTGCGTGTAGTGGTAGTTGTTGGCCTCGTTCATCTCGGCGACCTGCGAGCTCGAGTCCACGCGGTAGACCAGCCAGTAGGTGCCGGACTTCAGCGACGACGGCGGGGTGAGCTGGAAGGTCTCCGACGCGCTCTTGCCCGCGGCGAGCACGTCACGTGTGCGCTGGCCCAGGTAGTAGCCGCCGTAGGCCTTCTTGGTGTTCAGGTACACCCGGTCGTAGTGCTTGCCCGCGGTGGTGGTGCCGACGTTGCTCCAGGTCAGGGTCGCGCTCGTCTTCACGCCGGCGGTCAGCGTGGTGCTCTGCGGCTTGAGCGTCCCCTTGAGGTCCGGGCGGCCCTTGATGGTGACCGTGTAGGCGCGGATGTTGTCCTTCTCGTTGGACTCCTTGATCAGCCCGGTCGCGTCGGTGACCGCGAAGAGCGTGTACTTGCCCGGCTTGTACGTCGCGGGGATGACCCACTTGCCCGTGGTGCTCTGGGTCTGGTTGTACTTGAGCGGCCCGCGCTTGACCTTGGCGAGGAGCAGATCCTTGCTGTCGAAGGTGGCGTCGGCGGACAGGTAGTAGCGGAGCTCGTAGGTGCCCGCCACAGCGGTGCCGTAGTTGCGGTCGTACGAGTACCAGCTCATGGTCGACTTCACGAAGTAGGACGTGGCGTAGGTCTTCAACGCGTAGGTGCGCAGGTTGGGCATCTGCGTGACCTGGACCTTGAACGCCTTGACGTTGTTCTTCTCGTTGGGCTCCTTGATCCGGTTGCCGGAGTCGACCACGTAGATGATGTACCAGGTCCCGGTGGTGACGCTGGTCGGGATGTTCACGGAGCGGGTCGACTTCCAGCTCTCGCCGACCTTGACGCCCTTGCGCGTCTCGATGCCGACGTAGATGTCGCCCGAGCCGAGCACGGCGTCCTTCGAGAAGTAGATGCGGTTGTAGAAGGTCGTGCCGATGCCGTCGTTGCCGATGTTCTTGCCGCTGGTGACGAGCGTGAAGGGGGTGCCTGTACCGAGGGCGGTGGGCGCTGACACACCGGTGTTCTCGAGGTCGACGTAGCCGCGGTAGGTGATCTTGGTCACGCGGAAGTTGTTGGCCTCGTTGCCTTCCTTGACCAGACCGTCCGCGTCGGCCTGGTAGATGATGTACCAGGTCCCCGGCTTCACGGTCTTGGGCATGGTGAACTTGACCCAACCCGCCACGTACTTGTCCGGCGCGAGCGAGGGGTGCGCGAGCTTGAGCAGCTGCACGTCGCTCTTGTCGACCTTGGGGTCGGCGGAGAGCCAGATCTTGTCGTTGAACTTGGGCACCGTCTTCAGGCCGACGTTGCGCACGTAGCGGTAGTAGTTGTAGGTGCCGCCCCAGTTCAGCGTGGTGTACTGCGGCTTGGTGTTGCTCGCCACCCAGATGTCGCCCGCCGCGGTCACGGTGATCTTCTTGCTGATGGTGTTGTCCGCCTCGCTGATCTCCTTGACCTTTCCGAGCGAGTCGACGATGGCGCCGACGTAGTAGGTGCCCGCCGCCAGCTTGCTGCCCAGCAGCACCGTGTAGGAGCCCGTGAGCGTCTTGCCGGGCTCGATGCCCTGGATGTCGATGGCGCCCTTGTAGCCGTCCTTGGTGGTGATGACCGCGTCCGACGAGCGGTAGAAGGCGAGGCGGGTGACCGGCGACTTGACGGTGCCGGCGTTCTTCACGGTCCAGGTGATCTTGACGTTGCCGCCGCTGAGCACCGTGGTCTGGCTGAGCACGAAGCCGGTGAGCTGCAGGTTCGGCAGCTTGGGCAGGCCGCAGAAGCCCTTGCCGTCTTCGATGCGGCAGATGTTGGGCGACTTGCAGTCGGCCACCTTGGTGAAGCTCTTGTAGTGCCGGTCGGCCTTGTCTTCGCTGCACTTGGGCGCCGAGACGCTGCCGTTGCAGCCGGCGAAGCTGGCCCGCTTGTAGACGGCGTCCTCGACGCACTTGAAGTCGTCGGCCAGCTGCTTGCTGCCGCACTGGAAGCCCTGCGCGACCGGCCCGTGGGTGCACTTGGCGCCCTGGGCGTCGCAGACGTCGAAGGTGCAGGGGTTGCCGTCGTCGCAGGTCGCGGTCTTGCCCGGGGTGCAGGTGCCGGCCTTGCAGGCGTCGCCCTTGGTGCAGAAGGCGCCGTCGTCGCAGGCCGCGCCGTCGGCGAGCTGCTTGCCCTGGCACTTGCCGCCCGCGCAGGTCTCGCTGGTGCAGGGGTTGCCGTCGTCGCACTCCTTGGCCACGGTGCAGGCCTTGCAGTTGCTCACGGCCTGGTGGCTGCACTTGCCGGTCTTCGGCTCGCAGGTGTCGAGCGTGCAGGCGTCGCTGTCGTCGCAGCTCTTCTTCGCGCCGGCCTTGCAGGTCTTGTCGCTGCAGGTGTCCTTCTGGCTGCACTGGTCGCCGTCGTCGCAGCTGGCCGTGTTGGCGGCGCTGACGCAGCCCTTGTCCTTGTCACAGCTGTCGTCGGTGCAGGCGTTGCCGTCGTCGCACGTCACCGCGGCGCCGCCGCACGTGCCCTTGGCGCAGTAGTCCTTCTCGGTGCACTTGTCGTTGTCGTCGCAGGGCGCGGCGTTGGGCTTGGTGGTGCAGCCCTTGTCCTTGTCGCAGCCGTCGTCGGTGCAGACGTTGCCGTCGTCGCAGGTCAGGCTCGCGCCCTCGCACTTGCCGGCGGTGCAGGCGTCGTCTTTGGTGCACTTGTCGCCGTCGTCGCACACCGCGTTGTTCGGGGTCGCCACGCAGCCCTTGTCCTTGTCGCAGCTGTCGTCGGTGCAGGCGTTGCCGTCGTCGCAGGTCAGCGCGGCGCCCTCGCACTTGCCGGCCTTGCAGGCGTCCTTCTCGGTGCAGGCGTCGCCGTCGTCGCACAGGGCGCTGTTGGGCGTCTGGACGCACCCCTTGGCCTTGTCGCAGCTGTCGTTGGTGCAGGCGTCGCCGTCGTCGCAGGTCACGGCCTGTCCGGCGCACTTGCCCTCGGCGCAGGCGTCCTTCTCGGTGCAGGCGTCGCCGTCGTCGCAGCTGGTGGCCGTGCCGGCGCCGGCGAGCGGCACGAAGTCGCACGCGCCGGTCTTGCCGTTGCACGTGTCGGTGGTGCAGGGGTTGTTGTCGTCACACGACTTGGCGCCGCCCGGCGCACACAGGCCGTCCTTGCAGGCGTCGCCCGTGGTGCACGTGTCGCCGTCGTCGCAGGCGGCGGAGTTGTCGCTGTTGACGCAGCCCTTGGCCTTGTCGCAGCTGTCGTCCGTGCACGGGTTGCTGTCGTCGCACTGCAGCGCCTTGCCGCCGCAGCTGCCCGCCGCGCAGGCGTCGTCGCTGGTGCAGGCGTCGCCGTCGTCGCAGGGCCCGTCGGCGGGCGTGTTCTGGCAGCCGTTCTTGCCGCCGCAGGCGTCCTTGGTGCAGGGGTTGCCGTCGTCGCAGGTGTCCTCGTCGGTCTGGCCGTCGCAGTCGTCGTCGTCGCCGTCACAGAGCTCCTTGCTCGGCGGCTCGGCGGTGCACGCGCTCAGCCCCTTGGGCCCGCAAGAGCGGGTGCCAGGACACTGGCCGGCCACGGCGCCCGTGCTGTCCTCGGCGTAGCAGGGCGTCGTCAGGCCCTGCGCGATGGCGCTGTCGCTGCAGCCGCACTCGCCCTTGGCCAGCACGCACTGCTTGGACTTCACCGCCTCGGTGGTCGTGACCTCGCTGCACACGTAGCCCGCGCCACAGTCGGCGTCGGCGGAGCAGCTGTCGCCGCAGAAGGAGCCCGCCGCGCCGAGGTTGACGCAGGCCGCGTCGGGATCGGCGGCGGTGGCGCACTCCTTGCTCGCGCCGCAGGGGTTGCACTGGGTGGCGACGCCGCTGCCCGCGTCGGTGCCGCCGCCGTCCTGATCCGCGTCGGTCTGGCCCGTGCCCGCGTCGTCGGTCGCGCCCGCGTCCCCCGCGTCGCCTGGGGTCACGTCACCTGTCCCAGCCGCGTCGGGCTCGGTGACGTCGGCCACGACATCGGAGGGCGTGGCGTCGGGCTGTGTGCCCGCGTCCGACGCCACGTCCGTCGTGGCGCCGCCGTCGGTCCCGGTCTCGGTGTCGTCCGCCGTCGCGCCGTCGCTGCCGCCGGCGCCGTCCTTGACGATGGTGCCGTCGGACTTCACGCCGCCGTCCACGCTGGTCCCGCTGTCGAGCTCGGGGCCGCCTTCGACGCCCTGGTCACTGCCACAGCCCACGAGGGCCAGGGCGAGGGTGGCGGACACGAGCGCGCGCGCCAGCGGCGTGCGGACAAAATGGGTAGACATCGCGGCCTCCTGAACGTGAGCGACGTGCGCTCTTCGCCCGCAGGGGTAGCGGGCGCATCGATCCTATGGTCCGGATCCTAGCTAAGCCGCGAACCCCGAGCAAAACTCAGGGGCCTGCCCAAAGCGCGTACTGGAAGGGAGTTGGGCCGCACACACGCAACTTCACAGGTTGCCTGCGCATCGATCGCGCCCGGCGCGCATCGCCGCCGCTGCCCTTGAGGTCGCCGGTGCCGCCGCGGCGCACAGACGCGAGCGGACGTCGCCGCGCTCAACCGCCGCCCTGGAGCGCCTCGTGGATCCGGGCCGCGAGCTCGGGGCCGACCCCCTGCACCGTGGCGATGGCGTCCGGCGTCGCCTTGGACAGCGCGCGCACGGAGCCGAAGTGGCGCAGCAGGGCCTTGCGGCGGGCGGGCCCGACCCCGTCGATGTCGTCGAGCCGGCTCTGGAGCGTCCGCCCGCGCCGCCGCTTGCGGTGATGCGTGATGGCGAAGCGGTGGGCTTCGTCGCGCAGCTGCGTCAGCAGGTACACCTCGTTGCTGGTCTGCGGCAGGATCACCGGGTGGGCGGCGCCCGGCTGCCACACCCGCTCCGGGCTGCGCCGCGGCTTGTCGGCGCTCGGGGTCAGCGTGCGGGCCTTGGCGAGCCCCACGACCTCGATGTCGTGCGCGCCACAGTCGTCGAGCGCCGCGACGGCCATGCGCAGCTGCGGCGGGCCGCCGTCGACCACCAGGAGGTCCGGGCGCTCCCAGCCCGTCTCGTCGAGCCGCTCGAGGCGACGGCACAGGATCTCGTACATCATCGCGAAGTCGTCCGGCGTGGACTTGCTGCGCACCTTGAACGAGCGATAGGCGCCCTTGTCCGGCTCGCCGTCGGTGAACACGACCATGGACGCCACCGGGTCGGTGCCGGAGATGTTGGAGACGTCGTAGCACTCGATGCGGCGCGGGAGGACGCGCAGCCCGAGGCGCTGCTGCAGGCCCTCCAGGGTCGCGCGACCAGCCCGGCCAGCCATGCGGTCGACAAAGACCTGACGCGCGTTGTCCACCGCCATGGACACCAGCCGGGTCTTGGGTCCACGCAGCGGTGTCCGCACCGTGACCTTGCGCGTAGGCCCGCCACGAGCGGCCCGCTCCTCGGCCAGCCACTCCGCGAGCGTGTCACCGCCGTCGACGTCGACGCCCACCAGGACCTCGTCTGGGATCTGCGCGCCGCCGTCGTAGCGGCGCAGCAGGAAGCCCGCGAGCACCTCGGCGTCGGGAAACTCCTGCTCCTTGAGCGGGAAGCCCTCGGCCCCCTGCAGGACCCCCGACGAGAAGCGCAGCACCGCCACGGCGACGCGCGCTCCCTCGCGGTAGAGCCCCACCGCGTCGATGTCTCGCTGCTCGTCGAGCAGCTTGACGTGCTGCCGCTCCAAGGTCCGCTCGATGGCGCGCCACTGGTCCCGCAGCCGCGCCGCCGTCTCGAAGTCTTCGCGCTCCGCGGCCTCGCCCATGCGGCCCTTGAGCTCAGCCACGAGCTCGCTGCGGCGGCCAGAGAGGAAGAGCGCGACGTCGTCGACGTGGCGGGCGTAGGTCTCGGGAGCCACGGGCAGGACGCAGGGGCCGGGGCAGCGCTGGATCTGATACTCGAGGCAGGGGCGCTGGCGGTTGCGGAAGACGCTGTCGGTGCAGGTGCGGAGCTGAAAGTAGCGGTTGACCTGGCGGAGCGTCGCGCGCGCAGAGCTGGCCGACGCGTAGGGGCCGAAGTAGCGGGCCCCGTCGTCTTTGGCGGCGCGCACCACCTGCAGCCGTGGAAAGGCGTGGTGCTTGCCCACCCGCAGGTGGATGAAGTTCTTGTCGTCCTTGAGCAGGACGTTGAAGCGAGGCTGGTGCCGCTTGACCAGCTCGTTCTCGAGCAGCAGGGCCTCTTTGTCGCTGGCGGTGACGACCACCTCGATCTCGCCGAGCACGTCGTTGAGCAGGTGGACGAAGAAGCGGTCGTCCTGCTGCAGACGGTACTGGTTGAGCCGCGCCTTGAGGCTGCGCGCCTTGCCCACGTAGACCACGCGGCCACGGCGGTCGTGCATCAGGTACACGCCCGGCAGCTCCGGGGCCAGCCGGACGCGCTCGTCGAAGTCGAAGTGGTTGTAGTCGCGCTGGGGTTCGGCGACAGCGCCGGCCTCCACGGCCGGGGCGTGCCGGGTCGGGTCCGAGTCGGAGCCCGTGCTCACGCCGCGCTACTTGGCGGCAGGGGCGGCGGGCGCGGCCTTGGCCGGAGCGGCGGGCACGGCGGGCGCAGCCTTGGCCGGGGCGGCGGGCGCGGCAGGCGCGGCCTTGGCCGGCGCCTCCGGTGCCGAGGGCTTCACCTCGATCTTCGTAGGCGCGCCACCGGCGCCGCCACCCAGGTTGAGCTTGATCGGCGAGCCGGCGCCGCCGAGCTGCGGCGCCGCGGGGCGGGCCGCGGCGGCGCGCTTGGCGGCCTCGGCGTAGCGCTTGCGGTCGGCGTCCACCAGCTCCGACCACGCGTCGCTGCGGTCGATGTCACCGGCTGCCTCGGCGTCGGCGATGAGCTTCTTGACGAAGGTGCGCCACGCGGCGCGCCGCGCCATGGAGGTCAGCGTGGACTTGAGGCCCTT
>JAUIAC010000564.1 GCA_030425545.1 bacterium | reverse complement strand
TGCAGGTGTCGGCGCCGAAGGCCCCCACCCGCCAGAGCAGGCCGCGCTGCTTGCCCGCGCCGTCGCCGACCTGGCCGACCACCGCGACCGAGTCGTCCGCCAGCCCGACCAACGTGGCCGCCTCGCCCAGGGGCTTGCCCGGCAGGCTGCGGGTCCACATGGGGTTGCCGAGGTGGTCCGCGCCCACCAACAAGACGTCGCCGCTCGTGGGCCCGGTCACCGCGCGCCCGACCGTGCGCAGCGCGCCGCCGACATAGACGCCGCCCGTGCCGAAGCTGGCGTTGGGCGTGTTGATCAGCCAGCGCGTCGTGCCGTCGTGGTTCAGCGCGGTCAGCACCGTGCGCGGCTTGCTCGTCGCCGCCCGCGTGCCCACCAGCACCATGCCCTGCTTCGGCGCCGGCGCCACGCTCACCAGCCGGTCGCCCGCCTGCCCGTCCAGGCTGTGATGCCACAGCAGGGCTCCCTCGGCGGAGACGTGCCCCACCCAGGCTCGCGCAGCCTTGTCGACGCCGCTCTCGCCCACCACGGTGAGCCCCCCGTTGACCGCCCCTGCGCCGAGCACCCGGGCGTCCGTAGCCGTGCTGAAGTTCTTGGTCCACAGCGTCGCGCCCAGCGTGGTCCGCCGGGTCACCCACGGCCCCGTCGCGCCGTCCTTTGTCCGCGTGCCGGCCACCAGCGTGCTGGCGTCGCCCAGGACCCCCAGCCCCGCCATCTTCAGCGTGCCCGCTTTCGCCGCCAGGGGCAGGGTCAGCACCGCGTTCTTGCCGTCGAGCGCCACCACGTCGAAGGCGCCGCCGGTCGCCGTGTCGCGCAGCACCCCCACGCCAGCGCCCGCCACCAACGTCAGCGCCACCACCGCGCCCGTGCCCTTGCCGTCCTTCGCGGTCTGCAGCTTCTCCCACAGGGTCTTGCCCGCTGCGTCGACGCGCATCAGCCACGTCTGAACAGCGCCGCTGCCAGCCCACGCGCGCCCGCCGAGCACGAAGCCCCCGTCAGCCACCGGCAAGATCGCCGTGAACGCGCCCGAGCTCCCGTTCTTGGGCGCCACCGTCAGGCGGAACAGGCCCTCGTTGCCGCTCTTGGCGGCGCACTGGCCCTTGGTGCACTCGGCCACCAGCGTGCACGCGTCGCCGTCGTCGCAGGTCTGCCCGTCGGCCTTCGCGGCCACGATGCACTGGTAGGCGTTGGCCCCCTTGGCCGTGCACAGCGCCTGCTCACACGGCCCCGTGGGCAGCTGGCACACCACCGGCGCGCCGGCCTTGCACACCCCTCCGCTGCAGCTGTCAGCCACGGTGCAGCCGCTCTGGTCCGCGTCGCAGCCGCTGCCGTCGGCCTTGCTGGGGAAGCTGCACTTGCCGGTCTTGGCGTCGCAGGCGTCCAGCGTGCAGCTGTTGCCGTCGGCGCAGTTGGTCTTCACGTGGGTGCAGCCCAGCTTGGGGTCGCACCCGTCGAGCGTGCAGGCGTTGTCGTCGTCGCAGTCCAGCAGCCCCGCGCCCACGCAGGCGCCGCCCTTGCAGGCCGAGCTCTTGGTGCACACCGTGCCGTCGTCGCAGGCCTTGCCCTCGGCCGCGGGCTGCGGCTGGCAGAGGCCGTTGCCGGGGTTGCAGGCGTTGACCGCGCAGGGGCTGGTCGAGGCCTGGCAGAACACCTTCGACGCCGGGTTGTCCTTGCACTTTGGCGCCTTCGGGTTGCTCTTGTCGCAGTAGGGCACGCCGTTGCACAGGTCGCCGTCGTCCTGGCTCAGGCAGTCGCTGTTGCTCTGGCACTCGCAGGTGTTGGCGCCGGGGTTGCACTGGCCGAAGACGCACACGTCGCCCTTGGTGCAGGCGTTGCCGTCGTCGCAGAGCGCGCCGTTCTCCAGGGCTTTCAGCGGACACTGGCCGGTCTTGGGCACGCACGTGCGCTTCAGGCAGGCCGTGTCGTCCACGGTCGGGCAGGTCACCACCGTGGCGGGGTTGGGCTTGCAGGTGCCGGTGCCCTTGTCGCAGTAGGGCACGCCGTTGCACTTGTCGCCGTCGTCCTTGTCGAGGCAGTCGGCGTCGACCTTGCAGGTACACACCTGCGTGCCCGGGACGCACACGCCCTTGGCGCAGGTGTCCGACGCGGTGCAGGGGTCGCCGTCGTCGCACAGGGGCGCCTTGCCGACGACACCCGCCGGCAAGCGCTCGGTGACGCAGGTCTCGGGGCCGGTCTCGCCCTTCACCGTGCAGGTCTGCTTGACCAGCTCGGCGGGCGTCAGCGCGCAGGCGCCGTCTTTCGGGTCGCAGGCGTTGACCTTGCAGGCGGTGTCGTTGCCCGCGGGACACACCACCACCGTGGCCGCGTTGACCTCGCAGGCGCCGGTGCCCTTGTTGCAGAAGAGCGTGCCGTTGCAGGCGTTGCCGTCTTCAACCTTGGCGCAGTCGGCGTCCTGGCTGCACTTGCACACGTCGGTGCCGCCGCTGCACAGGCCGCCCTGGCAGACCTCACCCGTCGTGCACGCGTCGCCGTCGTCGCAGGCCTTGCCCTGGCTCACCGCGGTCTGCGCGCAGAGGCCCGTGGCGGGCTGGCACTGCCGCTTGCTGCACGGGGTGTCGTCCACGGTCGGACAGGTCACGACGGTCGCCGGGTTCACCACGCACTTGCCCTGCGCGCAGTACAGGGTGCCGTTGCACAGGTCGCCGTCCTCCTTCGCCTGGCAGTCGCTGTCGCTGGCGCACACGCAGCTGTTGGGCCCAGCCTCGCAGCTGCCAGCCGCGCACGCGTCGCCCTCGGTGCAGGGGTCGCCGTCGTCGCAGGCGGCGCCGTCGGCCTTGGGCGCGGCGCTGCAGTCCCCGCTCTTGGGATCACAGCTGGCCACCTTGCAGCCGGCGCCGTCGGGGCACACGACCACGGTCGCCGGGTTGACCGCGCAGCGGTAGGGAAAGGTGGTGGTGTCGCAGAGCAGCGTGCCGTTGCACAGGTCGCCGTCCTCGGCGCTGGCGCAGTCGGCCGTGGTGCGGCACTGGCAGCGGTCGCCCTTGCCCGGGGTGCAGCTGCCGGCCACGCAGGCGTCGCCCTCGGTGCAGGGGTCGCCGTCTTCACAGGCCGCGCCCTCGTTGCGGGGCTGCTGCGCGCAGGCGGCGGTGGCCGGGTCGCAGCGGTTGACGGTGCACAGCGTGTCTCCGCTGGCGTCGCAGGTGACCACGGAGGTCGGGTCGAGGGCGCACGCGCCCGCCGTGCAGGCCCAGACGCCCGTGCAGGGGTCGCCGTCGTCGAAGATGGCGCACTCGGCGTCGGCGCTGCAGCTCGCGAGCGCCGCCGCCGTGGCGGGCGAGGGGGCCTCGCTCCCGCAGCCGAAGAGCGCGGCCCACAGCGCCAGGGTCAGCCCAAGCCGCCACGCGCGCCGTCGGACCCGGTCGGGACCCGGCGTCAAAAGAGGGACAAAGTGCCGAGCCCGGTGAACCATGGTGCCGCTCCTGGTCTGTCTCGCGCAGCCTACCAAGCTCAGCGATTTTTTGGCCGCGCCCCCCGACCCTTGTAACGGTCCGGCGCTGTGTGGAGTCTGCCTCAGCAGCGCCCGGCGGCAGTCCCGTCCGGGCCACGCGCCCCGCCCCGACCCCTGGAG
>JAUIAC010000563.1 GCA_030425545.1 bacterium | reverse complement strand
GTCCACCGTGGCGATCTCGTCGCGCGCGAGGCGGTCTTCGGCGACGATGCGCTTGTTGGGCAACGCGCGGAAGCCCCACAGCTCGTCGAGCCCGTTGTGCTGGAAGAAGGCGCGGGGAAAGAAGTAGGTCAGCTTGCCCGGGGTCACCAGGAACTGGTCCCAGCCGGGCAGGAAGGCCGGCAGACCGCGCAGGAAGTTGTTCTGTTTGACCGACATCATGCGCAGAGAGGGCATCGGCAGCAGGCCGCTCATCTGCGCGACGATGCTGGTGGCGCTCGAGTTGGAGTTGGAGCGGTGCTGGCGCAGGTGCCAGCCGGTGCGGGCCAGCTCCTGCAGGTAGGGCATGGGTGGGCGGGTAGGGTAGGTCTTGCCGGTCGCGTAGCGGGTGCCGGTGCTCTCCATGATGACCCAGACGAGGTTGACCGGGCGCCGACCGCTCGGTGCGCTCCAGGGGACCGGGGTGGGCGCGATGACACGGGGGTCGGCGATGCGGAGCCCTACGCGAGCGAGCTGCCGGCCCTTGGCGGAGGTCGCCGCGGCCATCTCGGAGGGGGTGGGAACCGCGCCGATGTGGCCGGGCGGGGCGCCCCGCGACGAGGGCGGAGCAGAGCTCGTCGCGCCGGAGGTCCGGGGCGCCGCAGGGGCCGAGCCGTGGGCGCCGTCGCGGGGAGCCTTGCCGGGACCGGGCGCTACGCCGTCTGACGGGTCGTCGTCGTCGTCGTCGCTGCCCTTGGGGGAGCCGTCGCTGTCGTCGTCGGGAGCGTCGTCGCTGTCGTCGTCGGGAGCGTCGTCGGCAAAGGCCGGGTCAGGTCCGTCGGCCAGCAGGTGTCGGCCGATGTCGACCGCGATGAAGCCGACGGGCGGCCAGGGCGCCTCCTCCGGAAAGCCATCGACGACCGCGGCGCCTGCGCTCATGCCAAGCAGGGTGGCGACGGCGGCGGCGGCCAAGGTCACCCCGTGGCCCACGCGGACCAGGCGACCCCGTAGCAGCTGAAACACGCCGAAGGCCGCAGGTGGCCACAGCGCGGCGAGCAGCGCTGTCGTGGGCGTCTCCCTCGCCGCAGCCAAGCCCTCGCCGCTCTGGAGCGCGTCGGCCAGCACGCGCCACGTGAGCCCGGTGCGGAGCGGTGTCAGGATGCTCAGGTGCGTCGTGCGCACGAGGCCGACCACCAGCAGCGCCACCGCACAGGACGCCCAGAGCACGCGCCGTCGTAGCCGCGCAGGGCGCCCTGCGCCGAGGGCCAGGACCACGAGCCCCGCCAGCGCCGCCAGCAGCAGGTCCGCCCACGCCAGTCGCCACGGGGTGAGCACGGCCACCCCCTCGGTGGTCGCGCCGCGGGCCAGGGCGCGCTCGAGCACGGCCGCGAGGCGCAGACGGTGGGCCACGCTGGACACCAGCAGGGCTGAGGTGACGTCGGAGGCCAAGCGCAGCGTCCAGGCAGCAGGCTGAGGTGCCATGGGAGGTCCGTGCCGGCGTCGAGGCGCCCTCCGTGTCACGCGACGCCGACCCGGGTGGCGCAGGACGCGGTGTGTGCGGCCAGTGTCGTCGCTCTTTCGTGGGAGGCAAGTCTGTGGCCCCCACGCTCCTTGGGGTACAGGGGCGCGCGGGCTCCAGCGCGCTCTGTCGTGCCGATGAATCAGCGGGTGGCACGACGTCGCGGCGCCACTCCCCGCCGCCCAGGTGGCCTCGAACCAGGGCTTGCGGCACCCTCTGGCCATGATCCGTCCTGCTCCCGCGCTGCCGCGCAGCGTCCCCCGTCCGCCCGTGGGCTCCCGGCGCACCCCGACCCTTGCAGCGCCGCGGCCCCGCCGCTGGTGTGCCGCGCTCCTGCTCTCGCTCTGGTTGGGCGCGGCTGGCTGCGCTGCTCCCCCCGTGCAGCCGTCGGCGCCGCGGACCTCTCCCGCCGGCGCTCCAGCGGGCGCTGCGACCCCGGGGAACGAGAGCGCGGCGGGCGCGGGCCCGGCTCCGACAGCGCCAACCCCAACGTCCTCAACCCCGAAAGCCCCAACCCCGGAAGCGACAGCCGCGACGGACGCAGCCGCGGCGGCACCGGGGGCTGCGCGTCGGGCCACGCGCCGCAAGCGGGGACCTCGGAAGGGCACCCGTCGGGGGCGACACGCGCGGCTGCTGTGGGTGTCGATCGACGGCCTCTCGTGGCAGCGGCTCCTGGCGAGCAAGCTCCCCCTACCGAACCTGCGGGCGCTCCTGGCCAAAGGGGTGGCCGGGCCGCTGACCACGGTGTTCCCCTCGCAGACCTGGCCCGCCCACGCCTCGCTGTTGACCGGCGGCTGGCCGGCCCGGCACGGCGCCCTGGCGAATCACATCTACGACCGGGACACGGAGCGCAACGTCGACGTCTGGACCCTGCCCCGCGACGAGGCGATGTCCATGGACACGCTCTTCGACGCCGCGCACCGCCGAGGCGTGCGCACCGCCAACGTGCTCTGGCCGCTCACGGGCAAGGCCGCGGGCCTCGACTGGAACCTACCGGAGGTCTACGGCGGTCGGGCCTTTCGGCGACAGAGCTCCCGCGGCGCCCTGCGCCAGCTGGCGGACGTGGGGCTGCCGACTGACCGCATGCACCGACTGAGCTACGAGGAGGCCTTCGAGCTGGACTCGTTCTCGCGCGACGCAGCGGTGCATCTGCTCACGGGCAGCGCGGCGAAGCGACCGGGGCTGCTGCTCTTTCATCTGTTGAGCCTCG
This sequence comes from bacterium, assembly GCA_030425545.1. Classification (GTDB taxonomy): domain Bacteria; phylum Myxococcota_A; class UBA9042; order UBA9042; family UBA9042; genus UBA9042. The sequence goes on along the minus strand of JAUIAC010000563.1, from coordinate 887 downwards.
ACACGCTCTCGCACCGCTACGGGCCGGACAGCCGGCCAGCGTCGTGGGCGCTGGAGCTCTGTGACCGCTACCTCGGGCAGGTGTTGAGCGCGTGGCGTGCCGCCGGAGGAGGACCCGTGGTGGTCACCAGCGACCACGGCTTCACGCAGGTCAGCGACGGGCTGGCCTATCGGCTCTTGGAGCGCAACGCCAAGCTCAACAAGGCCCAGCGGGCGGCGTTGCGCCTCGTTCCCAACGGCCACGCGCTCTTCCTCTACGCGAAGTCTGGGCCGGTCGGTGCCGCAGCCCTGGCCAAGGTCAAGGCGTTCCTCGCTCAAGACGAGCGGCTGGACACCTGGATGGAGGGGCGGGCCATGCAGCGCCACCACCTGGGCGATCCCAAGCAGGACCCGCGGCTGCCCGACGCCATCGCGCTGCTCAAGCCGAACGTGTTGATCTGGGGCACGCGCACACGCTCGCGGGAGCGCAAGCCGATCTGGAAGGGCAACCACGGCTACCTGCCCACGCTCCCCGAGCTGCAGGGCGTGTTCATCGCCCAGGGCCGCCCCTTTCGGGCGCGCCAGCGGGTCAAGGGCATGCACGTGATCGAGGTCGCACCGACCCTGGCCCGGGCGCTCGGCTGGCCGCTCCGCGGGACGGTCGACGGCAAGGTGCGGGGCGACGTGGTCCACGCACGTCACGCCACGCCGCGGGCCCCCTGAGCGGCGTCACCGCCGCCCGAGCCGCGTCACGCCCGGCGTGGCGAGGTCGCCCTTGTGGCTCAGGGGTTCAGCGCCTTGTTGAGCTGCGACGCCACGCCGCCCGACGAGAGCCCGTGGGCCTTGAACGTGATGACACGGTCCTTGGTCATGATCGCGTGGGGGGCCGTGTAGTTCTTGGTCTTGATC
>JAUIAC010000562.1 GCA_030425545.1 bacterium | reverse complement strand
CAAGGTGACCCTCGACGGCGAGGTCTTCGCCGAGGTCGCCCTGCGCAACTTCGGTGAAGGCAGCCAGGAGGCGCACCCCAAGAAGCCCAACGTACGGGTCAAGTTCAACCTCTACGACCCCAAGGGCAACGGCCCCGACAAGCTCAACAACCTGCGCCTCAAGGCCTCGGGCGAGGATCCCAGCTTCCTGCGCGAGCCGCTCACCTACCGGGCCCTCGCCGCCGCGGGGGTGAAGTCGGCGCGCTTCTCCTGGGCGCGCGTGGTGGTCAACGGCGAGGAGTACGGCCTGTACCAGATCATCGAGCAGATCGACGCGCGCTTCTTCAAGTTCCACTTCGGCGACAAGACCGGCGCCAACTACGACCCGGCGTCGGGCTGCGGCGGCTTCTCCTGCCCGGGCGGAGACTGCGACAAGCTCAAGGCCAAGTACGCCGTGAAGTCGGCTCAGGGTGACTTCAAGCACGTGCTGGCCGTCGCCAAGGCCGCGGTCAACACCCAGCTCGACGCCGCGGGCTTCCGCGCCGTGCTCGAGCAGCACATGGACGTCGACGCGCTGATGACCACCTACGGCTTCGAGGTCTTCGCCGCCGACGTCGACGGCTTCCTGCGGGCGGCCCAGAACTTCGAGCTCTACGTCGACCCCAAGACCGACAAGCTCCACATCCTCCGCGCGGGCACCGACACCACCTACTACGAGTCGACCTTCGTGACCTTCGCCGACCCGTGGGCGCTGAAGTCGCCCTGCAAGGACCGGAAGGACCCGGTGTACCTGCGCATCCAGGCCGATCCGGTGCTCAGGAAGCGCTTCCGCGACGCCATGCAGTCCCTGCGCTGCGAGCAGCTCGCGGTCGAGGCCACGGCGAAGTGGCTGGTGAGCTACGTGCCGCGCATCGAGAAGGCCCTGGCCACCGAAGACGAGGCCAAGTCCGGACGCGTGCCCGCCAACGCCACCGGCTTCACCGACGGGCTGATCCTGTGGCTGCAGAAGCGCCACTGGGAGGCCGACAAGATCCTCGGCGAGTGCCCCAAGTAGCCCCCGCGAGGGCCCCACAGCTCGCGCCTCGACTCCCTGGAGCCCGCCATGCCGCTCTTGTCTCGCCCAGACGGCCGCCCCGTCCCCAAGCCGCCGATGCTGCGGCGCTTCATGCCCTACCTGATGCCCGGTCGAAACGAGGCGGTGGTCTACCTCGACCAGACCCTGCGCATGGACCACACCCTCGCCTGGCTGGCGGAGCAGCAGCAGGCCGACCCGGCAGCGGCCCCCAAGCTCTACGACCTCGTGCTCGCGGCCCTGGCGCAGGTGCTGAGCGAGCGGCCCCAGCTCAACCGCTTCGTGGTGGGTCGGCGGCTCTACCAGCGGGACGACATCGCGCTCTCGTTCGCGGTGAAGAAGCGCTACGAAGACAGCGCGCCGCTGACCACCGTCAAGGTGCGCGTGGCGCCGGACGCGGGGCTGGCGGCGGTGTCCCGGGCGGTGCGAGACGCGGTCGGCACCGGCAAGGCTGAGGCGCGTACGACCTCCGAGCAGGAGATGGCCGTGGTGACCGCCCTGCCGGGGCCGCTGCTGCGCTTGACCCTGTGGGCGCAGCGCGTGCTCGACGGCTGGAACCTGCTGCCCGCCGCCATGATCCGCAACGACCCGCTCTACGCCAGCGTGTTCATCGCCAACCTCGGCAGCATCGGGCTCGACGCGCCGCTGCACCACCTCTTCGAGTACGGCACGGTCCCCCTCTTCGTGACCATCGGCAAGCTCCACAAGGCGCCCGTGGTGGTGGAGGAGCCCGGGCAGAGGGACCGCATCGAGGTCGGCCAGGTGATGCAGCTGCGCTACTCCTACGACGAGCGCATCGCCGACGGCTTCTACTGCGCGTCGGCCGTGGCGCGGGTGGCCGAGCTGCTCGAGCGCCCGGAGCTGCTGGCGTGCTAGCGTCACCCGCGTAGCCAACCAGGAGCGCGCGCGATGAACATGACCCCAGCGATGCCGCCCGGCAAGCCGTCTCAACGGGCCCAGATCGCCGCGGGCGTGGGCGTGGCCAGCGTCGTGCTCAACCTCTTCGGCTGCTGCTGCGCCCCGGTGGCGGCCCTCGGCGCGCTCTTGGGCGCCGTCGCCGCGATCCTGGGCTTCCTGGAGTACGGCGGCGTCGGCGCGGGCACCTCACCGCTGGAGAGCCGCACCTGGGCGGTGGTCGCCATGGCCACCGGCGCGCTCGGCTTTGTCACCGGCGTGCTCTTCTTCGGCCTGATGATGCTCGGCATGGTCGGTCAGGGCGGCGTGCTCGACCAGCTCAGGCAGGGCTTCAACGAGCCCTGAGCCCGTGACGCGCGGCTCGATCCGCCGGGGCGTGCGCCGCCAGCAGCTCGCCCCAGGCCTGGTAGCCGGCGGGCCCGGGGTGCAGGCCGTCTTCGCAGAAGAGGTGGGGCCGCAGCGCCATGTGAAAGGGCACGTGGGTCGCCCAGCTCAGGTCGCTGAGGGCGCGGCTCAGGCTCTCGTCCATGACCCGCGCGCGACGGCCGAGCACGTCCCGCAGCGGCCGCGGCAGGGCGGGGAAGTCGCCCATGGGCGGCACGCCCGTGCACAGGACGTGGCGCGCCTGGGCCCGCTCGCGCACCTCGTCGACCAGCGCGCGCATGTGCCGGCGCCAGGCGCGCGGCCGCGTGAGGCCCCGCGTGTCGTTCACCCCGAGCACCACCACCGCCAGGTCGGTCGGCTGCCTCGGGGGCGGGATGAGCGGCACCAGATAGCGCCGCACCTCCGCGGCGCGCAGCCCGCTGCGGCCGACCATGTGCCAGCGCACCGGCACACCGACACGGACGCTGAGCGCCTCGGCCGTGCGGCTCGCCAGGGCCTCGCGCTGGTGCGGCGCGCCGACGCCGGCCGCGGTGGACTCGCCGATGACCAGCAGGTGAAAGGCGTCGCGAGCCGCGGGCTGAGGGGAGGCGCGGGGCGGGTCGCGGGGCGGCGCGCGGCCGGCGCGCGCTCCTGGGGCCTCGGGGACGTCGGGCATGCCCCGCATGACCTGCCGGCCCTGCCAGAGCAGCACGGGCAGCAGCCCGGCCGTGATGGCGTCCGCGGCGCCGGCCCTCGCCGCGCGCCCCGCCGCGCGACGCGCGCTCATCGCTCGTCTCGATAGGCGCGCAGGGCCAGCTGCCCGGCCGGCCGGGCGCGCACCTCGTCGACCAGCGCGCGCAGCGCCGGAGGATAGGCCTCCATGGGCGGCACCCAGGCGCCGAAGCCCTCCCTGTGGGTCAGCCCCAGCACGGGCACCGTCAGCGCCGCCAGGGTCAGGTCGACGCTCGTAAACCGGTCCCCGGTCAGCCAGGTCCGGCCGTCCGCGAGCCGCGCGTCCACGATGTCGAGCTGCCGCCGCGCGCGCTCCCAGGCCCGGTCTGCGCTGGCGGGCGTCACCCGCAGCGCCCGCTTCAGCAGGGCCGAGAAGAGCGGGCGCCCAGCGACCAGCGCGCCGGCCTGCAGCGGCCCCACGTTGCGGCGCGCGGTGTCGGCCACCAGCCCCGGCTCGTCGAGCATGTACCGGTAGATGAGCTTGCGCGTGGCGACCCCGTAGCCCGCGGCCAGGTCCCGCTCCAGCGCCGCCC
>JAUIAC010000561.1 GCA_030425545.1 bacterium | reverse complement strand
TCGCGGACCAGCGGCGACAGCAAGCCCGCCGCCTCGCCCGCCCGCTCCACCTGCACCAGCACCTCCGCCATGCGCAGCCGCAAGGCCGGCCCCAGCGCGGCCGCACGCGGGTCGTCCAGGTCCGCGGGCGCAGAGGGGTCCATGCGCAGCGCCAGGGTCCGCATGAGCACGTAGTCGTTGTCGGACATCGCCATGGGGGCGTCGCGCCACAGCCGGCGCAGGGCCGAGAGGCCGCCGGTCTGGTCTCGGGCCAGCAGCCGAAGGTGGGCCGCGTCACGGAGCAGGTTCGGGTCACGGGGGCGCAGCCTCAGCTGCGCCTCCACGGCCGACAGGCGCAGCTCCTGCAGCTGCTGCGCGCCGTACACCTCGGTCAGCTCGGCCAGGCCGGCCCGGGACGGCAGCGGCCGGCGGCGCTGCTCCTCGAGGTAGTCGAGCGTGCGGCCGGAGCCACGTAGCGCCGAGCGACGCATGGCCTGGAGATCCGGGTCCCTGCCCGCGGGGTCGAGGCGCTCGAGGATGCGCAGCGCCGAGCCGAACTCGCCGTCGTCGCTGTAGATGCGAGCCAGGGGCACCACCAGCTCGGCCCGCGGCCCCTGCTCGGCCAGGGCCCGCTCGAGATAGCGCCGCGCGCGCTTGGAGCGCTTGTCGCTCAGCAGATGGGCGCCCAGCTCAGCGTCCGAGGGCGCCAGCAGCGGAACGGAGGCCAGCGAGAGCGCGAGGACGACCGCGACGGTGACGTGACTGCGGCGCTCACGGGTCGTCAACGGCGGCCTCGGGTTCGGGCACCACGCGGTTGAGCGCGATGGTCGACACATAGGGCACGAACCCGGCCTTGCGCTGCGCTGCGTACACGCCCCGGACGGTCGCGACCTCGCTTGGGTCCACGTAGTCCAGCGTGAAGACCACCAGGTCGGGGTTCTCTCTCTTGGCCTTGGCCAGCAGCTTCAGCCAGGTGTCGCGCTGCGGCTGCGGTCGGCTGCGCTTGGTCTTGAAGTCGTACGCGAGGAAGGTCGACTCCACCGCGATCCAGTCCACCGCGCCTCGGATCGCCGGTACGAGGGGCAGCCCGCCGTTCAGCAGCAGCCGCGCCTCGGGGTGGCGCGCGTGCAGCTGCCGAATCAGCCGGGTGGCCGCCGCGGTCATGCCCGCGTGGGTCGCGGGGCGCGTCCGTTCGAGGTGGAGGGCCGAGTCGATGGTGTCGAGGAAGAGGCCGTCGAAGCCGCGCGCCAGGAGCTTCGGTGTCAGGTGGTCGATGACCAGCCGGTGCCAGTCCGGCGAGCGCAAGTCGACCATCCACGCGCCCGGCCAGTTCGGGTTCTCGGTCACCAGCAGCCCTCGCGCCTTGGCCTGCGCGAAGTGGGCGCGACGCTCCGCCACCTCGCCCAGGCTGACGTAGGCCAACACCTTCGCGCCGCGCGCCTTGAGGAGCTGGATGTCGCCCTTGTAGCCGGGGTCCACGACCACCACGTCGTGCCCTTGCATCAGCTCCGGGGGGGCGTCGACGCCGTAGAAGACCACCCAGGACTTCGGCGCAGCCGAGCAGCTGGCGAGCCCAAAGGTCGCCAGCCAGGCGTAGCACAGGCTCCGACGCACGCGGGAGCGCCAGGAGGTCCGCGGCGCGGTCGTGGCCGCGTGGGCGGAGCGCATGGTGTGGGGGCTGTGGGCGTCCATGCGGCGGCTCAGGCGTCGTGGTCCCAGCTCACCTGACACGTGTGCTCACCCTCGCTCTCGAGGTGCAGCTTGACGGTGCCCACCGTGGCGGTCGGCAGCAGGTCGCCGCACGTGCTCTCGGCGTTCAAGACGTTGCTCGGCAGCGTGATCTCGACCGCCCCGGCGCCCTTCATCGAGAAGCTGATGCCGTTGGACTCCGCCGCCACCGCGGTCAGGTGCGCGCGCATCGGCAGAGCAGAGATCCGCCCCGCGTTGGCTGGCGCGGCACCCAGGTGCACCGTGTACGTCCGCGAGCCCTCACCGAGCAGGACCTTGTCCGCGGTGTGCGCGGGCCACCCGTCCACCGACGCGATGACACGCCCCGACGGGACCTCGAGCCGCAGCGCCATGGCGCCGGTGTGGCTGTCGCCCTGCACGTCGATCTCCAGCGTGTCGGCGTCGAGCTTGACCACCCGCAGCTCGCCCTTGGTGCGGCTGAGAATGCGCTTCGCCGCCGTGAGCCCGGTGACGAACTCGGCGCCCTGGGCGTAGGCGTAGGCGATGATGCCGGTGAACATGGCCTCGGTGTACTGCGGGCCCTCGTAGCCCGTGGGGCCGTAGTCGTGCCACGGCCACACCACGAAGGCGGAGGGAGCGTTGCGGGTGAGGTCGTCGAACTGCGCCTTCCACTTCACCAGGGCTTCGTCGGCGGTGTACTGCAGGAAGCCGATCATCGTGAAGTCGAAGTACATGTTGGGCGCCAGGTACACCATGCTGAAGTCCGGCGAGAGGAAGCCCATGGCGCCGTGGTAGCCCGCTCCCTTGCCCGAGAAGTCCGCGGTCGCGTAGGTGAAGTGCTGATCGAGCACCTTGTCCACCGCCAGCGTCTCCGGGTTGCCCGGCACCGCTGCGCTCTCCACCGGCACGCCGATGTGCGACGAGATGACGTCCGCCGAGTCCTTGAACTCGAACTCCAGCTGCGCCGCGGTGAGGTCCGGGGTGTCGTGGGGGTGCGTGTACGAGTGCGTGCCGATCTCGTTGCCCATGGCCATGAGCGACTTGTAGATCTGGGTGGAGAAGTTCCAGTCGGTGTACTCGCCTTCCTTCGGGTTGTTGCCCACGTTGACGTAGTAGCTGCTCACGAAGCTGAACTGATCGCGCCACTTCTGCACGACCTTCATCAGGTCCGGGTAGAGCTCCTGCACCTCGTCGGCGTACTGCGACTGGTCCATGTCGCACCGGCCGATGAACACGTACTTGTTGCGGGTGAGCTGCACGCCGACCCAGGCGTCGTCGCCGTAGACCGACCACAGCAGCGCGCGCCAGGCCAGGTCGGTGTCGCCGAGCACCGCGGGGCTCGCGAAGTGAACGCTGCGGCTCGCGTTGGCCACGGCCCACACGGCCGGCCAGCTGCCCGAGCCGTTGTTGACCCGCGCCACCGAGGTCGCGACGGAGTGGTGTCGGGTGTAGTGCTGCATCCACCCGGCGCTGTAGGCGCTGAGGGTCTCGCCCGGCGCGTAGGGCCGCACGATGGCGTGGCCCTCTTCGGCGGTGAGGCTGTGGTCCGCGGGGCCGAAGTAGCCCTGCAGCGTGATCCCGAAGATGCGCTTCATGCGGGCGTAGGAGTCGCCGGGCAGTGCGGCGCCGCCGGGCTCGTTGGTCATGAAGTTGCCCGAGCTGACGATGCCCACGTCGTAGTAGTGCACCGCGCGGACGAGCGTGTCCTCGATGGCCGCCACCTTCTCCGCCGGTACATGGGCGAAGTAGGGGATGAACAGGGCGTCGAGGTCCTTGAGCTTGGTGATGTCCGCGAGGTCGTCCTCGGTCAGCAGGACCATGGGCAGGCCGGCCTGCATGGCCTGGTGCTGCATCGCCGCGTAGAGCTGGTTGTAGGCCTTGTCGCCGAAGAACTGGTCCGCAGAGGTCTGCGAAAACACGATGCCGACGCGC
>JAUIAC010000560.1 GCA_030425545.1 bacterium | reverse complement strand
GTGCTGGTGTTGGGCTCATCGCTGACGGTCTACTCCGGCTACCGCTTCGTGCGTCAGGCGGAGAAGGCTGGGCTGCCCGTGGCCATCGTCAACCTGGGCGAGACCCGCGGCGACGGCGTGGCGGCGCTCAAGCTGACCGCGCCCACCGGGGCCGTGCTCAGCGGCGTGGCCGCCCGCCTGGGGCTCTCGCTGCCGCCCGCCACCGCGGCGCCCGGCGCGGCGGCCGGGCCATGACCGGCGCCCACACCGCCGCCGCCACCGACGGCCCGCCGTCGCCGCGCTGGGTGTGCGAGGGCGACGCCTGGCGCTGCTGCCCGCCAGCGCTCGGCGGGCGGGTGTGGATCTGGCTCGTCGACCCTGAGGACCCCGGCGTCTACGGCGCCGACACCGACCTGAGCGAGCGCGAGCGGGCGCGGGCCGCGCGCTTCTTTCGCGACGTCGACCGTCGCCAGTTCGTCGCCGCTCACGCCCTGCTGCGGGCCAAGCTGGCCCTGGCCCTCAGCCTACCGCCCGACGAGGTGCGCTTCACCCGCGCCGCCCTGGGTCGCCCAGAGCTCGCCGCCGACCAGCAGCCGCAGCCGACCGGGCCCCTCGGTCCGGGGCGCTGGTCGTTCTCGCTCTCGCACACGCGCGGGCTGGTTGGGGTCGCGCTCGCGTGGGGCTGCCGCGTCGGCTTCGACGTGGAGGCGCAGCGCCCCGTGGACGCGCTGGCGCTGGCGCCGGGGATCTTGGACGACACCGAGCGGGCCGAGGTCGCCGCGCTCCCCGATCCGGCCCGCTGGCGCCGCTTCCTCCGCCTGTGGACCCTCAAGGAGGCGGCGCTCAAGGTGCACGGCGCGGGGCTCACCATCCCCGCGAACACGCTACAGATTCGGGGCGCAGACCAGCCCACTCCCCGCATCGTCGGAGCCCCCGGCGCCTTGGCCGGCGCGGCGAATCGCGTAGTCTCATGGCAGATCACCGCCGCGAGCCTGCCGCGTCGGACGTGATCACGGGGCGCGAGCCGGGAGACCGATGTGTGGTCTCAGCCGTCTGTGCCACTGGGGGCAGCGCGGAGCGCGCGCTGCCACGCCGCAACGCTGGGGGAGCGACATGGCGGGCACAGGCTGGAGCGCCGTCCAGCGCGAGACTCAGCGCGACCTTGGGCGCCCGGGAGCGAAGCGCGCTTCGCGGCGCAGCCGACAGCAGTCCGCCACGTGGGTCGCTGCGTGGGTCGCCGCGCTCGCCCTCATCAGCCTGGCCGCTCCCGCTCAGGCCTGGCAGCCCATGACCTCGAAGCGCGGCGCTCGCCTGGCCTGGCGGCGTCCACCCACGCTCGGTCGTGTCCACGCGCCGGCAGCCTGGCAACCCAAGGTGCGGGCCGCCCTCAGCGCCGCGGCCTCGGCTTGGACCGCCCCCGGCTGCACGGGCCTGCGCGTCGGTCAGGGTGGCGTCGTCCCCGAGCTGGAGCCCCTGGTCGGCCCCTCCATCTCGGTCGCCTTCGTGCTGCCGAGCCGCCCCCGCCCCGGGCGCCCGGCGTGGACCAACGTCACCGCCAGCCGCTGGGGAGGCATCCGCAGCGCCACCATCTTCCTCAACGCCGACGTCTTCGTCGGCAACGACGCGCCGCCGGACCTACGCTCGGTGCTGCTGCACGAGCTGGGGCACGCCCTCGGCCTCGACCACACCCACGCGTCCGGGGCTGTCATGGCGCCGCACATCCTCGAGGGCGACCGCCGCGACACCCTGCGGCCAGACGACCGGGCGGCGGTCTGCGCGCTCTATCCCCGAGGGGCCTTCGACCGCCCCAGGTCCGCGAACGCCGGCTGGGCCTGGGCCTGGTGGTTGCTCCTGCTGCTCCCTGCGGCGCCCGTCACCGCGATGCACCTCCGGCGCGGCGACCCTGACCGGCGACCCCGCGTGCGCTAGCAGACTGCGCTTTTTCTCCGTTCTTGCGACCACGCCGGTCAGTCTGCTGGGACGGGGAAGCCACGGCTTGCCGTGGCTGGGGGCGCTCGTAGCCCCCCAAAAAGACAGAAAAGCTAGCAGATTGCGGCGACAATCAATTTCGCCGCAGTCTGCTAGACAGCGGCCCGGCGACGCGGCCCGGCGACAGGCCTCAGCCCGCTCCGCTGGGGAAGCAGTGGCCCAGCCCCGCCTGGTTGCTGTTGCCATAGGGGGCGCAGGTGCCGCTCTTGCAGGGGTGCTTGGCGTCGCAGTAGGGCCGACAGGTGGGCGTGGCCCCCTGGGGCCCGTAGGTGCAGCCGTGGCCGGGCTCGCACTGGCCCCAAGAGTTGGGCGCGCAGGCCTCGCCGGCCTTGATCTTGCCGGTCCACATACACGTCGGCTGGTCCCGCAGCGTGTCGATGTCGAGGAAGGTGGTCGCGCACATCAGCCCCGCACCGCAGCTGCTGGCCAAGGGGTCGCAGGCCTGGACGCAGACGCCCGTGCGCCGCGGCGCCGTCGACGTGCCGTAGGCCCGCCGGCCGATGGTCACGCACACGTCGCCCTTGTCGCAGGTGGCGTTGGTGGTGCACGGCTTGACGCACTGGCGGGCCACCGGGTCGGCCTCGGCCACGCCCCAGGGGGTGCAGAAGAGCCCGGCCTCGCAGGTGTCTTCGCCCAGCTTGCCGTTGGGGCGCTCGCACAGGGCGTGGTGACCCACCGTGGTCTTGGCGACGTCCATGCACTGCGGCACCCACCGGCTGTTGACGTCGGCGGGCACGCACTTCTTGCCGCTCGGGCAGTCCTGCTTGTCCAGGTCGCAGGCCGGCTCGAACCCGGCGAAGGCCTGGCCGCCGTCGGCCTTGAGCAGGTCCACCGCCGCAGCCACGGTCGCCTGGACGACGCCGGTGGCGAAGGCGTGGTCGAGCCGGTCGACGGAGTCGGGGCCGTCGGTGCAGTGGTAGTGCGTGTTCCGAAAGTTGGCGGTGTCGGAGATCATCATCGCTGGCAGCGACTCGGCCCAGAAGGTGGCGTGATCCGACCGGCGCAGGTCGCCGAAGTTCGACGAGTCCATGAACTCGCGCGACAGCTCCACCGGCAGGGCGAACACGTCGTAGGTCTGGGCGTGGGCGATGAACGCGCTCGCCGCGGGCTTGCTGTGCTCGCCGTAGATGACCGCGATGAAGTCGCCGGCGTAGTCGTTGCCGTTCAGGTACTTGCCCGCCTCGGTGAAGATCAGGTCGAAGCCGGGCGGCAGCTTCTGGGACTGCTTCTTGTCGCTGCGGTAGCCGATCATCTCGAGGTCGAAGTTGGCGACGACCTTCTTGTTGGCGGCGCGGAGCTGCTGCACGTGGTGGAACGAGCCCGCCAGGCCGCGCTCCTCCTCGTCCCAGAACACGACCTGCAGGGTGCGCTCGTGGCTGTGGCGGGCCAGGGCGGCGGCGGCCTGCAGCGCCCCAGCGACCGCGGTGCCGTTGTCGTCCGCGCCCGGGCAGTCGGGGACGCTGTCGTAGTGGCCGCCGACGACGACCACCTCGTCGGGCTTGGCGGTGCCCTTGAGCTCGCCGACGACGTTGACCCCTGCGCCGTAGGTCTGCTCGGTGACCGTGAACTTCAGCGCCGTGAGGCGGTCGACCAGCATCTTGCGCACCGCGGCGTGGTGGGCGTTGCCCGAGGG
>JAUIAC010000559.1 GCA_030425545.1 bacterium | reverse complement strand
ACCACCACGTTCGACGGCTCGTCGCCGACCCACACCGCGTCGAGCAGCCGGCCGCTCTGGGCGTCCACCACGCCGAGGGTGTCGTTGCCGCGCTGGGCGACCACCACCACGTCGCCCGCCGCCGCCAGGGCCACGGGCCAGGGGCCGACCGTGACCGTGCCCGTGGTCGCCAGCGACACCGGGTCGAGGCGCGCGAGCTCACCCCGCAGCGGCGAGGCCGCCCAGAGCTCGCCGCCGACGCGCGCGAGGGCGCGGCTCTCGTAGTAGTTGAGGTGGTGGAAGGGCCGCTCGCTGGCGGCCACCACGGTCAGCTCGCGGCGCTGCCCGCCGCGCGTGAACACCCAGGCGCCCGGGGTCAGCGGGGTCACGCGGCTGTGGCCCGCGTCCGAGGCGCCGGCCACCACCTCGGCGCTGGCGCCCTCGGGCCGCGCCGTCACGGTCCAGGCGCCGCAGCTCCCCGGGCCGGGCAGCCAGTAGGTGTCGCCGGCCGGGAAGCGGGCGTGGTTCTGCGCGCCGAGGGCGCCGCTCGCGCAGGGGTCCTTGCCGCCGTCGTCGTCGCAGCCGGCGAGGGCGATCGCCGTCAGGGCGACGACCAGCGCCCAGCGCGGCGGCGCGAGGCGCGGCTGAATGGGGGCGACGGGCCCGGCGTCGGGCCGAGCGGCGGGGCGGGCGTGGGGCGTGCGGCGGTGCATGACGGGCTCCAGGCAGAGGGCTGCGCGGCCCTTGGATGCAGCGAAGCGGCGATGGGTGCGCGCTGGCAGGTCGACGGGATCGTGCTTCCGACGCACCTGGGCGCCGCGGCGCCGCGCTCGCCAGGCGGTCACGGGCTGGCCACGGGTCCGCGGCCCGCGCCTGGGCTGCCTCCGCCTTCGTTGCCTCCGCCTGGGCCGCCCGCACCTGCGTCGCCCGCACCTGCGCCGCCCTCACCTGCGCTGCGCGCGCCTGCGCTGCCAAGGCCCGCGCCGCCTTGCCGCGCCCACCGCCACCGCTATGCTGTCGGGGGCGCGATGCGCCGACGGAGCCTCATGACCTTCGACTTCTCGGGATGGGACGAGCGCGAGCGGCGCCAGCGCGAGCAGGCCGCCGCGGCAGCCGTGCGCGCGCGGGCCGCGCTGCCCGCCGCGGCCCGGCTGTGCGCGGCGCACGGGGCCCGTGAGACGTGGCTCTTTGGCTCGCTGGCGTGGGGCGGCTTCGGCCCGCACTCCGACGTCGATCTCGCCGTAGCTGGCGTGCCCGCAGGCGAGCAGACGGCGCTGTGGTCGGCGCTCGAGCGCCTGCTCGGCCGCGACGTGGACCTCGTCGACCTGAGCGCCGCGCCCGAGACCTTCGCCGCTCGGATCCGAGCGGAGGGCGAGGCCTTGTCTGCCCCGGCGTCGGACGCCGCAGCGCTGTCGGTCGCGAGGGGGCCCTCACCATGAGCGGCACACTCCGCACGGTCCGAGTGGCGCGGCTGCGGGCCAGCGTCGCGGCAGAGCGCGAGGCCATGGCGCAGCTCTTCGCCCGGGTCTCCGCCCGCCAGGCCGCGCTCGCGCGGGGGGAGGCTTCCGAGGGGGCTGAGGCCGTGGTCGCGGTGTCGCTCCACCACTACTACACCGCCGCGGAGACGGTGCTGACCCGCATCGCGCGGGAGGTGGACGAAGACGTGCCGCGCGGCGGCAGCGCCCACAAGCGGCTGCTGGACCAGCTCTCCGTCGAGATCCCCGGCGTCCGCCCCAAGGTGCTCAGCGCCGCCAGCTATCAGGGCTTGGACGAGCTGCGGAAGTTCCGCCACTTCTTCCGCCATGCCTACGTGGTCGACCTCGACCCAGATCAGCTCGCCGCTCGCGCTGACGCCCTGAGCGCCCTGCACGACGGCTTGCTCGCCGACCTCGACGCATGGTTCGCGGTGATGAGCGCGTCGCCCGCGGCCCACTGACACGGCGAAGTCTGGTGTCGCCGCGGTCCGCTAGCCCACCACCACCCGGCTGCGCCCCTCGCCCAGCGGCTCGACGCGAATCCGCGCCTGAATGCGCTCCTGCAAGCCCACCACGTGGCTGATGATGCCCACCTGCCGGCCGCTCGCCTGCAGCGCCTGCAGCGCCTGCAGCGCGTCGTCGAGGGTGTCCGGGTCCAGCGTGCCGAAGCCCTCGTCGAGCAGCAGCGTGTCCACCGGCATGGTGGTGGTGCGCAGGTCGCTCAGGCCCAGCGCCAGGGCCAGGCTGGCGAGGAAGGTCTCGCCGCCCGAGAGGGTCTTCAGCCCGCGCCGCACGCCGGGCTGCCAGCGGTCCTCCACCTCGAAGTCCAGGGTCGGCAGGCCGGTCTCCTCGTCGCGGACCACGGCGAAGCGATAGCGGCCCTTGAGCGCGCGCAGGTGCACGTTGGCCTGACGCAGCAGCTGGCCGAGGTTCAGGGCCTGGGCGAAGCGCTTGAACGCGTCGCCGTCGCCGACGCCGATGAGCTCGTGCAGGTGCAGCCATACCTTGGCCTTGGCCCGCGCCGCGCTGAGGGTGGCCTGCGCCGCCGCGAGCTGCTGCGCCTCTTTGGCGGCCACCGCGAGCACGCCCTGCGCCTCCCGCAGCTGCTCGGCGACCTCCGCCCGCCGCTGCGCGACCTCTGACGCCGCCTGACGCAGCGCGCGGCTGAGGCTGTCGGTGTTCACGGCGCTGACGCTGGTCGGGTCTGCGCTGACCCTGGGCACGGCCCCAGCGTCCTGGTCCGCCGGGTCTGCGGGCCGCGCCTCGCCTTCGCCGCTGTCCGCGCCTCGCGCCGCCAGGTCGGCCGCCAGCGCTGTGATCACCGCAGGCCGCGCGCTCCGGTGGGCGCTCAGGGCCTCCCCGGCGCTCACGACGCGCCCTTCGGCCGTGGCGACCTCGCGGGACAGGCGCTGCTCCTCGGCGCGGATCTCGCGCACCTCCGCGGGGCGCAGCCGCCGGTTGTGCAGGCCCACCTCGTCGAGCGGCCCCCACGCTGCGGCCTGCTCGGCCCTGGCCGCTCGCGCCGCGGCCTGCTCGCCCTCATCCACGTCGCGGTCCACGTCGCTGGGCGCGTCGCCAGCCGCCGCCAGGGTCGCCAGCGCCGCGTCCAACACCGACTGCGCCTCGGCCTCGAGGGTGGTCAGCTCGCCGACCCGCTCGGTCAGCGTGCTCACCTGGGTCTGGCAGGCCACCAGAGCTTGCTGCGCGCCGCTGTGGCGCTCGCGGGCGTCCTGCGCCAGGCCCTGCAGCGCCGCCACCAGCGCGCGTTGCCAGCTCGCCAGCACCCGCAGGGGCTGGTCCGCCGCCGGCCGGGCGCGGTGGGCGTCGCGGTCGGCGTGGGTGGTGACGCCGCCCTGCGCGGCCATGCGCGCGCGCACCTCGTCGGCCGAGGCCGCCCACTGCCCGTCATGGGCCGCGGCGACGTGCCAGGCCTCACGCAGCGCGCGCCGACAGGACACCACGTCGGCGTCCGCCTTCGCCCGGTGGTTCTGCCGCTCGGTGAGGGCCTGGTCCGCCTCGCTGGCGGCGCGGCTGGCGCTTGCGCGGGTCTCCGCGGCCGCCTGCTGGCGCACCAGGGCCTCGCTCAAGGCGCGAGTGACGTCGGCGTGGCCCTTCTGGGCGTCCTGCCAGGCGGTAGCCTCGGCGGTGGCCTGCTGCAGCGCCGCGTC
>JAUIAC010000558.1 GCA_030425545.1 bacterium | reverse complement strand
CTCTGTCCCGACGCTGCGTCGCTGCGGCCCGCACCCCCGCGTGCGCGCTCGCCCTGGCGGCGTGGGTGTCGCTGTCGCTGGCCGGGTGCGGCGCCGACCCCAAGCCGACTCCGACGACCCAGGACAGCGGCGCGACCGGCGGCGACATCGGCTTCGCCGGCCAGGACGGCGCGGCGCGCGGGGACACGGGCGCGGGGCCCGACAGCGGCGTGGCCGACGGCGACGCGAGCGACAGCAGCGCGAGCGACAGCAGCGCCAATGACAGCAGCGCCAGCGAGGTGGGCGCGACGGACGCCGCGGCAGGGGGCGGCTGCCCCAACGGCTGCGACGACGGCAACGCCTGCACCGATGACGCCTGCGTCGCAGGTCAGTGCACCCACACGCCGAACACGCAGATCTGTGACGACGGCAAGCCCTGTACCGCGGGCGACTCCTGCAGCGGCGGCGCCTGTGTCGGCAAGCCCACGGTGTGGCTCAAGACCTACGGCGGCAGCGGCGAAGACGTGGGCCGCGCCGGCTACGGCTTGCCGGACGGCGGGCTCGTGGTGGCCGGGCACACGGCGTCGGGCGGCGTCGCTGGCAAGGCCAAGGGCGGCCGCGACGCCTGGCTGCTGCGCCTCGACGCGCAGGGCGAGGTGGTGTGGGAGCAGGTGCTGGGCAACGACCTCGACCAGACCGCCTACGACGTGGCGGTGTGGGACAACAAGGTCGCCGCCGTGGGCACCTGGCGCGAGCACAGCGACAAGCAGGCGCGGGGCTGGCTGCACATCGCCGACGACCAGGGCAAGGCGCTGGGCAGCCACGTGTTCAAGGCGAGCGAGGTCACCGAGCTGCACGCCGTCGCCGTGAGCGCCGCCGCCAAGAAGCCGACGCAGCGCATGGTGGTCGCGGGCTACACCGAGAGCAGCGCCGGCGACATCGCGCTGGCGGTGGCGCGCGTTGATCCGCAGACCTACAAGCCGCTGTGGATCAAGAGCCACGGCACCACCGGCTTCGACGCCGCCTGGGACGTGGCCGCGCTCTACAACGGCAACATCGCCCTGGTGGGCGACACCGCGCCGGGCGGCAGCGGCCCCCATGTCTGGCTGCTCGAGCTGGACGAGACCGGCGCCGTGGTGTGGCAGCGCACGTACTTCAGCGACGGGGAAGACACCGGCTGGGCCATCGTCAGCCACCCCGACTCGGCGAAGCAGAACCAGGGCTACACCGTGGCGGGCACGCGCAGGAAGCCGGGCGCGGCGCACACGGCGGCCTGGCTGATGCGGGCCGACGCCGCGGGCAAAGATCAGTGGCAGGAGTCCGTCATCGCCCCCGGCGGCGCGGCGGCGTACAGCATCGCGCGGCTGGGCAACAGCGGCTACGTCGCGGCCGGCCGCAGCGCCCAGACCAAGAACGCCGACCAGGCCCTGCTCTGGCGCACCGACAGCGTCGGCGCCACGCTCTGGTCGATGCCCGTGGGGGTCGCGTCCGGCAGCGTCGGCCACGGCGTCGCGGTGTGGAAGCAGGCCTACGGGCTCATCGGCCAGGACGGCGCTGGCAAGGCGGCCAACCTGCTGGTCATGCGCGCCACCACCAGCGGGAAGCTGACCTGCCCCTGAGCGGTCGGCAGCTCGCCCGCCCGCCCCTCTCCTCGGAGCGCCCCATGAGCCAGAGCAGCAACCCCCTCCTGAACGACGCCGACATGGACTTCCTGCTGCGCGAGGTCTTCGACGTGGGCGCGCTCACGGCCCTGCCGCACTTCGCCGAGCACAGCCCCGAGACCTTCGACATGTACGTGTCGACGGCGCGTCGCTTCGCCCGCGAGGCCTTGTTTCCGGCCTACGAGCCCATGGACCGCGCGCCGCCCGAGCTGACGCCGACGGGGGTGCAGGTGCACCCGCTCGCCAAGGCCCTCTTCCCGCAGCTGGTGGAGCTGGGGGTGCTGACGGCGGAGCGCTCGGAGGCCGTGGGTGGCTTCCAGCTGCCGTGGACGGTGACGACCGCGGCGAACCTGTACCTCATGGCGGCCAACCTGGCGGCGGTGGGCTACGTGGCGCTGACCTCGGGCGCGGCGCACCTCATCGAGGTCTTCGGCGACGACTTCCTCAAGCGCACGTTCATGGCGCCCATGTACGCGGGCGAGTGGGGCGGCACCATGGCGCTGACGGAGCCCGACGCGGGCAGCTCGCTCGGCGATCTGCGCACCACCGCGACCCCGACCGAGGCCGGGCACTACCTGCTGCGGGGGAGCAAGATCTACATCTCCGGCGGCGGTCAGGACATCACCGAGAACATCGTCCACCTGACCCTGGCGCGCATCGACGGGGCGCCCGCGGGGGTCAAGGGGGTGTCGCTCTTCGCCGTGCCGGCCAAGCGTCCCGGGCCCGAGGGGGCGCTGGTGCCCAACGACGTGGTGGCGACGCAGCTGATCCACAAGATCGGCACGCGTGGGCTGGCGTCGGTGGGGCTGACCTACGGCGAGGCGGGCGACTGCCATGGCTGGCTGGTGGGCCCGGCGAACCGCGGTCTGGCGTGCATGTTCCAGATGATGAACGAGGCGCGGATCTTGGTGGGCGCCGAGGGCGCGGCGACGGCGGCGGTGGCCTACCAGGAGGCGCTGGCCTACGCGAAGGAGCGGCCCCAGGGGCGGCCGGTGAGCGAGCGCGACCCCACCACCGACCCGGTGCCGATCATCGCCCACGCCGACGTGCGGCGCATGCTGCTGCGGCAGAAGGCCATCGTCGAAGGGGCGGTGGCCGTGGTGCTGAAGACCGCCCACACCGCCGACCTGGCCCAGCACAGCCCGGACGCCGACACCCGGCAGCGCTGGGACCTGCTGCTCGGCATGCTGACCCCGGTGTGCAAGACCTTCCCGGCGGAGCGTGGCTTCGAGGCCAACACCCTGGCGATTCAGGTCCACGGCGGCTACGGCTACACCAGCGAGTACCCGGTGGAGAGCTGGTGGCGCGACCAGAAGCTCAACAGCATCCACGAGGGCACCACCGGCATCCAGGGGCTCGACCTGCTCGGGCGCAAGGTGCTCGCGGGGGGCGGCGCGGCGCTGCGTGTGCTCGGCGACGAGATCACCGCCTCCGTCGGCCGGGCGCAGGCGGCGGGGGTCGACCCGACCTGGCTGCAGCAGCTGGGCGACGCGGCGCAGCGCACCGCCAGGACCACGCAGATCTTGGGCGCCAAGGCCCAGTCCGGCGACGTGGCCGGCCTGCTCTTGCACAGCGCGGACTACCTGGAGGCCTTCTCCACCGTGATCATCGCCTGGCTCTGGCTCGACATGGCCACCGCGGCGCAGCGGGCGCTGAGCGCGGGCCGCGGCGGCGATCTGCACCGGGGCAAGCTGCAAGCAGCGCGCTACTACTTCGCCACCGAGCTGCCCAAGGTGCCGCACCTGCTCGCGCTCTGCGAGAGCGGCGAGCCCTCGTACGACGACATGCAGCCGGCGTGGTTCTAGCAGTCTGCTAGGTCCTAGCGCTGACCCCAACGGCGCTCCACCCGGAGGCGATGCCGGAGACTCAGGAGCGCTCGCCGCCGTGACACGCTAGGCTGGGGTCGACCCTCGCGTTGGATCTCGCCATGCACCTTTTGACTTCGGCCCGCTCTGTCCGTCTTGCCCGCCCGGTTGTCGCCGGGCGCCTGCGCCCCC
>JAUIAC010000557.1 GCA_030425545.1 bacterium | reverse complement strand
GGTTCCAACCGGGCCTGGGTCACGCGAGTCGACGTGAGCGGCAATCAGGTCTGGGCCAAGCAGCTCAGCTTGGACGGGTCACCCAACGTGAAGTATGTCGGCGGCATGGCGGCCGTCCGAGACGCCAAGGGTGGCGCGGTCCTGGGCGGTGGTAGCCTGACTGCGACCGGCAAGGCCTGGTTCGCGCGCATCGACAACGAGGGCAAGGTGCTGTGGAGCCACGTACTCGCCTACGACAAGACCTTCGCCAACCGGGTGCGCGCCGCCCTCTGGCGGCCTGACGGCGCCGCCGTGGCTGTGTTGGAGACGGGCTATGGCAACCTGCGGACCCGCGTGGCTCTCTTTGACGCGGCGCTCGGGACGCAGCGCTCGGTGGTGGCCCTGCCGGACGCCGTTGGGGCGGAGACGACGAGAGGCGCGTCGCTCACAGCTTATGACGATCTGCTCATCGCAGGCTGGCGGACGAGCTCGGGCAAGCCACTCACGGCCCAGCTGCGCCGGACCTCGCCCCACGGCCACACCACGTGCGAGGCCGCTGGGATCTGCGCCGACGCGCCCGCCGTGACCGATCTCAGCAAGTGCGTGCCGGCCAAGCCGTAGCCGCTCCGTCACGCCCGGCCATGGCGTCCTCGCCGCTCGCTAGGGGATCAGCACGTCCACCACCAGGCCCTCGGCCGAGCCGCGGACGCACACCACCTTGCCGTCGACGACGAAGGGATCGTCGCGGCGCCCGAAGCGCAGCGCGGTGCCCAGCGGCACCGGCCCGGTCTGCACCGCCCCCTGGTCGTTGAGCACCAGCCCGTGGGTCGCCACGTAGGCCTTGGCGGTCCACTCCTCCCAGAGCACCAGCGCTGGCTTGCCGGGCAGGGTCACCACCTTCAGCCGCGACGCGTTGCGCGCCTTGTCGGTGTAGCTCGTGTGCCACTGCACGCCCTTGTTGCGCTGGGCCAACCACTTGCCGCCGAAGCTGTAGTAGCCGCCCTCCATGGTGTAGTCGCTGGTCGAGGTCACGAGATCGTCGGTCACCCAGTTGCTCGACTTGCCCTTGCTCGCCGCCTCGAAGTCCGATCGCACCAGCACGGCGCCGACGTTGCGGGGCGCGTTGTGCAAGCCCGTGGCCTGGGCGTTGTCGAGCTTGTCGGCCTCGCTGGCGAAGACCACCAGCAGGCCGGCGGCTGTCTCCACCACGCCCCCCAGCTCGGTGTAGGTCGAGTTGTCGTTGGACCACTGGTAGAGCGTCTTGTCCGCCGTGCTCGCCGCCTCGTACTTGGCGAAGGTCTTGCCGGCCGGATTCTTGGCCGAGGCGCCGTGCTTGGTCTTGAAGGTGTAGACCACGCGCGAGGTGCGCCCCTCGGCGTCGAAGCGGTGCAGGTGCACGCCGCGAGGGTAGTTGTCGCCCAGGTCCACCCCGACAAATCGGCCCGCGCTGTCGACCGTGAGCACGTTCTCGAAGGAGTGCCCGGAGCTCTGGCCGTGGTTCTTGAGCAGCGCGAGCGAGGTCGCGTCGAGCACGAAGCTGATCGCGCCCTGGTGGTTCAGCCCGTCGCTGGCCTTGTGCATCTTCCGCGCCAGCAGCACGCCCAAGGTCCCTTGGCTGTAGCGCATGGCGACCTGGTTGCTGGCCGCCGCGAGGGTGCCGAAGACGGTGATGTTCAGCCCCTTCTTGGCGGCGTCGAGCGCGGCCTCGGCCTCCTCGACGACGCCACCGCTGGTCATGGCGTAGCGCCGCACGAACACCGTGCGCGTGCCCTCGGCGGCCTGGGTGCCGGCCTGCACGTAGAGCACGAAGAGCGCCCCTGCGCCGTCGCCGGTGGCGCCCGCGAAGACGTGGCCCTTGGGAGAGGTCAGCGGGTGGGTCGTCGCGGACTGGAGGTCGGCGCTCAGGCGGGTGACGAAGACCATGCCGCTCGCGGGCGCCTGCCAGACCACGCCGTGCCGCTCCCCGTCGAAGACGTGGACGAAACGCCGGTTCTGGCCGTAGCGGTTGGCGGCCGACGCGGGGCCGGCGGAGAAGGCCGAGAGCGAGTCCACCGGCGTGTCGGGGACGCTCACGCGGAGCTGCACGTGGGTGCCCAGCGGCCCCTGGCCCAGGTTGGCGCCGACCACGCCCGCGCCGAGGGGGCGAAAGGGGTCGAGCGAGAGCGACTTGGGGGCGATGGCGAAGGTCCGCGCCGCGCTCATGTTGGAGATGTGCAGGTCGCCGAGCCGATGCCACGCCGGGTTGCGCTCTGTGGCGGGGGTGATCGTGGTGCCCTGGATCTCCCAGACCGGGTTCAGGCCGGCCGCGGTGAGCTCGAACACGACGTGGTCTACCGCCGCGTCGAAGCGCCAGAAGAGCCCGTGTTTGCTGGCCACCCACTTGGTGGCTGGGTGCTGGGCCGGCTCGACGCGAAAGGCGATCACCCCTTTGGGCGCGCCCTTCAGCGTGCCGACGCTGACCGGCCAGTCGGTGTCGTTGTAGGTCCCCTTGCGATAGTAGGTCTTGCCGCTCCACAGCGCCGCGATGCCGAGCTGGCCGAGCTGGTCGTCGACCCCGACGCCGTCGGCCGCGTGACTGTGGCTGTCGGTGGGATCTGCGCTGCTCTTGCCCGGCAGCACCGCTGAGTCACCAGGCACGAAGGTGTAGACCACCGGCGCCGGGAGGGCGGCGAGGCCCGTGGCGGCTGGCCCGCCCTGGTCCGAGCCGCAGCCCGCCAGCGAGGCCAAGGCGAGCACCACGAGCCAGGCCCTTGGCCGCGTGGGACCTGGGCGCGCGGCGTCTTGCGACCGCGCGAGGCGCCGGGGGTGGAGGTCGAATCGGGGCGTGTGCGTCGTCTTCATGGCGCGCAGGGTAGCGGTCTGCGCGGCGGTCGCCCAACCGAAAGTGCGGCTCGTCAGTAGAAGGTCGTGCGCAGCACCGGCTGGAACATCGCCACGTCGTGCTTGCACACCGGGTCGACCGGGCACCGCTCGCACTCGGGCTGCTGCATCTCGGGGCAGCGCTTGCGCGCGCCGAAGAAGAAGTAGTCGATGGCGCCGATGTCGCGCCCCGACGCCGCCATGAGCGCCTCCACCGCTTCGTAGCACGCGTTGCGCACCACCCGCTCTTCACCCGGCTCGAGCAGGCGACGCCCGACGATGCGCTCACGCAAGGCCTCGTCGCCGACCTCCACCAGCCCGGTGCGCAGGCAGCTGCGCATGATGTGGTAGTCGACCACCGGCGCCAGCCGCTGGCAGCGCTTGAGGTCGATGAAGCCCTCGGGCCGCTGCGCCAGGGCCAGCACGAGCAGCATCGCCTTCTTGCGCAGGGGGTCTTCGCGGTAGCCGGTGACGTGGTCGAGCACGCCCACCAGGAACGCGCCCGGGTCCGCCGCGCGCTGGGCTTCGCGCACCAGCTCGGTCGGCGTGTAGCCCAGCTCCCACAGGTCACGGCCGTAGCCGCGGGCGAGCGCGTGGTGCGTCGCCAGCACCGGCATGGGCACCGTGCCGTCGTCGTCCGAGAAGATGTCGCGCGTGTCGCTCCACCGCAGCGACGACTGGCCGCGGGGCGAGAGCAGCGCGGGGTCCCGCTGGAGCAGGCGCTTGTAGGCGGCGAAGCAGTAGTCGGAGCCCTTGAGGCGCTGGCCACCCACGGTCGCCCACGTCGGTCGCGCGTAGA
>JAUIAC010000556.1 GCA_030425545.1 bacterium | reverse complement strand
TGACGGTCACCGCGGCGACGCGCCGATCGGCGATGAGCGCCGCCACGTTGGCGCTGCCGGGACCGGACACCGGCACGCGCGCCAGCTCCAGGCAGCCCGCTGGCAGGCCGGACTCCCGGGCGATGCGGGCCACATGCTCAGCGCAGCCCTGGGTGTTGGGGGCGTGCTTCATGAGCAGCACGTTGCCCGCCATCAGCGCTGGGGCGGCGAAGCGCAGCACCTGCCAGTAGGGGAAGTTCCACGGCATGATCGCCAACACCACGCCCAGCGGCTCGTAGCTGACCCAGCTCTCGCGAGCCGCGGCCTGGACCGGCGTCGGCGCCAGCAGATCGGCGCCGTGCTCGGCGTAGTGGCGGCACACCCAGACACACTTGGCGACCTCGGCGCGGCTCTCCGCCAGCACCTTGCCCATCTCCGCGGTCAGGGTCTGCGCGAGGACCTCGGCCTCGGCCTCGAGCCCGTCGGCCAGCGCCCGCAGCCGCGCCGCGCGCTCGGCCATGGGCACACGCCGCCAGGACACCGCCGCCGCGGACACGCCCTCCAGGCGACGCTCCGTCTCCGCCTCGCTGTGCCAGGGCCACTCGGCCAGCAGCGCGCCGGTGGCCGGGTTCACGCTGCGCGCGCCCGCTTCGGTCTCGTGGGTCATCAGAGCTCCTAGGCGCGGGTGGCGCGGCCGGCGCGCACGAGGCGGCCGGGGTACTGCCCCGTGAGCTCGCCGTTCTCCGCGATGACCACGCCGCTGCACACCGTGGCCACGTAGCCGTCGGCCTTCTGCATCAGCCGCTTGCCCCCCGCGGGCAGGTCGTTGATGAGGTTCGGCGGGCGCAGCTGCAGCTTGTCGAAGTCGATGACGTTGAGGTCGGCCTTCTGCCCCACGGCCACGGCGCCGCGGTCGTCGAAGCCGACGAAGCGGGCGGTCTCGTAGGCCTGCATGCGCACGATCTGCTCGACGCTCAGCTTGTCGCCCTTGCGGTCCCGCGCCCAGTGGCTGAGCAAGAAGGTCGGGAAGCTGGCGTCACACACCGTGCCCACGTGCGCGCCACCGTCGCTGAGGCCCGGCATGGCCAGCGGGTGGGTCAGCATCGTGTGCAGGTTGTTCAGGTTGCCCTCGATGTAGTTGTAGAGCGGGAAGTAGATGAGCGCCGCGCCCTCGTCTTCGAGCAGGGCGTCGTAGAGCCCCGACATCACGGTCTCGCCACGCTGCTTGGCGCGCATGCCGATGCTCTCGGCGAAGGTGGGCTCGTAGTTGGGCACCTGACCGAGGGTGAACATGCGCATGCCGAGCTGCTCGATCTGCGCGAGGAGCACGTCCGCCAGCGGCGGGATCGGCGTGCCGTCGCCGGCGATCTTCTCGGTCTTCTCGGTCAGCATCTGCGCCTTGAGGGCGGGGTCACGCAGGGCCGCGACGCGCTCGGCCAGGGGCAGGTGGCTGATCTTCTTGTAGCTGGGGAAGCCCATGAAGGGGTGGAAGGTGGTCTCCAGACCGAGGAGCACGCCGATGGCGCGGGCGCCCACCTGCAGGCGAATCGGCGTGCCCTTGGCGGTGGCCTGCTCGGCGCGCTTGATGATCCACTTCCACTGCTCGGGCGACTGGTCGCGCTGCATCAGCGAGATGCTCATGGGGCGCCCGCTGGCCTTGGCCATGTTCTCCACCAGGTCGAACTCCCGGTCGAAGTGCTCGTCGCCGTAGGGCATGTCGTAGTCGCTGACCGCCTGCACGACGCCGTGGTCGAGCCCGTGGAAGGCCTCGACGATGCCGTTGAGCTCACGCGCCGTCGCCTCCGCGGCGGGGGTGTGGTCGCCCGAGGTCAGGCGGTGGTTGTCGCTGCGCCCGGTGGAGAAGCCGACGGCGCCGGCCTGCAGCGCCTCGCGGGTCAACCGCCGCATCTCGGCGATGTCGGCGTCGGTGGCCTGCTCGTTGTGCACCGCGCGGTCGCCCATGACGTAGATGCGCAGCGGGTCGTGGGTGACCTGCACCGCGAAGTCGATGGCGTGGGGCCGGCTGTCGAGCGCGTCCATGTAGTCCGGCACGCTCTCCCAGTCCCAGGTCAGGCCCTCGCTCAGGGCCGAGCCCGGGATGTCTTCGACCCCCTCCATGAGCGCGATGAGCCGGTCGTGATCCGTGGGGCGCACGGGCGCGAAGCCCACGCCGCAGGAGCCCATGACCGCCGTGGTGACGCCGTGGATCGACGAGGGCGCCATGTCGGCGTCCCACGAGACCTGGCCGTCGTAGTGGGTGTGGATGTCGGTGAAACCGGGGGTCACCAGCTTGCCGGTGGCGTCGATGGTGCGGGTGGCGTCGCCGGGCGCCTCGCCCACGGCGACGATCTTGCCGTCCTTGACGCCGACGTCGCCGGCGAAGCGCGGGGCGCCGGTGCCGTCTACGATGGTGCCGCCGGTAATCTTGAGGTCGTAGGTCGCCATGGCTCGCTCCCGAGGTCGCGACAGCGCTTGGGCTGTCCTTAGTGGGGTTGGGGGGTTGGCCAATACATGTGAACTTGATTCACGTCAAGAGAGAAGGTGGCCAGAGTCAGGCTCGACGGGGCCTTGTGGGCGCCTCGGCAGGTCGGTCGTCGGCGTCCGCAGCGCCGCGGAGCGGGATCAGAGCACGGCGGCGACGCTGCTGCCCAGCAGGTAAGCGATGATCAGGTAGGCCGGGCCGGTCACGACGAAGATGCGCTTGGACTGCATGGCGCCCAGGGAGCTGCCGAGCACCTTGGGGTAGGCGGCCCGCAAGAGCACATAGGCCGCGCCGAGCCAGGTCGCGGTGGTGGGCGAGACAAACACCGCGTGCAGCCAGAGCGACGCGAGGAAGGGGCCCATCTGCTCGAGGGTGTTGGTGACGACCCGGTCGACGGCGAGCATGCGCCGGTCCTGACCGAAGTAGCGGTCGAAGGTCTCGCCGCGCTCGGCATATTCGGCCTGCAGCTTGTACTTGGTGCCGCGCTGCAGGCCGAGGAGCAGGGTGTACCAGAGGCCGAAGTAGGCGGCGGTCACCAGGACCGGGCCCTGGAGCTGGGCGAGGTCGGACGAGGTCACGGGCGGCGGGGTCATGGGGGGCTCCTGGAAGCGCAGGGCGTTGTGCGACGGACCATGGCAGGCGGGCGGTTGGAGGCCAAGGGGGCGCGGCCGAGCCTGCCCTGTTCGCCCTGCTCGCCCTGCTCGCCCTCTCGTACGACGTGCCTGTGGCCACACAGCGCGTCCCGTGGCGCGAACTGGGCGCGGCCTGACAGGTCATCGCCCCGCTGTGGACCCGAGGCGGGTTCGTGGCAGGCTCGGGCAGCGAGCGCCGGCTCGCCTCGTGCCCCCGCAGCTTCGGACCGCCATGAGCGCCCTCGATCCGATCCGCATGTCGACCCTGGCGAAGCTGGTCGTGGGCCTCGGGGCCCTGCTTTTCGGCTCCTACAGCGTCATCGCCGCGCTGCAGACCGACGCGCAGCTCGTCGAGCTGCCGACCGTGGTCGACGCGTGGGTGCCCTTCTCGCCGCCGTGGATCCTGGTCTACGCGGGGCTCTACCCGATCCTCTTCGCGCCCATGGTGGTCATCGTCGACCGTCGCGTCGCCCTTCGCGCCAGCCTGGGCATGGTGGCGATTGTGCTCATGGCGGTGCCGGTGTGGCTGCTGTGGCCGGTCACCGT
>JAUIAC010000555.1 GCA_030425545.1 bacterium | reverse complement strand
CTGGTCCCCGCCGTGCGCAAGCTCGCGGGCGAGGTGCTGCAGATCATCGGTCGCGGCGACTACGCGGGGGCCGGGCGCATGATCATCCAGTACGGCATCGCGCCGGGCGAGGTGCACGCCAAGCTCGCGGAGCTGGCCGATCTGCCCGTGGACATCAAGCCCATCTACGGGTCGATGCCCAAGTAGCCGTGTTGTCACGCCTCCGGAGGGAGCGAGCGGGCGCTTCGAGCGGGCGCTTCGAGCCGGCGCTCACACCTCAGCGCGCGCTCTCCGTCTGCGCGCGGCGAGGTCCCCAGGGCCCGTCGGTGCGCTCGCCCAGGGTCGAAAGCTAGCTGTCCGCGCAGGAATCCCTACACTGCGCGCGAGGCGGCCTGCGCTCGGAGAGGGGTGCAGGTCGGCGACGGAGGCTCCCCATGACCCAGCACACGACCTTCAGGACCTGCAGCGTGCTCGCGCTCGTCACCGCGCTGGCGGTGGGGTGTGGCACCGAGGCTGGCAGCGGCGGCGGCACCGGCGCCGTGGTCGACTCAGCCGGCACCGTGGGCGACGCGGCGGCCGGCACCGACGGCGCGGCGAGCGATGTCGGGAGCAGCTCCGACGGCGCCGGGGTGCAAGACACCACCACGGCGACGCCCGACACGGGTGCGGCGGGCGATACAGCAGCCCCGGACACTGGCGCCCCGGATACTGGCGCCGCAGATGCTGGCGCGTCGGACACTGGCGCCCCGGATACTGGCGCCCCGGATACTGGCGCCCCGGATACGGGCGCGTCGGACGCCAGCGCCCCGGCCGACACCAGCGCGCCCGTGGACACCGCGGGCGGCAGCGACGCCGGCGGCACCAGCGACACGAGCTCCACCACCGACGCAGGCCCGGGGACCGACGCCGGCTCCAGCCCCCTGTGCTGCAGCGGCGGCGCCCAGTGCGGCGCCGGCTACGCCTGCGCTCAGGGGCCCTTCAAGGCCAACAAGTGCAAGCCCACCGCCGGGCTGCCCAAGGGCAAGTGCTGGACCGACGCGCAGTGCGGCGCCACCGAGGTCTGCGAGGGCGTCATCGCCTGTGGCTGCGACGGCGCCTGCAAGGCCATGGACCAGGCTGGCACGTGCAAGCCCAAGATCGTCGACGGCTTCGACTGCACCATCCAGTCCGACGGCACGGCCACGCTCTGCGCCAAGGGCCAGTACTGCAAGCTGCCCAAGGGCAACAACAGCTGCAGCGGCAAGGGCACCTGCACCGCCAAGCCGGTCGGCTGCACCAAGGAGTACAACCCGCAGTGCGCCTGTGACGGCAGCGACCACGGCAACCCCTGCATGGCGGCCGCCGCGGGGCAGAACATCAAGAGCGCGGGCAAGTGCCCCGTGGCGCCCCTGTGCGGCGGCAAGAGCTGCGACGACGGCAACGCCTGCACCGCTGACGGCTGCGTCAAGGACACGTGCACGCACACCTTCGACCCCAAGGCCACGTGCGACGACGGCAACGCCTGCACCACCAACAGCTGCGACCAGGACGCGAGCGGCAACATCACCTGCAAGACGGGCACCACCAAGGTGTGCAAGCCGAGCAACAGCTGCGAGACCGCGGCCTGCGACGCCAAGACGGGGCAGTGCGTGGTGACGCCGATCAAGGACTGCAACATCGGCAAGAAGTGCAGCCTGGGCCTGGGCGCGCCGACCATCGACTGTGGCAAAGACGGCTTCTGCCGGCTGCCCGCGGGGTCCAAGTGCGTCGGCTTCGGGCTCTGCACCAAGAAGCCACAGCTGTGCACCAAGGAGCTCAAGCAGATCTGCGGCTGCGACAACAAGACCTACAGCAACGCCTGCTTCGGCGAGATGGCGGGCACCAACGCGAAGAGCGACGGCGCCTGCGGCGGCGGCGGCGGCACCGGCTGCTGCAAGGCCGACGGCGACTGCAAGACCGGGCTCTGCGTCGGCGCGGCCACCGGCAACGGCGTCTGCAAGGACCCGAGCACGCTCAACAAGGGCGAGTGCTGGAACGACGCCCAGTGCGGCGCCGGCACCTGCCAGAAGGCGAGCGTGTGCCCCTGCGGCACCAACTGCCTCGTGCCCGACAAGCCCGGCACCTGCTCGGGCGGCGGCGGCGCGGGCATGTGCAAGGTCGGCGACAACACCACCTGCAACCAGGGCGAGTACTGCAGCGGCCCCTGCGGTGGCAGCGGCCAGTGCGTGAAGAAGCCTGGGGCCTGCACCATGCAGTACCAGCCCGTGTGCGGCTGCGACGGCAAGACCTACGGCAACGCGTGCAGCGCGGCGTCTTCGGGGGTCAGCGTCGCCAGCAACGGCGCCTGCACCCAGCCGACCGCCTGCGCTGTCGGCCAGGCCGGGGTCTGCGCCAAGGGCCAGTTCTGCGACGGGCCGTGCGGCGGCAAGGGCACCTGCAAGAGCGTGCCCCAGGGCTGCACCGGCAACTACGACCCGGTCTGCGGCTGCGACAACGTCACCTACAGCAACAGCTGCATGGCCAACGCCGCCAGCCAGTCGCTCAAGAGCAAGGGCGTGTGCCCGGCGTCGACCAAGTGCTGCAAGGACCAGAGCGGGTGCCAGTACAAGGACGACCTGTGCATCACCGACGCGTCGGGCTCGGGCGTGTGCAAGAACACCAAGGGCCTGCAGGCGGGCCAGTGCTGGAACGACAGCCAGTGCGGCGGCGGGGTCTGTGAGGGCGAGATCGTGTGCCCGTGTGGCGCGGCCTGCAAGGTGCCGGACAGCCCCGGCAAGTGCACCAAGCCGCCGGTGAACACGGGCTGCTGCAAGGTCGACACCGACTGCAAGTCCGGGCTCTGTGTCGGCGGCGCCACCGGCTACGGCGTGTGCAAGGACCCGAGCACCCTCGGCAAGGGCCAGTGTTGGACCGACGCCCAGTGCGGCGGCAAGGTCTGCAAGGGCGCGCAGGCCTGCCCGTGCAACGCCAAGTGCTTCGTGCCGGACAGCCCGGGCTCCTGCCAGTAGCGGTCTGCCAGGTTCGCTTCGCCAGCCGAGGCCGGTGAAACGGCTTGGTGCCCGGCGCGACCTTGCTGTAGGTTCCGCCGCGCGCGCCGCGTGGCGCCACAGGAGCAGCGCATGATCCAGGTCACCGTCCTCACCATCGGGTTCTTCGGGCTGATCATGGCGGCCATGGCTGTCGGCGTGATGTTCCAGGGCAAGGCCTTGCGGGGATCGTGCGGCGGCGTCGGGGACGCCTGCGCCTGCGAAGAGAAGGGCGAGCCGGTGTGCGAGAGCAAGCAGCTCCGCGACGCCCTGGCTGAGCAGGACGCCGCGTGAGCTTCGACGAGGTCGTTCAGGGCGGCTGGCGGAGCGAGGGCGCGGTCTGGCGCCGCGACGGATTCCCCAGCTCGTGGCTGCAGGGGCGCACGCTCTTTGGCGGCGCGGCGACGGCCGCGGTGGTGCGCGCCCTCGGCGCCCAGGTCTCGCCGGACCGCCCGCTGCGCTCGGTGTTCACCAGCTTCGTCGGGCCGGTGGTCGACGCGCCCGCGACCCTGCACACCGAGGTCTTGCGGGCCGGCAAGGGCGCGACGCAGCTCGCCGGCGAGCTGCGACAGCAGGGCGGCGTACGGACCCGCGTGAGCGCGCTCTACGGCCGCCCAAGGGCGTCTCGGCTCGCGCGGACGCCGCCGCTCGAGACGCTCAACCTGC
>JAUIAC010000554.1 GCA_030425545.1 bacterium | reverse complement strand
CCAGCTGTGGTCGCGGGTCATGCCGGCGCGCTGCAGCGCGCGCCAGGCCTCGGGCGCGTCGCGAAAGAGCCGCGCGGCCTCGCCCACCGCCCAGCGCAGCCCAGCCGCGTCGGCGTGCTCGAAGACAAAGCCCGTGGCCGCGCCCGACGCCAGCGTCGTCGGGCTGGCGTGGGTGACCGTGTCGGCGAGGCCGCCGGTACGGTGGACCACCGGCGGCGTGCCGTAGGCCATGGAGTAGAGCTGGTTCAGCCCGCAGGGCTCGTAGCGGCTGGGCATCAAGAACGCGTCGGCCCCCGCCTCGACCCGGTGGCTCAGCCCCACGTCGTAGCCGACGAAGAGGCCGACGTGGTCCGGGTAGGTCGCTTGCAGGGCGCGAAAGCGGGCCTCGAGCGCCGGGTCGCCGCTGCCCAGCACCACCAGGCGCGCGTCGAGGGCGACCAGGTCGGGGACGACGTCGGCGACGAGGTCGAGCCCCTTCTGGTGGGCGAAGCGGCTGACGCTGCCGAACACCGGCGTCGACGCGTCGGCCTGCAGGCCGAACTCGGCGAGCAGCGCCGCGCGGCACGCCGCCTTGCCGCTCAGGTCGTCGGCGTCGTAGGGCGCGGCGATGTGGGGATCGCGCGCGGGCGACCACGCGCTGTCGATGCCGTTGAGCACGCCGTAGAGCCGGTCGGAGACATGCCGGAGCAGGCCGTCGAAGCCCTCGCCGTGGGCGGGCGTGCGCACCTCGCGGGCGTAGGTCGGGCTGACGGTGGTGACCGCGTCGGCCCAGACGACGCCGGCCTTGATCAGCGCCACGTCGCCGTAGAACTCGAGGCCCTCCGGGTGCACGTGCCGCAGGCCCAGCTCGCCCGCCACGTGGACGGGGAAACGTCCGGGGTAGCCGAGGTTGTGGATGGTGAACACCGCCGCGCAGCCCTGCCACGGGTCGCCTTGGCTCCAGGCGGGGCTCGCCGGCGCGACGGTGTCGCCCGCGGTCCACGGTGGCTCGCCAGCGCGGGCGGTGGCCAACGCGTAGGCCGCGAGCGCCGTCTGCCAGTCGTGGGCGTGCAGGACGTCGAGCGGCCCCTGGACCAGCCGCGGCAGGGCCGCCAGCGCCGCGCGCACGAAGACCGCGAAACGCAGGGCGTTGTCGGCGAAGGCGACATGGTCGGGCCCGTGGTAGAGGCCCTCGCGATCGAAGAGCGCCGGGCAGTCGACCAGGACCACCGGCCGCCCCGGCGCGTCGGCGCGCAGCGCTCGCCAGGCCCAGGTGCCCACGGGCAGCCGCACCTCGCCGTGCACACCCGTGTCGCGCAGGACCACCCCCTCGCGCTCGGCGACCCGCAGGGCGTCTCGGTAGGCGGGCAAGACCAGCCAGGCGTCGTCGCCGGCGTCGAACTGAGCTTGAGAGAGCGAGGCGGCGACCTCCGCGAGGCCGCCCGTGCTCGCCCAGGGGCGGGCCTCGCTCGCGAGGTGGACGACGCGGCTCACTGCGCGCCGTCGCTGGCGCCGGGGTCCGCCCCGCCGTCGAGCAAGGTCGAGTCGTGCGAGTGGCGTCCGCGGGCCGAGGCGGTCCACGCCGCGGTGTTGGCGCGCATCGCTGGCCCGGCGTGCGGATCGTCCCGCAGCACCGGGACCATGTCCCAGGCCAGCTCGACGGGCCCGGTCAGGGGCACGTGGGTCCCCTTGGGCAGCACCACCACGCCGCCTGGGGTCACCCACGGGAAGCGCGCCCGGTCGGCCGCGGCGTCGTACCCGATGACGGTGCCCGGGGCGACCGAGCAGTTCTTGTCCATGAGCACCCGGCGCAGGCGCGTGCCCGCCCCGACGGTGCAGCCGCTCAAGATCACCGAGTCGTCGACCTGGCTGTTGGCGCCGAACTGACAGTCGTAGCCGACCATGACGTTCACCAGGCTGGCGGAGCAGACGATGGTGCCCTCGCACACCAGCGAGTCGACCACCTCGCCGCTGCGGCCGACGCCCCCGTCGCGGACGAACTTGGCCGGCGGGTAGTTGCGCTGCGCCGAGCGGATCGGCCAGGCGCGGTTGTAGAGGTTGAACTCGGGCAGCGCGGCGCGCAGGTCCATGTTGGCGGCGAAGTAGCTGTCGACCGTGCCCACGTCGCGCCAGTAGCGGTTGGCTTCTGCGTCTTCGCCCGGGATGCGGTTGTCGTGGAAGTCGTACACGTACACAGGCCGCCCGTCGCGCACCATCTTGGGGATGATGTCCTTGCCGAAGTCGTGGCCCGTGTCGGGTCGGTCCGCATCCGCGGTGAGCACCTCGTCGAGGGCGTCCGCACGGAAGAAGTAGTTGCCCATGCTCACCAGGCACCAGCCCGGGCGGCCGGGGATCTCGGTCGGCTCGGCGGGCTTCTCCTGGAAGCCGGTGACGCGGCCCTCTTCGTCAACCTCGATGACGCCGAAGCGCGTCGCCTCGGCGCTCGGGACCGGGCACGCGGCGATGGTGAGGTCGGCGCCGCGCGCGATGTGCGCCGCCTCCATCTGGTCGACGGCGAAGCGGTAGATGTGGTCGCCGCCGAAGACCGCCACGTGCTGACAGTGGGCGTCGCGCACGAGGTTGAGGTTCTGCCAGACGCTGTCGGCGGTGCCCTCGTACCAGCGCTCGCCGCGCCGCATCTGCGCTGGGACGGCCTCGATGAACATGCCGAAGCCGCTGAGCTGCCAGTTGCGGTTGAGGTGCTTGATCAGGCTGGTCGCCATGAACTGCGTCAGCACGTAGACGTGCCGGTAGCCCGAGTTCACGACGTTCGACAGCACGAAGTCGATGATGCGGTAGCGACCCGCGAAGGGCACGGCCGGCTTGGCGCGGTGGCAGGTCAGGGGCGCGAGGCGCGAGCCTTTGCCGCCGGCCAGGATCATCACCAGGGTCTGCATGGGTCGCTCCGTGGGTTCGACGACGCTGCAGGGTTGCGTTGCGGTCACGCCGTCGCGCCTCACGCTAGGAGCCTGTCGCCCATTCCGCAACGGCGCTGTCCCCGCGAGGACGCGCGGCGCTGTCCCCGCGAGGACGCGCGCCGCTGTCACTGCGAGGACGCGCGGCGTTGGGTCATTTCTTCCTGCACCCTCGCGCAGACGCTATGTTGTGCGCGCCTGTCCCCCCGGAGGTCCTCGTGAACGTGCCCAGTTCGATTCGTGCCGCAGCTGTCGCGAGCTTGTTGCTCTGCGCGGCGTCGTGCGCCGACCCCGACGCGATCGACCTCGGTCCCTACGCGGAGGGCGTCTACGGCCAGGCCGGGGTGTTCGGCGACGCGGCCGGCGGCAGCGCCGACAGCGCCACCTCTGGCGACACCGGCGCCCAGGCCGACGCGGCGGGCCAGGGCGACGCGGGCTGCGGCGACTGCGACGACGGCAACCCCTGCACCACGGACTCCTGCGAGAGCGGGGCGTGCGCCCACGCCGCGGCCAGCGGGGCCTGCGACGACGGCAACGCCTGCACCACCGGCGACACCTGCGCCAACCAGGCCTGCGTGGGCACGGCCAAGAGCTGCGACGACGGCAACCCCTGCACCGCCGACACCTGCGACACCAAGTCCGGCGCCTGCGCCTACGCCGCCGCCAGCGCGCCCTGCTCCGACGCCAACGCCTGCACCACCAAGGACGTGTGCGTCGACAAGGCCTGCACGGGCACCGGGGTGAGCTGTGATGACGGTGACCCCT
>JAUIAC010000052.1 GCA_030425545.1 bacterium | reverse complement strand
GCTTCCCGGTGAGCGAGGTCAACGTGCTCGCTGGCGCTGGCAAGGGCGTCACGGCGGTGAAGCTGAGCCTGGGTGACTTCGTCATGGGCTTCAAGCTGGTCGTCGACCGCATGGACGGGCTGACCTGTCACACCAACCGCGGCAAGACCGAGGTCGTGCGACCGAACAAGTACAAGCCGGCCGCGCGCGGCGGGCGCGGCCGGGAGATCGTGCGCAGCGGCCACATCGACCGCATCGAGTTCGAGCCGATGGAGCTGACCTTCCCGGACGCCGACGAGGAGGCGGCGCGCAAGACCGCCGCCACCAAGGTGGACGAGGTCGCCGCACCCAAGATCCTGGAGGACCGGCCGCTGCCGGCCGCGCCGGAGCCGGACGAGCTGGCCTCGCTCTTCGGCGCGCCGCCGGCGGCGCTGCTCGCGCGCAATCCCGGCGTCGCCCCGCCGACGCCTCCCGGCGGGGCCGACACAGACGCCTCCGTGGCCAGCCCCAGCTCGGAGCCGACCCGCGCCGCTCCCCCAAGCGCCAGCCCGAGCCAGGCCGGCGACTCGACGGCGAAGACCCAGCCCCCGCCCGACGAGCGCGCGGCCGAGGCCCCCTCCAGCAAGCGCGGCCCGGCGCTGCGCCCGAGCGAGCCTCGCAAGGGGCCGGCGCTGCGACCCTCGGAGCCGAAGAAGAAGGGCCCTGCCCTGCGGCCGTCCAAGCCGCGCAAGCGCGACCCCCTGCGCGAGGACCGGCTCACGCGCATCGCGCGCGACGCCATCGCGCGCACCAAGAAGCCCAAAGACGACCAAGGCGAGCTGTTCTAGTCCAAGCCTGACACCCCCGCGGAGCCCATGAGCGCCACCTATACCGCCGCCAACATCACCATCCTCAAGGGCCTCGAGCCCGTGCGGAAGCGGCCCGCCATGTACATCGGCGGCACCGACAGCCGCGGCCTGCACCACCTGCTGTGGGAGGTCGTGGACAACTCTGTCGACGAGGCCATCAACGGTCACGCCTCCTTTATCGAGGTGGTCATCCACGCCGACGGGCAGAGCGCGTCGGTCCGCGACAACGGCCGCGGCATCCCGGTTGACATTCATCCAGTTGAGAAACGTTCAGCGCTGGAGATCATCCTCACGACCTTGCACGCTGGCGGCAAGTTCGAGGACGGCAACTACAAGCGCTCTGGCGGCCTGCACGGCGTGGGCTCGTCGGTGGTCAACGCGCTGTCGACCGAGCTCGTGGCGGAGATCAAGCGCGACGGGCAGCTGCATCGGCAGGCCTTCAGCCGCGGCGGCCCGGTGGGGCCGATCGAGGTGCTCGGCCCCTGCACCGGCACCGGGACGTCGGTGTTCTTTCGCCCGGATCCCGAGATCTTCGAGGACGTCGACTTCGACGCGGACCTCATCGCCCGGCGGCTGGAGATCAAGAGCTTCCTCACCGCGGGTCTCCGTGTCGTGTTCAAGGACGAGCAGCGCGGCAAGCGGGTCGAGTTCAAGCACGACGGCGGCATCGCGGACCTGCTCGAGCTGCGCGTCAAGCAGTCAGGCCAGTCGGTCGTCCACGCGGATCCGCTCCACTTCAGCAACGAAGGCCAGCCCAGCCCCACAGCGCCCGACGTCGAGGTGCAGGTCTCGCTGCAGTGGACCGAGGCCACGAACGAGCAGATCTACAGCTTCGCCAACGGCATCCCCACCCACGACGGTGGCACCCACGAGGCCGGCCTTCGCGACGGGGTCGCGGCCGCCATGATGAACTACCTCGAGCTGCACGACGCCGTGCCCCGAGGCGTGGAGATCAAGCGCGGCGACATCCGCGAGGGCATGACCGCGGTGCTCAACGTGTTCCTGAGCGACCCGCAGTTCCAAGGGCAGACCAAGGACAAGCTCAACAACCGCGAGGTGAAGGCGGTGGTTTCGGGGCTCGCGCGCAACGCGGTCGAGCGCTACATGCACGCCAACCAGTCCACGGGCAACGCCGTGGCCATGCGCATCATCCAGGCGGCGCGCGCTCGGGCGGCGAGCCGCGCGGCGGTGCAGAAGGTCAAGCGCAAGAAGCCCACCAGCCACCGACTGAACCTGCCGGGGAAGCTGGCCGACTGCAGCAGTTCGGATCCAAACGAGACCGAGCTCTTCATCGTCGAGGGTGACTCCGCCGGCGGCTCGGCCAAGCAGGGCCGCGACCGGCGGACCATGGCGATCCTGCCCCTGCGCGGCAAGGTGCTCAACGTCGAGCAGGCGACCCTGAAGAAGGTGCAGGCCAACAAGGAGCTGGCCGACGTCGCGAGCGCGCTCGGCTGCGGCCTCAGCGACAACTGCGACCCCAACGCGCTCCGCTACGGCAAGATCGTGCTGCTGATGGACGCCGACAGCGACGGGCACCACATCGCCACCTTGCTGCTGACCTTCCTCTACCGCTTCATGAAGCCGCTGATCACGGCGGGCCGCATCTACATCGCGCAGCCGCCGCTCTACCGCGTCGACATCGGCAAAGAGACCCACTGGGCCTCCGACGAGCGGGAGAAGGAGCGGCTCCTGGCCCGCGCCGAGAAGAAGAAGGGCAAGGTCGTCATCACCCGCTTCAAGGGCCTCGGCGAGATGATGCCCAAGACCCTCTACGCCACCACGCTGAACCCCAAGACACGCCGGCTGCTGCGCGTGACGATCCCCGACGACCAGCAGCTCGAGACCGAGAAGACCATCGGCGGCCTCATGGGGCGCGACGCGTCGGTGCGCTTTCACTTCATCATGGACAACGCCGAGAGCGCCGACGACCTCGACGTGTAGTCTGGGTCGCCCGGGCAGTCCTCGCCTGCGTTCGCCGCCCAAGGAGCGTGCCCCATGAGCCGAACCCGCCGCATCGCCATCGCGCGCATCGCGCAGGAGTCGAACGCGCTCTCGCCGGTCGTGTCGACCCTGGCGGACTTCCGTCGCACCCACTTCCTCGAGGGAGACGCCCTGCTGGACGCGATCCAGCCCGGTGGTACGGAGGCGAAGGGCTTCCTCGACGACGCCGAGCTGAGCGGCTTTGCACAGGCCGCTGCAGCGCATCAGCTCAACGTGGAGCTGGTGCCGCTCTTCTCGGCTTGGGCCGTGCCCGGTGGCCCGCTCGCGGCGGAGGATCACGCCTGGTTCCGTGACGAGCTCAAGCGCGGTCTGCGCGCGGCAGGACCGCTGGACGGCGTCTTCTTGACCGTGCACGGCAGCATGAACGTGGTCGGCACGCCGGAGCCTGAGGCCGACTACTTCGCCGACGTGCGGGAGGTCGTCGGTGACGACGTGCCCCTCGCGGTGACCATGGACCTGCACGCCAACCTGTCCACGACCAAGGTGGACCCGGTGACCGTGCTCTGCGCGTATCGCACCAACCCGCACCGGGACCACGCCGCGACCGGCCGCCGCGCCGGCAAGATCCTGCTCGACACCATCGCCGCCACGGTGAGGCCAACGACGGCCTGGCGTTCGCTGCCGATGTTGGTCGGCGGTGGCTTCACGCTCGACTTCCTGCCGCCGACCTTGGCCATCTTCCGCGCGATGAAGCGGTGGGAGAAGCACCCGAAGGTGCTCAGCTGCTCGATGTTCATGAGCCACCTGTGGCTGGACCAGGGCGAGATCGGCTGGGCGACTCACGTCATCACCGACGACGACCCGGCGCTGGCAGCCGAGGTGGCGGAGGATCTGGCGGACCGCTGTTGGGCCGTGCGCAAGTCGCTGCCACCGGAGTTTCCCGGGCCCCGCGAAGCCATCGCTCAGGTGCGCAAGATGACCTGGCGGCGGAAGCTTGGCGTGGTGGCCATGTGCGACGCGTCGGACGTGGTCGGCGCGGGCGCGCCGGGAGACGCCACGGGGTTGCTCCGGGCCATCCTCGACGAGGGGCGCGGTCTGACCTGGTTCTTCCCGATGCGGGATCCGGCCGCGGTGGCCGCGCTGGAGAGCACGCCGATCGGCGGCGCCGTGGACCTGAACGTCGGCGGCGTCCTCGATCCGGCTCGACAGCGTCCGGTGGCGGTGTCCGGCACGCTGCTGAACTTCGAGTCGACGGAGAGCTTCGGCAAGGTGGCCACCCTCGACCTCGGCGACGTGAAGATGGTCGTCACCGAAGGAGCCAACCTGGCCATGAAGCCGGACTTCTACACGGACCGCGGTCTGCGCATGCGCGACGCAGACGTCTGTGTGGTCAAGAGCTTCTTTCCCTTCCGCATCTACTTCGCGCGCTACGCCCGCAAGAGCCTGTACGTGCGCACCGAGGGCACGACCAACTTCGACGTGTGGCGCTCCCACGACTACGCCCGCCCCACCTGGCCTCGAGACGACCCCACCAGCTGGCGGCCAGCCGACCGGGCGCGCCGCGGCGTCGGGGGCTGAACCGATGCCCCCAGACACGACAGAGAGGGGCCGACCCAAGGCGAGGGCCAGCCACCCCCGCGCGCGGCCTGGGCGGTCCTGGCTGGGCGCGTGGGCGATCGCTGCGCTGCTCTGGGCCCCTGTGCCCGACCTGTCGGCGGCGCCGCCTGCGCCAGCCGGCGCCAACCCGCTGGCGCCGCCCGGGGCTCGAATTCAAGGGCTCCCCGCGAACGCCCGCGGCAGGACGGTGGTGCCGGGCAAGCCCCTCCACGTGAAGTGGGTGCCGAACACGCAGGACAAGCCGGGGGCGGGCCCGCTGCCTGGCGTCGATGTGGACGTCGGCCGTGTGGTCGGGACGCGGCGTGAGTCGGTCGTGGCGTTGAGCCCCGAGGGAGACGCCGCCGCCATCCGCGGCGCCGACGGGCGCGTGCGCGTGCTGCAGCTGCTCAGCGGGCGGGTGTCCCCCTACATCCCAGCGCCCAAGGGGGCTGCGATGTCGCTGGCTGTCAGCGGCTTCGCCACGGTGGCGTGGAAACGCCCGCGTCTACAGCGCTGGCACACCTGGACCGCCCAGCGGCGTGGCAGCCTGAAGGTGCCGGTGAAGCCGGAGGTCCTCGCGGTGGCGCCCGGCACCCGGCACGCGGTGGCCCTTCGCTCCGTGGCTGACGGCGCTGACGCCCACGGCAAGGCCAGCATGGGCGCGCCGCGCTGGCGCGTCTGCGCGCACCTGTTGACGCTGCGCGGCGACCGCGCGCCCATCGAGACCTGCTGGGGAGGTGAGACCTCCGGGGACGCCGTGGTGGTCTCGGACCTGCGCGCCGTGTTCACCGACAACGGCGACGCGGCCTGGCTCATGGCGACCACGAGCTGGTCCGTGGGCTGTGGTGGCGGCGGCGAGGCGGTGCACGTCGCGCGCCTGGACGCCAGTGCCGGGAAGATCGTCGCGCGCTGGGACAGCGACGCGGCGACGCCGGGCGGAGCCGGGGACAGCGGCGATCCGACGCTCGACCGCCTGCAGGCGCTCCCCGGCGCAGACGGCGCCCTGGCGTGGCAGTCCGTCGACGCCGCGGCGGCGCCCGGGCGCCGCACCGGCCTCGTGTGGCGCTTCACCTACAGCGCCGCAGACCACACCGTCCGCGCGCTCACGCTCGACGCCCCGGGCGTGGTGCGGGTTCAGCAGGGATCGGGCGAGTGGGTGCAGGCCCACCACCACTGGCTCGTGACCCGGTCTCGCTCCGGCGGCTTCGTCACCGACGCAGCGCGCCTTCCGGCGGGGCTCCGGGGCGGCGCGGTGACGCTCGCCGACGACGGCCGCCACGCGGCGGTCACGACGCCCGGCGGCACCCTGCTGTGGCACGTGGCGCGCGCTGTCCCGGTGGCCTGGTTGCCCATGGCGGCGGCGCCGCGTCTGAGCCGAAGCCGCGCGCTCTGGCGTGACGCCAGCCGGCACCTCCGCACCGCCACCTGGGCCCAGCTCGAGGGCACCACCCCGGGGGTGGCGGTCAGCGACGTCTCGCCGGTGTCCTGGTGGTCGCGGGCTCGCTCAGCGGTCGCCGCGACGGGCGTCCTGCTCACGCCCTGACCTGCTGCCTCGTACCTACGATCCTGTAGCGCACTCCTGGCGCGCCGGAGCCACGCCCGTCCCCGCGTCGGAGCGATCGCCGGTGCGACGTCACCGCGCCGAGCGCGTGGCCCGAACTTGGCTGACGCGGTCGGAGAGCACCTCGCGGAGCTGCTCTGCGAAGTAGGCGTTCTCGTCGTGCGTGCCCAGCGTCACCCGGAAGTAGGGCGCGAAGGGCTCCCCACCGGCGGACTCGAAGGCCTTGATCAGCACGCCTCGCTCCGCCAGCTCACCCTTCAACCACGCGCCCGTTCGGCCGTCGGTGAGCCGTCCGAAAACAAAGTTCGTCTCGCTGTCCCAGGTCTGCATGCAGCCCGTGGACGCACACACATCGCGCAAGTACCCGCGCTCCCGTGCGCAGAGCTCACGGAGCCACGGCAGGTGGTGGTCATCGTCAAGCGCAGCGACGGCGAGCGCCTCCTGCAGGGTGCCCAAGCGGTAGCCAGTGAGCTGCGCGTCCATGGCCTCCACCAACCAGGCCGGCGCCAACGCGTACCCGACCCGCACCCCGGCCAGGCCGTACGCGAACGAGAACGTGCGGCTGACCACCAGGTTGTCGTAGCGCGGCACCAAGGCGCCGAAGCGACCGTGCCGCTCGTTGGCGTACTGCACATAGGCTTCGTCGACCCAGAACCAGCTCTTGGGGAAGCGCTTGATCAGCGGCTCGAGCTGCGCGGTGGTGGCGAGCAGGTTCCCGGTCGGGTTGTTCGGGTTGGCCAGGTAGACCAGGGCGTCTTGCTGCTCCAAGCGCGCGGCGATGGCGGCGATGTCCAGCCGCCAGTCGTCCTCCGGCCGCAGGGGCACGTAGTGCACTGCGATGCCCTTCTCGGCGCACTTCACAGGGACCTTCGAGTAGGTGAAGGAAGGCGTGAGCACCGCAAACCCGTCGCGCCGCAAGAGGTGACGGGCGATGCGGCGGGGCGAACGCATGATGCTGCGCTTGATCAGGTGCGGCAGCAGCTGCTTGAGGATCGGCCCCGATCCGTTGCGGACCAAGACGTTCGCCGGTGCCACGCTGTCGTGTCGCGCCACCGCCGCACGGAGCTGGTCGTTGCCCTTGGTGCCGTAGTTCCGCAGGCCCAGCGCATGGGACTGCGCCTCCATGACCGCGACGCAGGCGGCCGGCATGTAGGTGCCGTCGTTCAGCCCGAGGTTGAGTGGCAGCGACACCGATGTGTCCGCCGCCGGCTGTACCAATTTCATGCCCCACCATCGCCGGCGACGTTGGCTGTCGCCGTAGCACTCTCCGGTCCGTTGGCGCTGTTCTGGTCGCGACGGACACCCACCCCAGGGTGACGACCGCGCGCGGTCAGGGGTGTCACCCAGCCTAACTATTACCTCAGACGCCACCGCGTGGCACCCCTACGCGCCGCTAGTGCCCGTTTGACGCACGGTCGGGCGCTCAGGTGCGCGCGACGTCACCCGCGCGGCGGACGCCAGAATCAGGTCGGGACCTGACGCGAGCCAGGCCTGATGCGCAGCCGCGCGATCGCTCACACGATCGGCCGCGTTCGCTCTGCCCATGCCTGGAGCAAGAACCCCCACTTCAGCGGGCTCTCGCCCTCCGGCACGAGGCGGAAGAGCTCGCCGCCGCGGGTCCCGTCTGCGCGTCGCACGAACACCTGGTTGGCCACGTCGTTGGAGACGGCGAGCAGCTCGGCCATGGGCACACGCCAGGCCGGCGCCCCTCGCCCGCTGAGCAGCTCGAGCCCGTCGACGCTGAAGCGCAGCGCACCCCGCGCAAAGGCGTGCTGCTTGCCGCCACGAGCGACCTTCAGCACGCGCACGTCGGGGGCCGTGCCGAGGGTGCCGTCGGCCTGGTAGGCGTCGCGATCCAACGCCGGGGGATCGCCGAGCCGCTGCCACTGCGCCGCCAGGGCCCAGCGCACGTCGGTCGTCTCAGCGCCGGCCGTCTGAGCGTGAAGCACCGTGTCGACGTCCAGCCGCCAGTCCGCGCCACAGCGGGTGCAGCCGAGGGTGTTCCGCCGTGGCCCCCGGGGCGTCATGGTGTCGGCGGCGAGGCACACCGGGCACTGCCAGAGCAGGTTCTCCAGCCCCTCGGCCATGCGAAACCCCCAGGCGGGCAGCGAGGTGTCCCGCTTGGGGTCGAGCCTCAGCTTGCGCACCACCTCGTCGCGCAGCTCGGCAGCGGAGCGGGAGATGTCGTAGGTGTGGGGGCCGTCGTAGGTGATGTCGAGCGGCACGTAGCGGGGAAAGCGAGCCCAACGGGGCTGCACGAGGTAGGCCGAGCGCAGCTGCGCGTACACCACCCTCGCGTTGAGCCGCTTGATCAGCCGACCGATGCCCTCACCCACCGGCGCCAGCTGCCCGTCCCAGCTACGCCGACCCTCGGGAAAGAGCGTGATCGCAAAGCCCCGGTCGTAGTGCGCGGCCAGCGTCTCCATGGAGTCGCGGTCCTTGACGAACTTCATCTTCGGAAAGGCCCCGACCGCGCGTAGCCAGCGGCCGATCACCGGCAGCTCGACCACAGAGGTCGCCGCCATGAAGCGAGAGGGCCGGTGCAGAGGCGCCGCGGCGTAGAAGGGATCGAGCATCGACGTGTGGTTGCCCAGCAAGAGCATCGGCCCGTCGCGCGGGACCCGCTCTCGACCCTGGGTTCGGATGCGCATGCCCAGCTTGCACACCGCGAGGGTGGCTTGCTGGGACACGCGGTACACCGCCCACTCGCTCGGCGGGAGCCCGTAGAAGGGCCGCGGGTTGCGCTCGAATCGGCTCCAGTCTACCGGCTGATCGGGAGAGGCGACGCTCATGGACGGGACTCTACCCGTCGACGCGCGACCTCGCATCTCCCCGCGTGCGACTGGGCCTGGACCGGCTCACGGCGTGGCCGACGCCGGCCGCTTGAGCCACCGCCGCAGGTGAGGGAGCACCGCTGGGTGGTTGGCCAGCGCCACGTGCGGCACGCCCCCGAGCGTCACCACCTCGCCTTGTGGTCGCTCCCCGTGGCGGTTGGCGTCCAGGGCCAGGGCGCTGCGCGGCTGGACCATGGTGTCACCGACGACGCGCCCGGCAGCGCTGGCTGGATCGGCAGCGACCGTGCCCGCCACGCGGTGATACGCCACCCCAGGGAGCCAGCGGGCGGCGCTTGGGCCGCGCGCGTCGCCGCGGCCCTGCCAGTCTTCCTCCACCACGGCGCCCCGGCGGAGGTCCTGGATGCCGGCGCTCCGGGCGTCGATGATGTCCGCCGGCACCTGGGTCCCGGGCAGGCCGATGGCGCCGAGCACGCGCGCGGCGACGTGACCGAGCTGCTCCAGCGGCGCCCCCTGGTGGGGCGTGCCCAGCGTAACGATCCGCCGCAGGGCGC
This sequence comes from bacterium, assembly GCA_030425545.1. Classification (GTDB taxonomy): domain Bacteria; phylum Myxococcota_A; class UBA9042; order UBA9042; family UBA9042; genus UBA9042. The sequence goes on along the minus strand of JAUIAC010000052.1, from coordinate 16,017 downwards.
TCACCCACGCCGCACGGTCCCGGTCGCCGTAGTGCGCCGCGCTGCGCGCGACGAGCCCGCCCATGCTGTGCCCGACAAGGCTGATCTCCACGTCACCGTTGGCCAGGAGCGGCGCCAGCGCGACCCCGAGGAGCTGGCTCAGGCGCTGGCCGTTGTCCGAGATGTGACGACCGGTGTTGTAGCGGACGTACACCGCGACCTCCGCGGGTTCGTCGAGCAGGAGCGTGGCGTATGTGGCGTCGGGCGTCCCGTGCACGGCCTCGGCGTCCCAGGCCCAGGACCACTCCGTCGCCGTCAGCCCGTGGACGAAGACCACCACGTGCCGCGGCGCGACATCGCGCGCCGCGAGCCACGCGGCGGCCTCAGCGCCGTCGCAGAGCGTGTCTCCGACGCGCAGGGTCATCGCCAACGCCAGGGGGTTGGCCACCCGCGCCAGGTGGTCGCCCACGAGCCCGTTGACCAGGCCAAGGAAGCCGTCCCAGGCCCAGGCGCGGGTCTGCGTGACATCGGACCGCAGCGGGACCGCCTGCGCCGTCGACGCGCCCGTGGGGACCAGCTCGTCCGCGACGTCGAGCGCGCGGCTGGTGAGCTGAGTCACCAGCCGCACCTGGGCGTGACTGAGCGCGAAGGGCAGCCACACCGCGTCGCCGAGCGCGGCGAGCGCGTCGGCCCTGCCCGTGACGCGGCCGACCTCGTCGGCGATGCGGCGGATGAGCCCCCGCTGACTCTTGGCGACCGAGCGGGACCCGGCGGTCACGCCGGTGGCGATGAGGTCTTTGACGTCGCGCCAGCCTGCGCGCTGGGACCCGGGGTCGTCTGCCATGTCTGTCTCCTCGCGTGGCGTCACGTTGACGCGCCCATGGCCGCAGTGTCGCACGGCGACGGGCTCAACCGCGCTCCGGGGCCGAGATCAGCGCAGCCGCACCCGGCGTCCGCGCTCCAACAGGTCGATGCGGAAGCCGTCCAGCCGGGGGAGCAGCTGACGCGGCGGCTCGCAGCGCCGCCCCTTGTCGAGCCGCACCAGGGTCGCCCGGGAGCGGCTGAGATCGTAGTCGATTCGATAGCGCGCGCCGGCCCCCACCAGGGTGCGCGGCCAAGCGTGGTTCAGCCGCTGCTGCACACGCTCTGGCAGGGGCGGCGGGCAGACGTCGTCGACCGAGAGCAGGGGCCAGTCGTCGCCGCTGTCAAAGCCCAGGGCCTCTAGCGTCTGCGCAAGCCAGGCCCTCGGCTCGCTCGGGCCCCGCCAGCTGCTCCAGAAGGGGTCGAGCAGCCAGGCGCCGTCCGCGGTCTCCGCGCCCGCGTCCAAGAGCCGCAGGTAGAGCCCACCGGCCTCGAGCCGCTCGGTCAGGGTCGCGGCGAGATCGCGATCGAGGCGCCCGCGCAGCATCAGCTCGAGGGCTGCATCGCGCGCGTCGGCGCCCTCCGGGTTGGTCAGCTCCTCGCCCAGCACCTGACCGGCGTGCTGACGCTCGGCCCGGCAGCGGATGACGCCCTTGACCAGCTTGGGGGCGGCCACCACGAGCGTGCCCACGCCCGCCGCGCTCAGCCATGCGACGCGGGCCGGGCTGGCGACCTCACAGACCAGCCGGGCGGCGCCGCGCCCTGCCCCGCGCTCCCCGCCGCTGACCCCTCGCAGGGCGAGCGCGACGACCCAGGCGGTGTCGCCCTCGTCGATCACGCTGCCGCGACCGAGCCCCATCTCCTCGCGGCCGTTGCCCCACGCGCTCTTGCGGCCACGACCGCGTTGCACGTAGGCGCAGCGCGGGTCGGCGGCCAGCGCGAGCCGCACGATGTCGCGTGAGGTCGGGGTGGGCAGCGTCGGGGGCCGCCGGCGGGGCAAGCCCAGCAGCCGACCCAGCCGCGACGCTTGCTGACGCGCGTCCCGCAGGGCGCCGGGGTGGAGCCCGTGCCGCTGCGCGTCGCCCTCGCGCACGGCGCGCACGAGCGCTACGCCGTCGTCCCCTGCAGCGCGTAGATCGTCGTCTGGATCTTCGGGACGCGGGCCGACAAAGAGCCGCCCTCGAATCGACAGCGCCGCGACGAGGTCCACGGCGAGCCATGGGTCTCCAGAGCGCTCGCCCTCCACCAGCAGCCGCCCGTGCCAGGCGTCCACCGGCAGACGAAAGAGGCGTCGGCCGCGCTCGGTGAGCCCGGCTGTGGCCGCGAGGGCCCCCAAGGCGCGCAGGTCCTGGGTCGCCCGGTCCACCGCGTCCGGCTTTGGCGGGTCGAGCCACGGCAGCGCGTCGACCCCGTAGCCCGCCGCCGCCGCGGCCAAGACGAGCGGCACCAGCGACAGCCGATGGATCTCCGGCGGCGTGCTCGACCGCAGGCGCACGTGGCCGCTCCACAGCCGCAGGCACACACCGGGCGCGGTCCGACCGGCGCGACCGGCGCGCTGCGCGGCGCTGTCGTCGGCGATGCTGGCTGTGGTGAGGTAGCTGTGGCCCCCGTGCCAACGCTGCTGGCGCACCAGCCCGCTGTCGATCACCACACCGATGCCGTCGATGGTCAGCGAGGTCTCGGCGACGTTGGTGGTCAGCACCACCTTGCGCCGCCGACTCCGGGTGAAGACGCGCCCCTGCTCGGACAGGGAGAGCCCGCCGTGCAGCTGCACCACGCGGAGCGACGGGTCGCCGGCGAGCGCCGCAGCACAAGCCCCGATCTCTCGCTTGCCCGGCAGGAACACCAGCACGTCGCCGGGGTCCTGCGCCGTGTTGGCCACCGCCTGCGCGACGCGACCCGCCAGCCGGTCGTCGCGCGGCAGCGCGTCGCACTGGTCGGCGTAGCGTGTCGTGACGGGAAAGGTGCGCCCCTCTCCCTGCACGTGGACCCCGCCGAGGTGTCGTGCGAAGCGCTCACCAGCGACGGTGGCGCTCATGACGCCCAGCCCGTCGGGGCGGTCGCGCTGCAGCAGCGCGAGGAGCAGGTCCACGTCGAGGGTGCGCTCGTGGACCTCGTCCAGCCACACCGTGTCCCAGCGCGAGAGCCCGGGATCGTCGGCCACCATGCGCAGCGCGACGCCGGGGGTGACAAAGAGCAGCTGGGTCTCGGCGCCCGAGACGTCTTCGTCCCGCACGCGGTAGCCGACGCGGCCCCCTGGCGCCCCCGCGCCACGCGAGGCGCTGCCCGCTTCCAACGACGCCACGTGGGTCGCCAGCGCACGGCACGCCACCCGACGCGGCTCCACCACCAGGACGGAGCCACGCGACAGACACCACCGCGGCACCTGCGTGGACTTGCCCGATCCCGTCGGTGCCGTGACCACCACCGGCGCGCGCCCAACCGCGGCGAGCACCTCGGACCGGACCGCGTCGATCGGCAGCGTCGCGGTCACGCTCCCCCGCCGCTCCCGGCCGTGGCCCTCGCGCCCTGCGGTCATGGCTTGGGTTCGTCTCGCAGCCGAATCGTGCTCTTGTTCTCGCCGAACTTGCCCTCGATGGGCGCGTAGGCGCGGCGAATGCGGTCCATGTCGGCGGTGACGTCGCCGGTGGGCTCGAACCAGTCGAGGACGCCGACGCGCTTCCGCTCATAGTCCAGGTAGCCGCACAAAATCGGCACCTTAGCCTCCATGGCGATGTGGTAGAAGCCCGACTTCCAGTGGTCGCGAAAGCCGCGTGTGCCCGAGGGCGGCACCGCCAGCCACAGCCCCCCCTCCGCCTCGCGCAGCATGCGCGCCGCCTCGCCCACGAGCCCGTGGGGCGCCGAGCGGTCGACCGGCTTGCCGCCCATCCACTTCAGCGCGAAGCCACCGGGCGCCTTGAACAGCGACTCCTTACCGAGCCACGACATCTTGACCTGCATGGCCCACGACCCACCCAACATGTGCGGCAGGTCCCAGTTGGTCGTGTGCGGCGCGGCGATGAACACCGCGCGGTCCAGCTCGGGCGGCACCTGCCCCTCGATCTGCCAGCCGGTGACCTTCAGCCACAGGCGGCCGATGGCCTGGATGACCTTGGACGGGGCCGGTCCGCGGTGACGGGAGCTCGGGATTCCGGAGGACGCGTGAGACATGGAGCGCACCTGGGCCAGGGTTCACGGCGCCAGCCTGCACAGCCGCCCCGCCCTGCTCAAGGGCGTTGACGCAACGATGACACGGGCTCTGAACCGACCCCTACGAACGCGCAGCCGCGTCCGGGTCACCAAAGTGCTTCCGCTCGATCTTCTCGTAGTGATCGATGACCCGGCGCACATAGCGGCGCTTCTCCAGGTAGGACCCGGCGAAGAACGAGCGCTTGAAGCCGTACACCACGATGGACTTGAGGTCTTTGCGGTTGATGCCGAGCTCCGACACGGCCAGGGCCAGCTCGCGCGTGACCGTGGTGTTGCTGACGGTGCGGTTGTCGGTGCACAGCGTGGTCGACACCCGCGCGTCCCGCAGCTTGCGGAAGCTGTGCTCGCTCAGGCTGTTCATGTTCGGGTTCGTCTGCAGGTTGCTGGTCAGGCAGATCTCCAGCGTGATGCGGTGATCGGCCACGAACTCGCCGAGGCGCTTCACGTAGTCGTCGGGGTCGTCGATGCCCGAGTCCGTGCTGATGGCCGAGGGGTCCAGCAGGTACGTGCCGTGGCCGATGCGGTCCGCGTGCAGGTCGGTCACCGCCTGGAAGATGCTCTCCGGACCGTAGGCCTCGCCGGCGTGCACGGTCTTGTGCATGAAGTGCTTGTGCACGTACTCGAAGGCCTCGCGGTGGTCCTCCGCCGGGTAGCCCGCCTCTTCCCCCGCGAGGTCGAAGGCGACCACGGGCAGGCCGTATTCGTCGCGCGCCAGCACGGCGGCCCGCGCCAGCTCGAGTGAGGCCTCGCGGTAGATGCGCTTGGCCGGCGAGTAGCGGTGGGCGTGCACGAAGTTGGCGAAGTACTCCGAGAAGCCCGCGGTGAACTTGCGCATGGCGCTGACGATGATGCCGTAGTGAAAGGGCGGCTCAGCGCCCGACACGACCTCCTGGCGACGGTTGAACTCGTCGCCCGCCTTCTTCAGCCCGCGGTTGACGGCCTTGAGCACCATGATGGCGTTCATGTGCTCGTGGATGTGCAACTGCGGCGCGAAACGCACCTCAAGGTAGCGCACCCCCTCGTTCTGGTTGTCGACGGCGAGCTCGTAGCCGGCCCGCTCCAGCGCCACCTCGCTCTGCAGCACCGCGCAGAGGTACTGAAAGCCGTGGAGGTAGTCGCCGAGGCTGTCGTAGCGGTCTTTGAACACCAGCTCGCGCAAGCCGCTCTCGGTGTAGCTCGGCAGCTTGACGCCGTACTCCTTGGCCAGGTCGATGAGCGTCGGGATGCGCAGCGAGCCGTCGAGGTGCACGTGCAGGTCGGTCTTGGGGACCTCGCGGAGGAAGGCCTCGGTGATGGTGTCGTCCGTCGCCTTGGCGGCAGAGGTCGCGGCCCCTGTCGTGGGCTGTGCGCTCGTCTTTGTGGCCATGTGCGTCCTCCTGTTTTGGGTGCGGGACCATAGTGTGGTGCCCCCGCGGAAGCAATCGCCCTGCGCGCATCTCAGGGATTCCGCGCGGCTTGTGGTCCAGCCGGTCGCGCGTGGGTGCCACGGGGCGCGCGCGGGTTTGAACGTGAGCGCCGCTTCCGCAACAATGCGCCGCCAGCAGGCGCTCTGTGACCCGCCAGCTCCCCGCACCTGAGAGAACGACGATGACCTCGACCCTGCCCCACGCCTCCCTTCGCGCTGCGCTCGCCGTGCTCGCCCTCAGCGTCGCCCTCCTGGGCTGCGGCACCGTGAGCGACGCCGGAGGAGACAAGGACGCCGGCGGCTCCGGCGGCAAGACCGGCCTGACCAAGAAGCTGCCCGGCCCCTGCCAGACCGACCTGGAGAGCGGATCCGGCAAGAAGCACCCCAAGTACACGCTCTACGCGTGGGACACCAAGGGTCAGCTGATCGAGGAGAAGAGCGGCGAGGGCACGACGACCTTCGGCGGCGATGTCTACACGAAGAAGTGGGCGTGGGACGACCAGGGGCGGATGACCGGGGAGTTCTTCGAGACCACAGGTTCGGAGCCGAACTACAGCTGGGTCTACACCTATGACGGCCAGGGGCGCCGCGCCACCCGCAAGGGCACGCAGACCGGCTTTGGAGACGTGGACTGCACCTTCGAGTACCTGCAGGGCAAAGAGGACTACAACCTGCTCTGCAGCTACAAGTACACCGAGGAGATCAAGGACGACGAGGGCAACGTCATCGACACCAAGGTCTACTCGGGCAAGTACACCATCGAGTACATCTACGGCATCGGACAGATCACGGAGCTGACCACCGTCGACGGCAGCAGCTCCCCGGAGCAGCTGACCCGGCGCTTCGACAAGGACGGCAACCTGATCGCTATCGAGCTCGACCCCTCGCTGCAGGGCTACCCCTCGCACATCACCTCGTTCGAGTACAAAGACGGCCTGCGGACCCACAAGAAGGTCGACAGCGACGCCGACGGGACGCCCGAGCTGACCACCACCTACACCTACGACGCCCACGGCAACCTGACCAAGTCCGTGGTCGAGGTCGCCAACGTCGGCGTCGACCGGACGCTCACCAACGACTTCAGCTGCTGGTAGGCGCAGCGCGAGGCGAGCGGGCCGGAGGCAGGGCGCGGACTTGAACCCGCGCCGCTACTGCCCCGAGAAGATGATCTGCTCGCGCTGGAGCATGCGGCCTGTGCCCCACAGCGCCAGAGCGGCCAGGAGCAGGCAGCCGACGACGCCCAGCGCAGCCGCGAGCGGCCCCGGCACCTCGCCGCGGAGCGCGCTCGTGACCAGCAGCTGCTGGGACAGGGCCGGCACCGCGTACATCCACAGCTTCGGCTGAATCGGCGCGACGTTCATCACGAAGCCCGGGATCATCGGCACGAAGAGCAGCAGGCTCAGCCAGGTCTGCGCCTCCTTGAAGCTGCGGGCGAAGGTCCCGACGAAGAGCTGGGCCGCTGACGCGAGCGGCGCCAGCGGCAGCACCAGCGCCGCGATCAGCGCCACCTGCGCCGCACCCAGCCCGCCTTGCACGCCCAGCTCCTCGAGCGGCGCGAGGTTCATCGACACCACGGAGAGCACCAGCGTCAGCAGGGCGCTGATCAGGCTGAAGGCCACGGTCACGACCCACTTGCCGGCTGCGATGTCAGCGCGCGGGATCGGGTTGAGCAGCAAGGCCTCGACGCTGCCGCGCTCGCGCTCCCCTGCCGTGGCGTCGATGGCGACCTGCATGCCGCCGATGAAACACGCCATGATCACGAAGAGCGGCACCACGTTGAGCAGGTTGGCGGAGTGCTGCTGCGGCGTGGCCAGGTCGACCTCGTCGACCGCCAAGGGTGTGACCACGCTCGGGTGGACGCCACGGGCCAGCAGCCGGGTCGACGCGAGGCCGCTGCTGTAGGCCTGCAGCAGGTGGCGGGCGCGACGCCGCTCCGCCGCGCTCTTGGGGCGCGCGAAGTCAGCCACGAGGTGCACGGTGGCGGGCCGCCCAGCGCGGAAGCGCGCCGCGAAGTCAGCGGGCACGTCGACCAGCACGTCGAGGCGGCCGTCGCGCACCTGCAGGTCGGCGTCTGCCGGCGCGGTCTGCAGCTCCAGCCCCTGGCCGCGAAGCCACGCCATCAGCCCTGGGGCGTGCTCCGCGCCCCGCACGGTGAGGGTCGGCGCGCCGTCGCTCGCGTAGGTCCGCGCCAGGCCCGTGAACATCACCCCTACCAGCACCGGCCCGAGCAGGGGGAACACCAGCGCGCTGAGCAGCGCCCGGCGGTCGCGTACGGCCGACCGCCACTCCATGCGAACCACCGCGCGCAGGGCTGCGGCACGGGCGGAGATGGCGCCGGCGCTCACGCCGCCTCCGGAGCGATGCAGGCGACAAAGGCGTCCTCCAGGTCCTGGGTGCCCGTCTGCTCCATGAGCTCACCAGCGGTCCCACAGGCCGCCACGCGCCCGCCGACCACCACGACGATGCGGTCACAGAGGGCCGCGACCTCCTGCATGATGTGGCTCGAAAAGACCACACACCGCCCCTCGTCTCGCAAGCCGCGCACCATGGCCCGCACCGAGCGGGTGCTCATGACGTCCAGGCCGTTGGTCGGCTCGTCGAGCAACACACAGGGCGGGTCGTGCACCAGCGCTCGGGCGAGGGCGACCTTCATGCGCTCGCCTTGGGAGAAGCCCGCCACGCGCCGGTCGATGATGCCGGCCATGTCCAAGCGCGCCGAGAGCGCCGCGATCCGCTCTCCCAGCGCGGCATCGGGCACGCCGTGGAGCGCGCCGAAGTAGGTCAGGTGCTCTCGCGCGGTGAGGCGGGGGTAGAGGCCCCGCGCGTCGGGCAGCACGCCGACCTGCCGACGGGCGACGAAGGGGGCGTCGTGCACGTCGACGCCTCGGATCGAGACCGAGCCGGAGTCGGGGCGCAGCAGCCCGGAGATCATCCGCATCGCCGTGGTCTTGCCGGCGCCGTTGGGCCCGAGGACCCCGGTGACCTCACCCGCCGGGGCGACAAAGTCGACGTCGCGCACGGCGTGAACCGAACCGAATCGCTTGGCGATGTGTCGAACCTCAATCATCGCGCGGCGAGCTCCTGGATGCCGGTCGGTGGGACGCGCCGTGCGGCGGGCTGGGCTGGGGCACCGTGTCATCGTGCCGGGGGCAGGCCGCATTTGCACCCGAGGCCTCTGCCGTCGCTGGCCCTCGTCCCAGCAGGCGTGCCACCCTGCCGAGCATGATCCGACTGCGCCGCGCTGTGTTCAACGTGCTCTTTCACCTGTTGATCTGGGCCACGATGGTCGGGACGTGGCTCGACCAGCGGCTCCGCGGCGACGTCGGCTTCCCTCGGGATCCCGCGGCGCTGCAGGAGGCCCCGGCCTGGTGTCTCGCTCAGCTGGTGGCGGCGGGCGTGGTGCCTGCGGGCGCTGAGGTCGTGTCGCTCGAGGTGATCCCCTTCAAGTTCAACGAGGCCTTTCGCTCCCAGGTGGCGCGGGTCTGCCTGCGGTGGCAGCTGCCGGACCGGCCGGAGGCCGAGGACGAGCCGGACGCCGGCGAGTCGCGCTGCATCGCCAAGTTCGCGCCGAAGGTCACGAGCTTGCGCGACCACGCCGTGTATCTGCTGCAAGACAACCACGGCAAGGAGTTTGCGGCCTACGACGCGCTGGGTCGGGAGCCGGGGCTGGGGCTGCCGCGGGTCTACTTCAGTCAGCTCCACAAGCTCACGGGCAACCTCTGCCTGCTGCTCGAGGACCTGACCCGCTGCGTGGAGGTGACCGAGCGCGCAGGCTGTCCGCTGCCCCTCTGCGAGCTCGCCATCGACGGCTTCGCGACCCTCCATGCGCACGGCTGGGGCCGCCCTGAGGTGGCGCCGGGGCTGACCCTGGTGCCAGACCCTGTCATCGACTTCATCTGCTCCCGCTTCGTCGGCGACGACGCTGACGTCTTCACCGACGCGCTCCTGGCGGCGTGGCGCCACGACCACAGCGGTGTGGTCACGACCCTGCACGGCGACGCCCGGGTGGGGAACATGCTCTTCCCGGACCGCGACGCGCCCGACGATCCGGGCCGCTTCGCGCTGATCGACTGGCAGGCGGCCCGTCGCGGACGGGGCGTGTTCGACGTGGCCTACTTCCTCGCCCTGAGCGTCAACGCCGACGTGCGCCGCGCCCACGAGACGGCCCTGCTCGACCGCTACCACGCCGGGCTGACGGCGGCCGGGGTCACGGACTACGGCCGCGACACCTTGACCACCGACTATCGCAACGCCCAGCTGCTCACCCTGGGCTTTGTCACGCTGCCCTTCTTGAGCGCCGAGTCGAGCCAGACCGAGCGCAACCAGGACGGACTCGCGGACCTCGCCGCGGTGTGGACCCAGCGCATGGCCGAGGTGATGCAGGAGATGGACCTGCCCTGGCTGGCGGCCCACACCGGGCTGCCGGAGGCCGCGCTCACCGGCGCCGTTCGTCGCTTGGAGGCCAAGGCGTGGGCGGCGCTCGAGGGCAAGCCGCCGCTCGGTGCGGAGCGCCAGCAGGCGACGTCGCCGAGCGCCTGACCTGTGGCCCGCGCAGCGTCGCGACGCGGCGCACGCCTCAGGGCTTGGGCCCCGTCGGACTGAGGAAGAAGGCCGGCCGTGTCGTCTCCCGCGCGCAGCGCACGGCCGACGGGTCCGCGCTCGCCAGGAAGTCGGCCACCGCCCGCGGCGCACACCCGAGCCGCCCAACGGAGTGGCCCTGCCCTGTGAACACCAGGTGCCGATGGCGCGACAAGGTCTTGGCGGCCAACGTCGCCCACCGCGGGGGCGTCACGGGGTCCGCCTCCCCGCTCAGCAGCAAGGTCGGCACGTCGGAGCGCACCGGTGCGCGCACCTCGGGACCGACTGTGGCGTGGGTCCACACCGCGCAGGCCGAGCGAGCCCAACGGACCGCAGCGCTGCCCAGGAAGGTGTCGTCGTCCTCCCCGGCGGGCGAGCTGAGGCGGGGCACGTCTTCTGCGCACACGGTCGAGAGCATCAGCCCAAGGCTGGTGGTGTCCTCGGCGCCCTCGCTCAGCGCGAGGGTCTGCGCCACCAGGGGGCGCCAGTCCCCCGCGAGGGCCTGGTCCAACGCCAGCGGCAGCAGCGCTGCGAGGTCGGCGCTGTAGAGCAGGCCGCGAACCGCCATGGCCACGCCTGCGCGCGTCAGCGACACCTGCGCAGGCAGCCCGGTCACCGGGTGGTCCACGGTCACGGTCCGAGGCCGCGCCTCGAGCTCGTCGAGCACAGCCGTCAGGGCGCGCGGCAGCCCAGGAAAACGAGCCCTGCAGTCCGTGTCGGCGTGGCAGTCCCGTACGAGCAGGGTCCACGCGCGCTGGGCGTCGCGGGCAAAGGGGCCGAAGAGCATCATCTGCGGCGGCGCCACGCTGTCGAGCACCGCCGCGCGCAGCGCGCGGGGGTGAGCGCGCATCCACGACAGCGCCACACGCGTCCCGTAGGACACGCCGACCACGTTGACCTGCGGGGCGCCGAGCGCACGCCGGACCGCCTCGAGGTCCTCGACCACGTGGGCCGTGGTGTACTGCCGCACGTCCGCCGCGTAGCCGGTCAGGCAGGCGCGGAGCTCGGCGACCGGGATCTCGGCGGCGAAGAGCGTGCGGAGGTCCCCGCCTCCCGCCTGGCAGGCCAAGGCCCCCGAGCGACCCGTCCCGCGCAGGTCGACGAAGATGAGGTCGCGCGTGCGGCGCGTGCGCGCCAGGCCGGGCAACACGTGATGGGCCACGGCGGAGGCCGCCTGGCCGGGCCCCCCGGCGATGAAGAACACCGGATCGGGCTCCGGCACGCGCTGCGTCGCTGCGAGCCGCGCCACGTGCAGCGCGACGTGGCGCCCCCGAGGGGCACGCGGATCTTCTGGCACATGGACGACCGCGCACTCCGCCGGTTCACGCAGCTTCGGCAGGCGGCACCGGGTCCAACTCAGCGTGTGGACGGCCGCCGTGGCCACGGGGCCGACGCGCGGCGACGCGGTCGCGACCTGGGCGCTCGCCGCGTGATTCGGGGGCTTTGGCGACTGTGGCGACTGTGGCGACTGTGGCGACTGTGGCGACTGTGGCGAGCACGCCAGGAGGCCCAACCCCGTCACGAACAGCACCGCGCGGCGGACCGCGCCGGGTCGCGAACCGGAGCGCTTGGGCACGGGTCGCTACTTGGTCGGCCGCGAGGTCGCAGGCGGCGCTGGGGCGGCCGGCGGTGCCGCGGGAGCCGCAGGGGCCGGAGGCGCGGGCGGCGCCGGGGCCACGTAGGGCGTGTGCCAGTCCGCGAAGCGCGGGTGCTTCGGCGTACCGGGCTTCTGGGCCTGACGCACCAAGCCGCGCAGGGTCTTGTAGGGCCACTTCTTCTGGATGATGTTGACCAGCCACGCCGGCAGCATGCCGCGAGGGTCGGTGTGCACCTCGACCGTCAGCCGTGTGCGCTCGGAGTTCGGCAGGGCCTCGAACTTGTAGTACGTGCCGACGACGTTGCCGCGCACGCAGCACGACTTCTTGCCGCCCGCCGGGTGGTTCACCGACTTGATGTAGGCCGTCAGGATCCGCCGCTTGGGGTTCGGCTTGGCCTTGGTGTGCAGGACGTAGTCGCGGTCACTCACCGGAAAGGGCAGACCGAAGCGAATGTAGTAGGTGCGCTCGAGCGGGCTCTTGACGCTCAGCTCCTTGTCCGAGTGCCAGCGGTCCACCCAGTGGCGCCGCGACTTCGAGTCGGCGAAGACCTGCACCACCTTGGCGAAGTGCACGTTGGCCGTCATCACCCCGCGGAAGGCGAACATGTTGCTGCCGGGCACCTGCTTCCGAGACACACGGACGCCGTCGTCCTTCGACACCAGCTCCCATGAGCCGCCGGACCCGGCGGCGGCCGTCCTCGGCGCGGCGACGAGGACCGTGGTGAGCGCCAACAAGGCGATTGCAGGAGCCCAAAGGGCAGGCGCACGCAGAGCACGTGACATGGGGACCTCCGAAGACGTTAGAGACGCGAGGCTACCACAGGCCCCGCAAAAGCGAGCGTGTGGGTCCACGATCTGTCAAAGGGTCCAACGGCCACGGACAACCACGCATTCACGCACCCCAACATGAGGGGCCGCGTGGCGTCGCGGAGAGGGGCCTGAGTGGGGTTCGCCGAGGGCCGGCGGGGAGCGCGCGGTCCGACACGTCGCGGATCCGGTGCGCCCGAGGGCGAGCCTCAGCGCGCGCGGTAGGTGATGCGGCCGCGGGTGAGGTCGTAGGGCGACAGCTCCACGGTGACCTTGTCACCAGGGAGGATGCGGATGAAGTACTTGCGCATCTTGCCGGAGACGTGCGCGAGCACCTTGTGCCCGTTGGGCAGCTCGACCCGGAACATTGCGTTCCGCAGTGGCTCGATCACGGTACCTTCGACAATGAGCCCTTCTTCCTTCGCCATGAACATCCCTGGAACTTGGAACGGCTGCGCCGTTCGGTGAGCGCCCCGTTTGGTGAGCACCTCAGAGACACCTGAGGGCAGGAGAGGCGCGACGCCTGACCCCACAACGGGTCTTGAGGCGGCAAGAGTGTAGAGAAATCCGGCCTGAACGCAAGTCTGAACCTGGGCCGTCGCGTGCTGCCGGGCTGTTGCGTGTCCGACACCACACGGGCGCCGGTCGCCACCCTGCGCGGTGCTGTGCCACAGTGCAGCCGTCACTGTGGCGGTCGTCACTGTGGCAGTCGTCACTGTGCCGGTCGTGGCTGTGCCGTCGTGGCTGTGACCGATCCTGACAGGAGCCCCGAATGAACCGCGTCGTCGACACTGCATGCCCTCGGGCCCGGACCAGCACCCGTATCCTCGCCTCGGCGCGCTTCGTCGCGGCTGCATGGGGCTGCCTGTTGGCGGCGGGTTGTGGCGGCGCGACGCCAGCGCCTCGTGGGTCGCCTGCGAAGGCGCTGACCCCAGCCCCACCCGCGGCGGCAGCCGGGTTCCAGGTGTGCACCTACAGCAACGACTCCGGCGCCACGCTCTCGGTGAGCGACGTGCAGGCGGGCCGGCACTTCGCCTACACCTTCGTCGCGACCCAGCCCGAGGACTGCGCAGGCGTGCGCTACAGCGGCCGCGCCAAGGTGCAGGGGCCGGGCGAGGCCAAGGGCGGCGAGGGCGACGTGTTTCGTGTCACCGCCAAGGGGCTCTCGTTCGAGCCGGACATCTCGCAGGTGGGCATGGGCTGCGCTCGCGTGCTCCACACGACCTTCGTGTGTCGGCGCTGAGCGCCTGCCCTGGAGAGACCGAGAGGTCGTCGAGACCACGCTGAGACCACGCTGAGACGACGTCCAAGGCGAAGCCGAGAAGCGCGAGTCGCCTGTGGCGCACGCGTACTCCACTCAGGGGCGGTCGCTTGCTGAGCACGGGCGGTGTTTGGAGGCTGAGGGGGACCTTGAACTCCAAGCGGCGTATGCCCCGCGCCGACCCAGAAATGGACAGAGGATCTCAACATGAAACCCACCCCCCACCACGCACTGCTCGGGGCCCTCGCTGCGCTCACGCTGCAGCTGGCGCCGCCGGCCCACGCGCTGGAGGTCACGCCTACCAGCGACGCGGCCACCCTCACCCAGCAGCTCTTCGCCAGCGTCGGGCTCCAGGTCACCGCCAAGTCCTACACCGGCGCGCCCTCGGCCGCAGGGACCTTCAAGAAGGGGCCGCTGGGGCTGCCCGACGGCATCATCCTCAGCAGCGGCTCTGCCAAGGCCGCTGAGCCGCCCAACGCCGACAAGGGCACCGCGACCGACCATCAGGGCGCCGGCGACCCGCTGTGCGACAAGCTCGTGCCGGGCTTCGGCACCTTCGACGCAGCGCGGCTCGACGTGAGCTTCAAGATCGACGCCAAGACCCAGGGCATCCGCTTCGAGTACATGGTCGGCACCGAGGAGTATCCCGAGTTCCTCGGCCAGACCTTCAACGACGTGGTCGGGGTCTTCGTCGACGGCAAGAACGTCGCCCTGGACGCCAAGGGCAACATCATCTCCATCAACGGCCCCTTCTTCGCAGGCCAGACGGTGATCACGGACAGCGGGACCGAGTTCGACGGCGCCACGCCGCGGCTGACGGTGGACGTCCCTCTGCCGGACGCCGCGACGGAGCACACCCTGACCATCGTGGTGTGCGACGCCGGTGACGGCGTGCTGGACACCGCGGTCTTGCTGGCGGGCTTCGCCACGTGCACTGGCACCGAGTGCAGCAAGGCCACCACCACCAGCTGGTGCGGCGACGGCAAGGTGGACCCGGCCACCGAGCAGTGTGACGACGGCAACAACGTCGACGACGACGGCTGCTCCAACGCGTGCACGACGACCGGGTCAGCGCCGGTGTGCGGCGACGGCGCGGTCGAGGGCGACGAGCAGTGCGACGACGGCAACACCACCGACGGCGACGGCTGCGACAAGGACTGCAAGAAGGAGGCCCCGACGCTGCCCGTGTGCGGCGACGGCAAGGTCGAGGGCGACGAGCAGTGCGACGACGGCAACACCACCGACGGCGACGGCTGCGACAAGGGCTGCAAGAAGGAGACCCCGGCACAGACGGTGTGCGGCGACGGCAAGGTCGAGGGCGACGAGCAGTGCGACGACGGCAACACCACCGACGGCGACGGCTGCGACAAGGGCTGCAAGACGGAGACCCCGGCGACCGGAGACACCGACGGCGACGGCATCTCCGACGACACGGACAACTGCCCGGAGATCAGCAACGCCGACCAGCAGGACCTCGACGGCAACGGCGTCGGCGACGCGTGTGAGGCCGAGGGGGCCCAGCTGATGCTCACCGGCGGCGCCTGCACCGCGTCCCCCACGCAGACCAGCGGCCCGTGGCAGCTCGCCGTGGCCTTCGCCCTGGCGATGTTGGCGCTGGCCCTCCGTCGGAGCCGGCGCGCTCGGGCGAGCCTGCGCTCCACCGGGACCGCAGCCCTGGCGCTGTCGACCGCCGCGAGCGTGCTCACCCTGGCGCCGCAGCCCGCCCAGGCGGCGGACTACCAGCTGGACGCGCAGATCTTCACGCCCTCCACCTACCTGCACGACGGCGTCTCGGTGGGCCGCGGCCAGACCGACGGCGGCTATCCGTGGAGCCTCGGGCTCGTGCTGGACTACCAGAAGAACCCGGTCGTGCTGCGCCGCGACACGGGCGCCGACTCCGAGGTGCTCGAGTCTCTGGTGAGCCACCGGCTGACCGCCAACCTGATGGGCAGCGTGCGGCTCGCGTCCTGGTTGTCTGTGGGCGTGGGCGTGCCGATCGTCCCGCTGCAGGGAGGCAACGCCATCGGCCCTTTTGCTGAGCCGTCGTCGTTCGCGCTGGGGGACGTGCGCTTGGCGCCGCGTGTCCGTGTGCTGACGGCGGCGGGCGACGCCTTTCACCTGGCGCTGGCGCTCGACGTCACGCTGCCCACCGGCAAGCTCTTCGACCACTACACCGGCCGCTCGTCGCTGACTGTAGCGCCCGGCATCCTGGGCGACTACCGGGTCGGCGCGGTCACCATGGTGGCCAACGCGTCGGTGGTCTTCGCCGGCACGGACCAGGTGGCGAACATCAGCCTCTCGCACCGCATCGACCTGCGT
>JAUIAC010000553.1 GCA_030425545.1 bacterium | reverse complement strand
CTGGCCGAGGGTGCTGGTGAAGGCGCCCGTGTCAGCGGTGGCGTCGCCCGAGGCGCCCGCGTCGGCCTCGACGTCAGCCCCGTCGGCCGGGCCCGGGTCAGACGCGCACCCGCCGCCGAGGGTCCAGCTGAGCAGCAGCCCGGCCAGGGCCGCGTGTCGCCTCAAGCCTCGCCGGCGGCGCGTGGACGGTGGACGTGCGCGGCCGTCCACGCGCGGGCACAGCGGAGACGGTGCGGGGGCCAGGGCGCGGCGGCGCGGCCGGCGTCGGCGAGGGTCAGGCACGGGGCGCTCCGGCGCGGCAGGAGGGGCCGCTCGCGCAGGCTAGCAGCGGGCGGGGGGAGCTTCACCCCGCGAGCGCCCGACGGGACCGCGGCGAGGGCGGTGGTGTGCGCGCCGCGCCGGAGACTCCGGACCCACGGCTCAGGCGCCGCGCCAGGCTCAATGACACGTCTGCGTCGCGGTCGCGGTCTTGCTGGACTTGCACTGGATCGGCTTCTTCTTGCACTCCAGCAGCAGCTTGCCCACCGCCCCGCAAGCCGGGACGCTGCCAGTGAACCCCTTGACCATCTTCGTCATGCACGAGCTCTTGCCGGGGCAGGCCCCCTGTGTCGGCCACCTGAGCGTGGTCTTGCCGTCGCAGTTCCAGTCATAGCTGCTGCCCTTGTGTGGCTTGGAGAACCACCCGGTCTGCAAGGGGCGCGCGTCCTTGTTGTAGTCGTTGCAGTCGCCGCCCAGCCCGGTCGTGTATTTGGTGGTCGCGTGGCTGACATTGGTACACACGCATCGCGCCAGGCCGGCACCCCACCCGTCGCCGTCGTTGTCCTTGTAGCGGGGCTTGCAGCCGCCCAAGCTCAGCGTCAGGTTGCCCTCCCAGACGGAGGTCCCCGGCACGTCCTTGACCAGCGGGTGGCCGTCGCAGTTGTGGTCGGTGTTGTCGCAGAGCTCCTTGGCGCCTGGATAGCTGGTCTTGTCGGTGTCCTTGCAGTCGGTGGTGCTGGCGCTGCCAGGCGACTTGGTCGTCATGTTCGCTGGGGCCTTCTTGGGGCAGTGGCACGACTTGCTGGCCCCGCTCGGGGCGAAGCCGTCGCTGTCCTTGTCGGTGTAGTACCAGACGCAGCCCGCGGCGCCCGCCTCGTCGGTGGCCCCGTCGCAGTCGTTGTCGAGGCCGTCGCAGATCTCTTTCTTCTTCGTGTTCGTACACACCCCGGTCTTGGCGTTGCAGTTGTCGACGGTGCAAGCGTCGCCGTCATTGCAGTCGGCGTGCTGGGCGCACTTGCAGGTCGTGACCTCCTTGTGCACGCACTTGCCCGTCTTGCTGTCGCAGGTGTCGAGCGTGCACGCCTTGCCATCGTTGCAGTCCTTGGGCAGGCACTTGCCGGTCTGGCAGTTCATGAAGGGCCCCGTGCAAGGGTCGCCGTCGTCGACGCAGCCCTTGTTGTTCTGCTTGTGGGCGCAGCCGTCTGGACCGCTGTTCGGGCACCCTGGACCGTCGCCGGTCGTGCAGCACGAGTCGTCGGTGCACAGGTCACCGTCGTCACAGACCTTGCCGCACACACCCGCCTGACACGTGCCTGGGCAGCCGTTGTTCGCCTCTTCTCCGCTCAGGCAGGCGGTCCCGTCTGGGCGGTTGGTCCAGGTGCACTGCTTGAGCTTGGGATCACAGACGCCGACCCTGCAGCCCTTGACCATGCCGGGCAGCTTCGACAGGTCTCCCCCCAGCTGCACACAGCTCGCTGAGAAGGGCGTGTTGGAGCTCTCGTTCCAGCACTTGTCGATGCACGCGTCTCCACCCGCGCAGCTCCCGCTGCCGTCGCAGGCGTCGTACACCGTGCAGATCACGCCGTCGTCACAGGGGGTGCCCTTCTTCGCTGCGGCCGCCTTGCAGACACCCGAAGCGCAGGTGTTCACGGTGCAGGGGTTCTTGTCGTCGCAGTCTGCGTCCGCCTTGCACGCGGCGCAGCCCTTGACCGGGCTGTGGCTGCACTTGCCCGTCTTGCTGTCACACGCGTCCGACGTGCAGGGGTCGCCGTCGTCGCAGATCGGGTCCCCTTTGCACGGCGCTACGCCGCAGAGGATCTTGTCGTCCTTGGTGCAGGGGTCGCCGTCGTCGCAGGGCACGGCGCTCAGCTTCGGCGGGTGTACACAGCCCTCCTTGGTCGACGCGCCACGTCCGGCGTCGCACCCCTTCTCGTTGGGGTTCGTCTTGCAGCAGTAGTCGTGCGTGCACGGCTTGTTGTCGTCGCACACGTTGCCGCAGACGCCCGCCTGGCACGTGCCTGGGCAGCCGCTGTTCACCTCTTCTCCGCTCAAGCACGCGGTCCCGTCTGGGCGGTTGGTCCACGTGCACTGCTTGAGCTTGGGGTCACACACGCCGACCTTGCAGCCCTTGACGAGGCCGGGGAGCTTCGACAAGTCGCCCGCCAACTCTGCGCAGCTCGTGGCGAAGGGCATCGCGGAGCCCTCGCTCCAACACTTGTCGATGCAGAGGTTGTCGCCCGCGCAGCTCCCGGCTCCGTCGCACACGTCGTTGCCCGTGCAGGCCAGCCCGTCGTCGCAGGGCACGCCCTTCTTCACTGGCGTCGATGTGCAGGTGCCGTCGCTGCAGGTCTGGGTGGTGCACGGGTCCTGGTCGTCGCAGTCCTTGTCCGCCTCGCACGAGACGGCGACGCTGTCCGTGCCCGTGTCGCCTCCGCCGTCGGCAGCGGTGTCCGCCACGGGTCCACCATCGCCTGCCCCGCCATCGCTGCTACCGGTGTCTTCCCCGGCGTCGTCGACGGCGATGTCAGCGATCGCGGCGTCTTGAGTCGCGGCGTCTTCGGTCGCGGTGTCGACGGCAGCGGCGTCGTCCAAGCCGCTGCCGTCGGCGCCGACCTCGCCACCGCAGCCGGCCGAGATGGTGAGGGCGAGCCCCAGGACGAGGGGAGACCAAAAAGTGCGTGACGAGACCATGAGCCATCTCCGGAGTCGGCTGTCCGGACGAAGGTCCGCGCTGCGACTCATGCAATGTTTCCGGGCGTGTATGATCGATCTTGCCGCGTGCCGTTCGCGAGGTCAACGTCGGTTGGCGTAGCTCTCGCGACGCACATTTTTTCCTCCAGGCGCCGACTCCGACTCACAGATGGCCCGGCGAGCGGGTGGACAGGCGTGCACCGGTCGGGCTTGCCCCCCTGGTCCGCGCTGGTGTCCGCGCCAGCGCCGGGTCACACTCGCGACCCAGGGCTGCCGAGGCCCGCGCACTTGGAGACGACCATGGACCCCAGCAAGAAGCCGGCCGACGCTCCTTCGAGCCCCACTCGGCGCGAGCGACCTCCTGTCCATCGGCGCGCGCTGCGGGCTGCGGCCGCGGTCACGTTGACCGTGGGAGGCGCCGCGGGCTGCAGCGGCGCGCAGAAGAGCGACCCGGCGACGCCGGAGCCCGCGCCCAAAGCCTCAGCCGCCGCCGCCTCTCCCGCCAGCGCGCCGCCTGCGACGGGCGCTCCCGCCAGCCCCGCGCCTGACGCCGCAGCCCCCGCCGGCGCTGTGGCGGCCAAGCCCGACCTGTCCACCCCGCCCAACTGCCGCAGCGACCAGGGCGGCTTCCCCTCGGCCTGCTGCCGCGCCGCGCGCGCCTGGTGCGCGGCCAAACACAGCGGCACCGATCCGAACTCCCGCAGCCTGCGCAA
>JAUIAC010000552.1 GCA_030425545.1 bacterium | reverse complement strand
CGGCGGAGAAGCGCGGCCGCTTTCGCCTCGTGGCGGGGCCGTCGGGGGAGGTCGACGAGGCGGTCGCGGTGGCCCTGCGCCAGGACGCCCGGCTGTACGCTGGGCGCTTCAACGGCGACGAGCAGGCGACCGTGAGCGTGGCGCCGGGCCGGCACGCTTGGGTGCACGTGGCGCGTGGGCAGGTGCACGTCAACGGCGAGGCGCTGCGAGCTGGAGACGCCCTCTACGGCGGCGACCTGAGGACCGTGACCGCGACGCGGGGCGTGGACGCCGAGGTGCTGGTCTTCGACCTGGCCTGAGCGGCCGGTCGACCCTGTGTTCACGATGGAGCTGCCTGTGCTGCGGACCTTTGTCTCCGACACCCACGACGCCGCGGGTCGCGACCTGACGGAGCGCGCCCACCGCGGCGTGCGCGTGGTCTTTGGCTGGGGCGCCTCCGAGCGGGCGGCGGCTGAGCTCGAGCGCCTCGGCGCAGCGCGGGTGCTCGTCGTCACCACGGCGGGCCGCGCCGAGGACGTGGCTGGGCTGCGGCGCGCCCTCGCGGAGCGCTGCGTCGGCACCTTCACCGAGGCGGCCAGCCACGTCCCACAGTCCGTGGTGGACCGCGCGGTCGACGCCGCCGAGCGCGCGCGCGCGGACTGGGTCCTGGCCTGGGGGGGCGGCGCTGCCGTGGGCGTGGCGAAGGCGGTCGCGCTGGCGCGGCCGGTGCGGGTGGCGGCCGTGCCGACCACCTACGCCGGCTCCGAGCGCACGGACATCTGGGGCGTCAGCGGCGCCGAGGGCAAGCGCACGGGGCGCGACCCGCGGGTTCGTCCGACCTTGGTGGTCTACGACCCGGCGCTGACCCTGACGCTGCCGCGGACGCTGAGCCTCACCAGCCTGCTCAACGCCCTCGCCCACAGCGTCGAGGCGCTCTGGTCCACCGCCGCGACCCCGCGGGCGCTGGAGGCCGCGCGGGACAGCCTGGCGCCGCTCTGGCGTGCGCTCCACGGGCTGTCGGCGCCGACGGCTCCGGAGCAGGAGGCCCGCGACGACGCCCTCTTCGCCGCCGCGCTCGCGGGCGAAGCGCTCCACGGCGCGACCATGGCGCTCCACCACAAGCTCGCCCACGTGCTCGGAGGCCTCGGCACGCCGCACGCGCTGACCCACAGCGTGCTCCTGCCCTACACCATGGCCACCAACGGCAGCGTCGCGCCCGCCGCCATGGCCGCGCTCCGCGAGGCCTGGCAGGTCGACGACCCGCCCGCCGCCCTCTGGCGCTGGATGCACGCGTCCGGCCTGCCCACGAGCCTGCGCGGCCTCCCCCTCGCCCAGGGCGACCTGGCGTGGGCCGCCCGCCGCGCCACCGAGCAGCGCTACCCCAACCCGCGCCCCTTGACCGAAGCCGACTATGGCGCCCTGCTCACCGCCGCCTGGCGGGGCGACTGTCCCTCGCTGACCCACCCGCCCCTCGGCGCCCCTCGGAGTCGTCCATGACCGCTCAGCCCCCCAGCGCGCAGCGCCCGCCCGAGTCGGCGCCGCCCCCCGACGCGCCGCGCTACCTCACCGGCTTCGGCAACCACCTGGCCTCCGAGGCCGTCCCCGGCGCTCTGCCCCCGCGGCAGAACGGCCCGCGCGAGGTCCCCTTTGGCCTCTACGCCGAGCAGATCAACGGCACCGGCTTCACCGTCCACCGGGCCCACAACCTGCGCACCTGGCTCTATCGCCTGCGTCCTCAGGTGAGCGCTCAGCCCTTCGTCGCCATCGACGGCCCGCCGCGCTTCGTCGGTCGCTTCGGGCCCGACGTCGGCGTCGCCAGCCCCGAGCCGCAGCGCTATCGCCCCGCGCCCCTGCCGGGTGAGGGTGTCGACCTCCTCGCGGGTGTGCAGACCTTCGCCGGGGCCGGCGATCCCGCCGTCAAGCGGGGGGTGGCCTTTCACCTCTTCGCCGCCACGGCGGACATGACCCGGGTGTTCTGCAACATCGACGGCGACCTGCTGATCGCGCCGCACCAGGGCACGCTCCAGGTGCAGACCGAGCTGGGCTGGCTGCACGTCGCCCCGACGGAGCTCGCCCTGATTCCGCGCGGCCTCCGCTTCCGGGTCCTGCTCCCGGACGGGCGCGCTCAGGGCTTCATGGCCGAGCTCTTCGACGGCCACTTTCAGCTGCCGGAGCGCGGCCCGGTCGGAGCCAACGGGCTGGCCGACGAGCGCCACTTCAAGGCGCCGGTGGCGTGGTACGAAGACCGCGCCACACCGACCGATGTGGTGGTCAAGCAGGGGGGCCGCTTCTGGCAGACGACCCTGTCGCACTCGCCCTTCGACGTGGTCGCCTGGCACGGCCGCTACGTCCCCTTCAAGTACGATCTGCGCGACTTCAACAGCTTCGGCAGCGTCAGCTGGGACCACCCTGACCCCTCACTGCTGACCGTGCTCACCTCGCCCATGGACACCCACGGCCGCAACGCCGTCGACGTCGCGGCGTTCGTGGGGCGCTGGGACGTGACCGAGGACACGTTCCGGCCGCCCTTCTTTCACCGCAACGCCGCGGTCGAGTTCAACATGGTGCTGCAGAGCCCGACGCAAGGCGGCGCCTACCCCACGGGGGCCTTCTCGTTCACCCCCTACCTCACGCCCCACGGCGTCAGCGCTCGCGGCTACGAGGCGGCGGTGCACAACCCCGCCGCGGTCGAGAACCGACCCGTCCGGGGCTCCGACCGCAGCGTGTGGCTGCAGTTTGAGTCGACCTACGCCCTGGCGGTGATGCCGTGGTTCTTCGACGCGCGCGACAGCGACTTTCTCGCCGGGTTCTCCGGCTTCTCGGTGGGCGCGCTCGGTCAGGGCCCGGCCCGCGACCCCCACGACGCACCCTGATCGCCGCCGCACTGGCGGGCGACGACCTCAGGCCGGTAGAGTGCGCGACACGAACTCGAACCTTTGGAGCGTGACACCCGGGAGCGCCGCGCGCGCCCCGGTGTCACGCTCCGCGGAGACCTCGATGAGCACGACCCACTTCCGGCGACAGGCCCCTGCGGAGCGCCGCGCTGGCCTCGCCCTCGTCTGTGCTTTCAGCTTCCTGCTCGGGGCCGGGTGTAGCGCCCCCGACGACCCGGTCGGTGGCGGCGCCTGCAGCAGCGACGCCGACTGTCAGTGGCTCGACAATGGCGACCGCTGCGACGGTGGCTACGCCTGCGTCAGCGGCGCGTGCGCCTTCGACGCGAGCACGGTCGTCACCTGCGACACCAGCGCCGACACGGCGTGCCGGGCCTCCACGTGCGCCCCGGCCGACGGGACCTGCGCGCTGGCGCCGCGCAACGACGGCGCGCCCTGCGAGGACGGCGAGCCCTGCACCCTGGGCGACGTCTGCGCGGCGGGCGCCTGTGTGTCCGGCAAGGTCGACGCCTGCGAGTGCACGGAGACCGCTGACTGCGCCGACGACGGCGACCTGTGCAACGGCGCCCCGCTCTGCGACACCTCGAGCTTCCCGTATCGCTGCGTGACCAACCCGGCCACGGTGGTGACGTGCAAAGACGACGGCGACCCCTGCACCGTCGAGTCCTGCGCGCCGAAGACGGGGACGTGCGCGTCAGCCCCGGCGGCCGAGGGCGCGACGTGCGACGACGGCGACCCCTGCACCGCGGGCGACGTCTGCACGCAGGGTGGGTGCAAGGGCCCCACGCAGACC
>JAUIAC010000051.1 GCA_030425545.1 bacterium | reverse complement strand
CGTCGTCGCACGCGTCGCCTGCGACGGACTTGTCGGTGGCCTTGTCGTTGTCGGCCTGGTCGGGGTTGGCCGTCAGCGTGCAGTTGTCGCTGAGGTCGAAGACCCCGTCGTTGTCGTCGTCGTCGTCGCAGGCGTCGCCCGCGACGGACTTGTCGGTGGCCTTGTCGTTGTCGGCCTGGTCGGGGTTGGCCGTGAGCGTGCAGTTGTCGCTGAGGTCGAAGACGCCGTCGTCGTCGTCGTCGTCGTCGCAGGCGTCGCCGAGCTTGTCCTTGTCGGAGTTCAGCTGCTTGGGGTTGCTCAGCAGCGGGCAGTTGTCGCTGGTGTCGATGACCCCGTCGCCGTCGTCGTCGTCGTCGCAGGCGTCGCCAAAGGCGTCCTGGTCCGTGTTGAGCTGCTTGGGGTTGGCGATGAGCTGGCAGTTGTCGGCCTTGTCCGCGACCCCGTCGCCGTCGTCGTCGTCGTCACACACGTCGCCCTTCTTGTCGTTGTCGGTGTCGACCTGCTTGGGGTTGGCGACGAGGGGGCAGTTGTCCTGCGCGTCGTCGGTGCCGTCGCCGTCGTCGTCGCTGTCGCAGGCGTCTCCCTGCCCGTCCTTGTCGGTGTCGGTCTGGTCCTTGTTGGGGATCAGCGGACACACGTCTGCGGCGTCGTTGACACCGTCCCCGTCGTCGTCGGGATCACAGGCGTCGCCCTTGCCGTCTTTGTCGGTGTCCAGCTGCCCGCCGTTGGCGTTGAGCGGGCAGTTGTCGCTCCCGTCTTTCACGCCGTCGTTGTCGTCGTCGGGATCACAGGCGTCGCCGTCGCCGTCGTTGTCGACGTCGGCCTGGTCTGGGTTCGCCAGCAGCGGGCAGTTGTCGCCCTTGTCGGCCACCTTGTCGCCGTCGTCGTCGCTGTCCACGCAGTTGGCCACCTTGTCGCCGTCGGTGTCGACGAAGCCCTCGTCGGTGTGGCCGTCGCAGTCGTTGTCGAGCCCGTCGCACGCCTCTTCACCGGGCGCGAGCGCGTCGCACACCAGCTTCGCGTCCTTGCAGGTCTGCACGCCGCCGCAGGACCCGTTCGGGTTCTTGGCTTCGCAGGGCTGCGGGGCGATGTCTTCGTCGGTCTCGCCGTCGCAGTCGGTGTCGACGCCGTCGCAGGTCTCGACGAAGGGGGTGCCGCTGTCGCACAGGCTCAGCCCCTCGGCGCCGCACGCGCGCTCACCGCTGCAGGTGCCGGCGTCGTTGGTGGTGCTGCAGGTGGTGTGCGCCTTGGCATGCACGGCCCGCGGGCTGCACAGGCACTCGCCAGCGATCGGCGCGCACCACGATCCGGTGACCTTGCCCTCGGCGTCCTGCGCGGTCTCGCACGCGAAGCCCTTGGGACAGGTGTTGGCCTCGCCCTGGCTCGCCTTGGGATCGCAGGGGCTCTCGCAGTAGCTGCCGCTGCCGTCGGTCGTGGGGACGCACTGGGCGATGCCGGCGCAGTCGTCGTTCGCGACGCACGGTCGGCACAGGTCCACGTGCCGGTCGAGGCAGCCGAGCTTCACGTCTGCGTCGGTCGCCTTGTGGGTCGGGTCGAGGGGCGCGCAGATCCCGCTCGCGCAGTCGTCGTTCGTGGCGCACGCGGACACGCAGAGCTGGCCGAAACGTCCCCAGCCGCACAGGCCGCTGACGCAGTCGGTGTGGGCGCTGCAGGGCTCGCCGAGCACGACACCGCCGCTGCCGTCCGAGGCCGTGGCGTCGGTCGCTGCGCCGCTGTCGGCTGGGCTCGCGCTGTCTTGGGAGACCACGTCGGCCGCGGCGCCGTCGGTGCCGGCGTCGCCCGACCCGAGCGTGGGGCCCGGACCGGCCGGGTCGCTGCCGCACCCGGCGAGCCACACCACGAGGGCGACGCTGAGCAGGGTCGTGGGCGAGCGCAGGGTCGCGGGAGAGAGCGGGAGAGCGGCGCAGACGGGGAGTGTGTTCATACCCGGCAGCGTGCCGTCCGCCGCGGGTGCTGGCCAGTGGTGCCGTGTTGGAACACACACGATTCGGGGACCTTCGGCCCCGGTGCGCGCCCGCTACTCCGCTCGGCCGCCCGCGCCGGAGGCGCTGTCGCCCAGCACCTCGGCTGTGTGCTCTCCCAGCTCGGGCGGGTGGCGCCAGACGCCCGTGGCCGCCGTACCGAGCTTCACCGGCACACCGGGGACCTGCAGCGGTCCCAAGCTCGGGTGGGTGACCGACGCGACCATGTCACGCGCCAGCACGGCCTCGTGTTGCAGCACCTCTTCGACCTCGAGGATCTCGCCGCAGGGCACACCAGCGTCACGGAACGCGACCACCCAGGCGTCGCGGGAGCGGGTCTTGAGCACCGGCTCGAGCAGGGCCAGCAGGGCGTCTCGGTTCGCGACGCGGTCGGGGTTCCGCGAGAAGCGCGGGTCGTCCACCAGCGCGTCGAGCCCGAACACGCCGCACGCCTTGGCCCAGAGCTTGTCGTTGCCCACGGCGAGGTTGAGCCAGCCGTCCGCGGTCTCAAAGGTCTCGTAGGGCGCGATGGACGGGTGCTGATTTCCCATGCGGCGCGGCTTCATGCCCGCGCCCAGCCAGCGGCCGGCCTGGAAGGTGAGCAAGCTCACGACCGAGTCCAACATCGCCACGTCGAGCACCTCTCCCTGGCCGGTGCGCTCGCGACGAAAGAGCGCCAGGAGCACCGCCTGCGCGGCGTAGAGCCCGGTGACCAGGTCGGCGATGCTCACGCCCACCTTGGTCGGCTCGCCCTCCGGAGCGCCGGTCAGCGCCTGCAGCCCGCCGAGCCCCTGGACCGCGAGGTCATAGCCCGGCTTGTCGGACCAGGGCCCGGTCTGTCCAAAGCCGCTGATGTGGCAGTAGATGAGCCGCGGGTTCAGCGCCCGCAGCTGCTCGGGCCCAGCCCCCAGACGCGCCGCCGTTCCGGGGCGAAAGTTCTCGACCACCACGTCGGCGTCCTTCGCCAGGGCGTGCAGCTGGGCCTGACCTTCGGGCGTCTTCAGGTCCAGGACCACCGAGCGCTTGTTGCGGTTGATGCTGAGAAAGTAGGTCGCCTCGCCGCCGACGAAGGGCGGGCCGAAGCGCCGCGTGTCGTCGCCCGAGGGCGACTCGACCTTGACCACGTCGGCGCCGTGGTCGCCGAGGATGGCCGTGCAGTAGGGGCCCGAGAGGATGCGCGTCAGGTCCAGCACACGCACGCCCGACAGGCAGGGAGACTCCGGCGTCAGCGCGCCAGGGGAGCTCGGTGCGGCCGACGCGCCGTCGGGTGTGGCCGCTGGGGTGGGGTCGCTCACAGTTAGCCCTCGAAGTAGGGGTGGGTGACCTCGAGCGCCTCGTCGACCACGGCCCAGGCTTCCCGCAGCTGCGCCTCGGTGATGCAGAGCGGCGGGTTGGCCATGAAGCTGCCCCAGCGCACGAAGGTGAAGAGCCCGAGCTCGCGGAAGCGCTGCCCCAGGGCGGTCATGGCTTCGCTGGCGCTGTTGTAGGCCGCCATGGGCGTGCCCTGGCTGTCCTTCTGCAGGTCGACCATGCCGAAGAGCCCGATGTTGCGGTACGACTTCACCGTGGGGTGCTTGGCCTTGAGCCGCGCCATCTCCTCCTGCATCACCGCCTGCAGCGCGGCGGCGTTCTCGACCAGCCCCTCCTCCTCGAAGACCTCGATGTTGGCGAGCGCGGTCGCGAGGCCGAGGCAGTGGCTGTTGTAGGTCAGCCCACCCCAGAAGACGTTGTCGTCGAAGTACTTGTAGACCTTGGGCCGCATGCCCACGGCGCCCAGGGGCGCGTAGCTGCTGGTGAGCCCCTTGGCCATGCACAGCAGGTCCGGGACGATGGGGCCGTGCTCACAGGCGAACCACTTGCCGGTGCGGCCGAAGCCAGCCATGACCTCGTCGCAGATGAGCAAGATGCCGTACTTGTCGAGCAGCTTGCGCAGGCCCACCAGGTAGCCCGCCGGCGGCGGCAGGATGCCGTTGGTGCCCGTGACCGTCTCGATGATCATCGCCGCGATGCTCTGCGGCCCCTCGTACATGATCACCTCTTCGAGGTAGCGCAGGTTGTTCTCGGTGATCTCAGACTCCGTACGACCAAAGCTGAAGTCGTAGGGCATCGGGTCCATGACGCGGATGATGCCCGGCGTGCCAGGCTCGTTGGCCCAGCGGCGCGGGTCACCGGTCAGCTGCATGCACAGGTTGGTGGCGCCGTGGTAGCTGCGGTAGCGGCTGAGGATCTTCTGGCGGCCCGTGGCCATGCGCGCGGCGCGGATGGCGTTCTCGTTGGCCTCGGCCCCACCCAGCGTGAAGAAGAAGCGGTCGATGTCGCCAGGGGCCAGCTCTGCCAGCTTCTGCCCCAGCTTCGCCCGCGGCTCGGTGGCGGTGCCGGGGAAGACGAAGAGCAGCTCGTCGATCTGCCGCTTCATCGCCTCGCGGATCTTCTTGTGTCCGTGGCCGGCGTTGACGCTCATCAGCTGGCTGTTGAAGTCGATGAAGCGCTTGCCGTCTGGGGTCCAGAAATAGATGCCTTCAGCGCGGGCGACCGGTAGCGGCGCAACCCCCCCCTGCCGGCCCCAGGTGTACATCGTGTGCTGCTTGCACAGGTCGATCATCTGCTTGGTGTCCATGGTTGGGTCTCCCAGGGGCGCTCGGGCGCCACGCGGTCGGGGGCTGCGGGCGCGTCACGCGTCGCCGCTCAGGGTTGGAGCGCAGGGCGGCTCAGCTCATCCAGGTGTTGTCGGAGGCCAGGGCCCACTTGGACGTGATCTTCTTGCCGCGGGTCCAGAAGCGGAAGCCGTCGGCGCCGGTGATGTCGCCGTGGCCGAAGCGCGACGCGTTCCAGCCGCCGAACTGGAAGGGCTCGCGCGGCACCGGCACGCCGATGTTCACGCCGCACATGCCGGCCTCGAAGCGGTCGACGGCGTACTGCGCCGTGCCCCCGTCGGAGGTGTAGATGGCCGCGGCGTTGCCGTAGTTGTTGTCGTTCTCGATCTCGATGGCCTCGTCGAGGGTCTCCGTGCGGATGATCGACAGCACCGGCCCGAAGATCTCCTCGCAGCCGGCGGGCATGTCCGGGGTGACGTGGTCGAGGATGGTCGGCCCCACCCAGCAGCCACCCTCAAAGCCCTCGGGCGGCTTGGCGTCGCGGCCGTCGAGCAGCAGGGTCGCGCCCGCGGCCACGGCGGCGTCGATGTGATCGGTGATGCGCCGGACGGCCTCTGGGTCGATGATGGCGCCCATGTCGTGGCCGAGCCGCACCTGGCTGGCCTTGGCGACGATGGCGTCGACGATGTGCTGCGTGTCCCCCACGGCGACCAGCACGCTCGCCGCCATGCAGCGCTGGCCGGCGCTGCCCATGGAGCTGGCGACGACGTTGGTGGCGGTCATCTCTACGTCGGCGTCCGGCACCGCGACCAGGTGGTTCTTGGCGCCGCCGAGGCAGAGCGCGCGCTTGCCAAGCGCCGTCGCGCGGCTGTAGACGACGCGCGCGACGCGGGTCGAGCCGACGAAGCCGATGGCCTTGACGTCCGGGTGGTCCACCAGCGCCTCGACCGCCGGGCGGGTGCCGTGCACCAGCTGAAAGACGCCAGGGGGGAGCCCCGCCTCTTCGGCCAGCTCGACGAAGCGGCACATGCCGAAGGGCGTCTTCTCCGAGGGCTTGAGCACGAAGGCGTTGCCCGCGATGAGCGCGAGCGGCGCCATCCACATCGGCACCATGACGGGGAAGTTGAAGGGCACCACCCCGGCCACGACGCCCAGGGGCGCGAAGCGGTGCTCGCAGCGGATGCCCTGGCTCACCTGCAGCGTGCCGCCCGCGAGCCCGTTGGGGACTGCGATGGCGAACTCGAGGCACTCGATGCCCTTGAGCGCGCTGGCGCGGCCCTCTTCGAAGTTCTTGCCGTTCTCGTGGGCGACGATCCACGAGAGCTCGTCGAGGTGCGTCTCGAGCAGCACGCGCCAGCGGTGAAGGACCTGAGCCCGCGCCTTGATGGGCGTGTTGGCCCAGCCGATCTGCGCCGCTTGCGCGACCGCCACCGCCTCGTCGATGTCGGCCGCCGTGGAGCAGGCCACCTGACCCATGGGCGCGCCGACGCGGGGGTTGAGCACAGGCAGGGTCGCGCCTTCGGTGGCGTCGACCCAGGTCCCGCCGATGCGGTTCTGGGCCACGCCAGCGTCGCAGAGCGCGTACGAGGTCGCAGGGAAGCGGGGCATGGTGGCTCCTCGGGGCAGCTCAGCTGCCAAGCGGTGGCTCGGAGCCACACAGGCGGCCCGAAAAGCGGGCGCAGGGCACGTAGGTGCGATTTCGGCCGCCAAGAGTCCGCTCTTGTGACGCGGGAATCAAGAGGGGTCGAGGGTCTGCGCTGCAGCCCGGTGAGGCGGGGGCCATCGCGGCCCGCGGGCGCCCCGAGTGAGGCTCAGCCGCTGGACTCCAGGGGGTCGAGTCGACGGCACGGGGCCGGGCTCAGAACGAGGCCGCGGTGGCCCGACGCCAAACTTTCCGCACGCCGTGGAGTTCCGGTCAAGGCGCGTCGCAGGCCTTCTGTGCGTCCGAGCAGGTCTTGGCGCGGCAGGCGGCCTCGCAGTCCGGCGCGGGCTTGCCGCGGCACTGGTTCACGCACGTCACGCTGCTGCACAACGTGAGGTCGAGGTACAGCCTCGCCGCGGCCGGGGTCGCCTTCTTGAGACAGCCAAAGGTGCAGACCTCGCTCGACTGGCCTGCTACGACGCAGGCCTCGCGGCAGGGGTCGACCTCAGCGCAGGTCAACCCGCCGGCTGGCGCCACGCAGGTGGCGAGCGTGCTGGCGCAGTCTCCAGGGGCGTGGCCTTGGGCGAAGCGTGTGTAGCAGTCCACGACGTTGGCGAAGTCCGCTTGGGCGGGTGTCGTGCCCTGGCCAAAGCAGCTGGCGTTGCACGCGAACTCTTCGCTGCCGACGGCGTCGCCGCAGCCCGCGCTGCATTGCAAGATGTCAAAGCACCGGCTCTTGCCGAGGGACCCGCTCGCGTTGCAGCGGAGCGCTGAGCTGTAGCAGTCCACCAGCGGCGCGGTCGCGGAGCTCAGCGCGATGCACGACCAGTGGCGGAGAAAGAGCCGCTGGCCCAGGGTGGTCGCTGCAGCGTAGCAGCCGCCGACGCACGACAGGTCGCCGTTGCAGGGCGTGACACAGTCCCACGCCGTGCCGCAGGTCTCGCTGCCTGTCACGCCCACCGGCACGTTGCAAGGCGCTGCGAAGCCCAGACACCGGCTCCACAGGCACTGGGCGACGCAGTTGGGGTCGTCGCTGTCCTTGCACAGCGACTTGGCGCAGACGTGGACGCCGCACTTGGTCACGTCGTGAAAGGCGGTGACCAGGGCTTCGCTCGAGGCGGTGACGCAGGGCTTCAGGCAGGTGGGGCCAGGGTTGGCCTGGCATTGATCGACGCCGCACTGCCAGAGCCCCCCGCACGTGGTGTACGTGGCCTGCGCGCTGGGACGCCCGCGCCAGTCGTCCTCGGGCCCGGCCGGCCACGTGGGCGTGACATCGCTGCCCGTGTAGGTGGGCTCTCCGGACGGGCTGCCGTCGCCACAGCCCAGCGCCCCGGCCGCGAGGCCGGTCAAGAGGGTGACGATGAACACACGGGGCATGTGGAGCTCAGGGCGAGAGGAGGCGCCCGCAGCATAAGACCTTCCGCCGCTGAAGCCAGCAGGTCGGCGCCGACCTCGCGTGATGCAAGAGAGACCGCCCCCCGCATCAATGGGTCACGGCCTCCTCGACGAAGGACCGCAGCCGAAACACGTGGTCGGCGCTGAGCCCTTGGCCGACGAAGGCGGCGCCCGCGATGAAGGCGTGGACCAGCGCCGCCGCAGGGATCGCCCACAGCGCCCACGGGGGCTGGTCGAGCATCCACTGGCTCAGGCCGAAGAGGCCGGCGAACCCGGCCGTGAGCGCGACCGCCGCGTGCGCCGCCGTGAACAGGGTCCACACGCGCGGGTGCGGCTTGATCTTGCCGTGCAGGTGGGCGCGCCCGTCGACCTCCTCGATGGTGATCTCCATCTCCGGCGAGAAGAACGTGGCCTCGCCGTCTGGGATGTTGATCTGCGCCATGCCCGAGCGAGCGAAGCCCTGCACCGGCACGCCCGGCGCGTCCAGCGCGCGCTGCAGGCTGTCGACCGCGTCCTGCTGACTCATGTCGACGCGCATCTCGAAGGTCGGCCGCAGCGCCGGGCCGCCAAACACCGCCCGCGGCCGCGAGAGCCAGGTCGCCGAGCGCCCTCGAAAGCCGAACTCCACCGCCAGCCGCGGCGCGCCCCAGCCTCGATGGAGCGCCCTCCGCCACCGTGGCTTGAGCAGCACGTCGTCGACGCGCAGCAACATCCGTCGCTCCCGCGCCTCGGCGTGGTGCTGATGGCGCACCAGCGTGCACACGAAGACCTGCTCCGCCTCGGCCACGACCTGTCGGTCGCCCACCTGGATCAGCTGGAACTTGCTCCGCGCCATCTTCTCCGCGCTGGGGAGCTTGCGACTCAGCTCCACGCACTGCTCCAGCAGGTGAGGCTCGTCGGCGATGAAGCAGAGGGTGACCCGGCCCGTGGCGACGGCGTTGCGCCACGTGTTCGAGTCGCGCTTGGCGATGAGCATGAGCATGCGCTCGCCCGCGTCGGGCTGCGGGAAGCAGAGGCTGTAGGGGGCGACGTTGACCTGCCCGCTCTCGTCGTGGGTCACGGCCAGGACCACGGGCATCGGGAAGTAGGCGGACGACTGATAGAAGGGCGTGTCGCTCGGCGCGGATTCAAAGGGCAGCGCGGTGGCGTCCATGGGGGCTCCATGCGGCGGGGTAGCGAGGCGGGCGGTGCTCGGGTGAGGGCAGCAAGATAGACCGACGACGGGCCAGGATCGGAGATTTGCACCCTCGTGCTCGTAGGGAGGGCGTGCTCGTAGGGAGGGCGCCGCCGCGGTGCCGCCGCTCGCCGCGGACGCCATTGGGAGGGGGCCTGCACCGGCGCTCGGACATCGGCCGGCATCCGGTGCTACGCTCGCCGGACCATGAGCCGACACGACACGCCCCCGGCGCACCTGAACTGGTCGCGCCAGTACCCGTCCAACCCCACCGTGGTGGTCGCACCGAAGACGGTCGCCGAGCTGCAAGCGGTGGTCACCGGCGCCACCGATTATCCGTCGCCCCTGCTGGCGGTCGGGTCCGCGCACTCCAACAGCGGCTGCACGGTGCTACGTGGCGGCACGGCGGTCTCGCTGGAGCACTTCGTCGCGCTGCGAGAGCCGGCAGACGGAGCGGTCGTGGTCGGCGCGGGCAACCACCTGCTCGACGTGCATCGCTTCCTCGCGGAGCGTGGCCTGCAGCTGCCTTTCACGCCCGAGATCGGCAACGCCACCCTTGGCAGCGTCGCGTGCTGCTGCCTGAAAGACGCGGCGTTGGGGGAGAGCAGCGGCTTCGCGGTCAGCATGATCCGGGCGATACGCTACGTCGACGCCGCCGGCGTGGACCGCGTGGTCCGCGCTGGCGAAGCCGACTTCTACCGCTTCACCTCGACCCACGGCCTTGGTGGCATCGTCTACGAGGTCACGCTGGCGGTGCAGCCGATGCAGATCGTCTCGCTCCGCTACGTCACGTCGAGCGTGCACGACGCTGGTTGGCCGAGCTTCTTCGCCCGCACGCTGGCCGACAACGACGGCGCCTTCGGGCTCTTGGACGCCAGCACCGGGCGCTTCGTGTTCGAGACACGCAACCTGACTCCACAGCGTGGCGAGCCCAACGCGCTCGAGCGTGTCGCCGGCGCGCTGCTGCAGCGCATCTTCAAGTACTTCAACCCGATCATGGGCGTCTTCGAGGGGCGCTGGTGGTCCCGCCTGGTGCGACTCGGAGCCTATTGCGCCTTCGCCACGCTCGGGGTGGTCTTTCGCCGTGGACTGCGCAACTACCGCAACCTCAAGCCCATCGACTACGGCCCGCCCTACCGCTTTCGCTGGGACTTCCACTTCTGGGCCTTCCCCGTGGCCGGCTTTGTGGAGCGGACCTTGCCCGCGTTCCTCGACTTCTACGCCGCGTTTCGTCGCGCCAACCCTCGCTTCGACGAGCGCGGGTTGCTCGCGTGCTATCGCGTCCGACACGACGAGCGGACCTTGCTCTCGCCGAGCCACGACGGCGACGCGATCACCCTCGACCCGGTCCGCCCCATGAGCGACGACCCCGAGATCACCGCGCTGTGGGACCAGTTCTGCGTCGCTTACAACGACTTCGCTGCCAACCACGGCGGTCGCTGCACCTTCAACCAGACCAAGAACCTCGGCCCCGGGCACGCGGAGGCGGCCTTCGGCGCGCGGTGGTCACAGTTCCGCGCCGACCGGCAGCAGCGCGACCCCGAGGGTCGCTTCCTCAGCCCCTATTTCGCTCGCCTGCTCGGCCTCACAGACGACTGAGCCGGCGCGGACGACGCCCGCGAGGCCGGGACGCGCAGAGCCCGACCGACCGGTGTGGCAGAGCGCGTGCGGCCGTCCCAGCGAGAGATTGTCCCACCAGCGGAACACCTTGACCCACGCCGGTGACCTGGCGCGAGCGGTCCGCCGTGATTCCGTGTGGCCGGCTGACGCTCGTGATGCCCGCTGCGACCTGCGGGACACGCGCGGGCGCGTCCAGCCTCGTCTCACCACCCAGGAGTCCTCGATGTCCCACCCCTCTCCGCTCTTCACCCCGCTGCGTGTGGGCGAGCTCGACCTGCCGAACCGCGTGCTCATGGCGCCTATGACGCGTGGGCGCGCCACCGCCGACGGGGTGCCGCTGCCGCACATGGCGATCTACTACGCCCAGCGTGCGTCGGGCGGGCTGCTGATCACCGAGGCCACGTCGATCTCGCCCCAGGGCGTCGGGTGGGTGAACGCGCCGCGCATCGATCAGCCCGCCCACGTGGCGGCGTGGCGGCCCGTGACGCAGGCGGTGCACGACGCTGGCGGCCGCATCTTTCTGCAGCTCTGGCACATGGGCCGCGCGTCGCACCCCGACTTCCAGGGCGGGCAGCTCCCGGTCGGGCCCTCCGCCATCGCCGCCGCGGGGGAGTCGCACACGCCTGAAGGCAAGAAGCCTTACGTCACGCCGCGCGCCCTGGAGACCCGCGAGCTCGCCGGCGTCGTGGCCGACTACGCCCACGCCGCGCGGAACGCCGTGGAGGCTGGCTTCGACGGGGTGGAGATCCACGGGGCCAATGGATACCTCGTCGATCAGTTCATCCGCGACGGGAGCAACCAGCGCACCGACGACTACGGCGGCAGCATCGCCAAGCGCTGGCGTTTCCCGCTGGAGGTGGTCGACGCGGTCGTGGCCGCCATTGGCGCGTCGCGCACGGCCATCCGCCTGAGCCCCACGGGCGCCTACAACGGCATGAGCGACAGCGACCCCGTGGCGTCCTTCTCGTTTGGCGCTCGTGAGCTGAGCCAGCGCGGGCTGGCCTTTGTTCACCTGGTCGCGCCGCTCCCCGGCCACATGATGGCCAACCCAGCGGCGCCCGCGGTGACCCCCGCGGTTCGTGCCGCCTTCGACGGTGTGCTGGTGGTCAACGGCGGCTACACCCGCGACGCGGCCGACGCGGTCATCGCCTCGGGCGAGGCGGACGCCGTCGCCTTCGGTGTGCCCTACCTGGCCAACCCGGACCTCCCGGCCCGCCTCGAGGCCAACGCCCCGCTCAACGCACCGGACTTCGCGACCTTCTACTCGCCGGGAGAGCAGGGCTACACCGACTACCCCGCGCTGGCCTGAGGGCAGAGCCAGCGGCCGACACCCGCAACGTCCGCGTCACTCGACTCGCTTGCCGCCGCTCTCCAGGAATCCGCCTGGGTGTCGCTCGCGGGGGTCATGGTGCGTCCAGTGCACGACGCCGCCCTTGGCGTTGAACTCGTACTCGCCCTTGAAGCGCACGAGGTCCCCGCGACTGAGGGGGAGCGGCCTGGCCAGGTCGATGTTGTGGGCCACGAGCACGGTCAGGCCCTGGCCGACGTCGAGGATGAAGCGCTGGTGGCGGCTGCCCTTGTTGTCGTCCGGCAGGGTCTTGGCCACGCGCCCGACCCCCGTGACGATGACGTCGGAGCGGCGGGCGGCGTGCGCCTTGTGCACAGCCGGGGCGGCGATGGCCAGGGCGCGAGGGGGCGGCGCTGGCGCGGCCACGTTGCGGGCCTCGGCACCGGTGTCCGCGACCTGGGTGTCGGTCGACGCGCGCTGGGACCACCACGCCACGCTGAGGACCGCCACAGACAGGCCGATGCGCACGAGCTGGCGGGTCTTGGGCGTCATCAGAAGCCAAAGCCGAGCGTGAACGTGACCTGCGGCTGAACCTTCTCCATCGGCAGCAGCATCTGTGGGGCGTAGGGCAGGTAGGCGACCGTCGCGTCGACCTGCGAGATCAGCTCGAGCCCACCCCACATGGGCGTCAACAGCCGGGCCGACGCGCCCACCTCTGGCCCCGCGGTCTCGACGCCGCGCGGTCCGGTGCTGCCGAAGTAGAGCCCACCGTCGTCTTCGCCGACCTGGAGCTCGGCCACCCCCGCGCCGATCCGCGGCTGGAGCCAGCCCGCGCGGGTCTTGATCGAAGCCACCTGGACATGGGCTCGCAGGTGCATGAACTGGGGCGCGGCGTCGCTGTGAAACCAGGTCGCGCCCGTGCCGCAGGCCTCGAAGCTCAGCCGCTTGAGCGGCGCGACCTCCAGGCACATCTCCGCGCGGTTGGTGGCGCTGGTCGCGCCGACGCGGAAGTTGGCGTAGTTGCGGTCGCTGACCCGCCCCTCGGTGCGGACCTGAAAAGGGCTCGCGGTGGCGGTCGTGGGTAGGGCCAGCGACGAGAGCAGCGTGGCGAGGCCCGTCACGACGAGGGCGCAGGGGCCTGCTCGGCTAGCCGACATGGTGCGTCTCGTGGTGGGGATCGACCGGTGGTGGCGCGGCCTCGTCCCCCGTCTGCCAGTGCGTCAGGCCACGCTCTTCGTCCGTGCCCGGGATGATGTTGTCGAGGATCACAGCGATGAACGCGCCCACCGCCATACCCGTGGAGCCCAGCGTGTTGACCACGTCGGCCAGCCACTGCGGGTCGAAGGCGACCGGGTGCGCCTTGACGTAGACCGGCATGCTCAACCCCATGAAGAATGAGAACCCGATGATGAAGAGGTTGCGCGCGCTGTTCAGGTCGACGAACTGCAGGTTGCTCATGCCCACCGCCGCGATCATGCCGAAGAGCGCGCAATACATGCCGCCGACGATGGGCTGCGGGATGGTGGTGAAGAGCGCGCCGAACTTCGCCACGGCGCCGAGCACCAGCATGATGCCGGCGCCGTACTGCACCACGCGGCGCGACCCGACGCGGGTCAGGCCGATGGCGCCGATGTTCTCGGAGTAGCTCGTGGTGCCGTTGCCCGTGCCGAAGATGCCGGCGATGAGGCAGCCGATGCCCTCCATGCCGATGCCCTTGCTGATGGTCTTGCTCGTGGGCACCGGCGCGCCGGCCATGCGGGCGCAGGCGTAGTAGTCGCCGATGCTCTCCACCATGGACGCGATGTAGCCCGCCACGATGCCGACGGTGGCCGCGAGGGAGAAGGTCGGCATGCCCCACTGGAAGGGCATGGGCACCCGAATCCAGGGCGCCGCCTCGAGCTTGTCGAGGCTCGTGTAGGCCGGGTGGCCCGGCTCGAAGACGCCCGTCGCTGTGCAGATGCCCGCGACGATCCACGCCCCGCCCATGCCCAGCAAGACCGGGAAGAGCTCGAACACGCGGTGTCGCGTCCGCAGCACCTGGCTGAAGAGCACGATGAGGGCGATGGTCAGGCCGCCGATAGGCCAATGTCGACCGGCCTCTGGAGCGCCGAAGGGGTACAGGCTCAGCCCGATCAGCGCGATGGTCGGCGCGATGGTGATCGGACCGACGAACTTCGTGAGCCGGCCGACGATGCCTGAGTAGCCGATGACGATCTCGACCAGCGAGCCCAGGATGATGGCGCCCTGGACCGCCTGCATGCGGACCTCGAAGCCGGCCCCGGACGCGCCGGCCATGCCGCAGACCGCGATGGCGGGGGTCAAGAAGCTGAACGTGCCGCCCTGGATGATCGGCAGACGGTTGCCCCATGTGCTCTGCAGCAGCGTCGAGATGCCGCTGACGAAGAACATGGTCCCGATGAGCGCCGCGAGCTGTGCCGGGTCGTCCTCGATGCCCAGGGGCTTGGCCATGATCAACGGGATGGCGACCGTCGAGCCGAACATGGTCAGGTAGTGCTGAAGCCCCAGCGCCAGACCGAGCCCTACGGGTGGCTCGTCGTCGATGTTGTAGACCAATCCACCCTCAACGGGCTTGGCTCCGCTCATGCTGCGCTCCTTGGTTGGAGCCGCGAGCGTAGCGCGTGGCGCGGCTGGCGTCAGCGGTGCCGAGCCAAGTGGCGTCGACCGGGCGGTGCAGGCTTCGACGTGCGCCGGCTTCACGTTTCTTGAACGGAGCCCAACAGCGCCGTGATGGCCGTCCCAATGGGGACGGTGGGTTGTGCGTAAGAGCCTGGAAATTCAGTTTGAAACGATGGTCGCAGCGGCGGCGTCGGCCGCCACGCGTCGACGAATCGCCGCCCTTCGACCACGTACGTTCACACTTCGGACGCGAGGCGGGTGGTACATGATGGATCACCCGGCGACGCTCGTCTGCCGGACCGCGCGGCTCCTGTCGCGTGGCGGCCAGCCCCAGGCCGCGCTCGGAACCCAGTGAACATCAGCCCTGCTCGCGCCGACGCCTCGCGCGTCGTCGCTCGACGTGCGCCCCGCGTCGAGCGACGGCCTTTCGACGCGCGCGGGTGGTGAGGTGACCCCATGGCCAAGCCGTCTCGCTCCCTACCGCCGACGCTCCTCCTTGTGGCGGCGTGTTGTGCGCTCGCTGTGGGCTGCGCGCCGGACGCCGAGGGGGCGCACGTCCCTGCGGCGCGCAGCTTCGACGGCGCTGCCGGTGCCGACGGCTTCGCCACAGGAGCGGACGCGGGTGGGGACGTGGGGGCCAGATCGGACAGCGGCGCGGGTGACGACACCAGACCGGCCGACGACACCGGCGGCCCGGCCGACGCGGGCCCCTCGGACGCGAGCTCGCCGGACGTGGGGACGCCAGACGGCGGGATGTCAGACGCTGGGACGCCAGACGCTGGGACGCCAGACGCTGGGACGCCAGACGGCGGGACGTCAGACGCTGGGACGCCAGACGGTGAGACGGGCGCGGACGGCGTCGGCGTCGGGGCCGCGGGGGACGCCGCCGCCGCGGACGGCGGCCCGGCTCCGCTGGGGCCGCCCCCCACCGGCCCGTCGGTGTGGGCCCCGACGCTCGTCGCGCAGGGGCACAACGACTTTGGCAAGCAGCTCGAGTGCAACGACGCCGCGCGCGGCCCCGGGGACATCGTCTTTGTGTGCACGAGCCTGGGTGGGCTGATGGCGGTCGACACGGCCCAGTCGGGCAAACTCCCCGCCGTCGCCACCGCGGCCTTCTCCGCCGGCTCGTCCATGGCGCCCAAGTGTCACCACGTCACCGCGCGCCAGCTGGGCGGCAGCTGGCGAGTCTGGGTGTCGTGGCGCGGGGACAACCACCAGCCCACGCCGACGGTGACGGCGCTGACCTACACCGGGGGCGCGGCGCCCGCCCTGCAGGAGAGTCACCACCTGGCGGTCAACGGCCACAGCTTCGAAGGCATGGCCTGGCAGGGCGGCAAGCTCTGGGTGGCGGCGCACGGCGCCGGGCTCGACCAGGTGAGCGACGTGTCTGGGCAGCTGGCGCACGCCGGGACTGTGAGCGGCCTCGCCAACGCCTGGGACGCCGCGCCGCTCGGTGCCGCCCACCTCGCGGTCGCTGACGGCGGCGCGGGGCTGAAGGTGGTCGCGACCAACGCGAGCGCCGGGGCGGTGGTCGGAGCCGCGGCGGTGTCCGGCATGTCGACGCGGCTCGTCGTCGACACCGCAGGTCAGCGGGCCTACGTCGCCGCGGGGGTGGGAGGGCTGGCCGTCGTGAGCGTCGCCAACCCGACGAAACCGCAGCTGATCCACACCCTGAAGCCGCCTTCGGCGGTGGCGGACGTGGCCCTCAGCGGCACCCGCGCGGTGCTCGCCGCCATCGACCGGGTCTACGTCGCCGACGTCGCGCACTCAGGTGCCCCGACGCTGCTCGGCGCCCGGCGCACGCCGCCAAAATTCAACGGCGCCGCGTACCACCGCGCCGTAGAGACGGTGGGAGATCGGGTCTTCAGTGTCGAGTGGGCCGGCGTCTCGACGTGGAAGCTCGCCTCGGCCCCGCAGGCGCCCGCGCTGGTCACCGAGGCGCGCCGCGTCAAGCTCGTCGCCAACGCTGGGGTGGCCACAGAGCGGGACGTGGTCCTGCGCAACGTGGGGAACGCGTGGCTGTGGGTGTCGAGCGCGACGCTGACAGACGCGCCCCAGGGCTTGACCGTGGTCGACGCCCCGACGGCCGTTGCGCCCGGCGGCAGCGTCGCGCTTCGCCTGCGCTACACCGGCGCTGGTGGCGACGAAGGCGAGGCGACGCTGAATATCCACACCGACGACCCGCACCAGCCCGTCGTGACGGTGGCGGTCGACACGGTGGCGACGCCCCTGTCCCTGGCCAAGAGCGTGATGGTCCAGACGCCCTCAGGCACGCCGTGGAGCCTGTCTGACGCCAAAGGCAAAGTTCGGCTGATCAGCTACTTCTCCACCTTCTGCCCGATGGCTTGGACGCACTATCTGCACGCCCACCGGCTCCTGCGTGAGCGCATCCCCAACCCCGACCTGGTGATGGTCGGTGCGCTCGCGGACCCGGGCCTGTTCAACGTGCCGCTGCCCCAAGATGACAGCGCGATGCGGGCCCACTTCGTCGCGTCGGTCGAGGTCGCCATGCCCGTCGGGTTCGACGTGGGCGGTGGCAAGAAGTCGCTGGTCCCGGACGCCAGCATGGGAGCCCCGGCGCCGGTCCCGGTCGACGTGCTCATCGGACGTGACGGCCGTGTGCTGCGCGTCGAGCCCCGCTATGACCCTTGGGGGATGGCGTCGGACATCGAGGCGGCCCTGGCGGCGCCAGCGCCCTCCGCGCCCTGAGTGACCCGTCGTGCGGGCCGCCGGTCTGCTAGCCACGCCGGAGGGTGGGCGCGAGCTCGCAGAGCGAGGCCATGATCCAGCGCTCCAGCCACCCGGGTCGGCCACCGCGCGGACCTCGCTGAAAGCCCACATGTCCGCCGTGTCTGGTCCGCACGAGCTCCGCAGCTCGCGCGCCGACGAAGGCCACGGCGGGCACCGCGTCCACGGTGACAAAGGGGTCGTCTGCTGCATGCAGCACGCGTGTCGGCACCTCGATGTGGCGAATCCACGGCGCAGACTCGGCCTTGCGGTAGTAGTCCTCGGCGCCGTCGAAGCCGTGCATGGGGCCGGTCCACAGGTGGTCGTACTCGCGGATGCTGCGCGCGTTCGCGGCAGCCAGGGCCTGGGTGCGCAGCGCGGGCCAACGTTCTGCCTTGGCGCGCACCTTGGAGGTCAAGCTCCGCAGGAAGCGCCGGCCGTAGATGTGCCGGTTGACCCCGCGATCGAGGGCCTCCGCTCCCGGCCACAGGCGTAGGGGCGGCGAGACCAGCACCGCCGCGTCCACCAGATCATGGGCGTCGTGGGTCCGCCCGAGCCAGTTGCCCAGCTGGCTCCCCCCCAGGGAGTAGCCGACGCAGACCAGGGGCAGGTGGGGCGACCTGGCGCGCTCTGCGCGCAGAAACACGTCCACGTCGTCGACGAACCCGGCGTGGTAGCTGTGTGGATGGCGGTTGTCCGAGCCCGAACAGCCTCGGGCATGCACCACCGCGCTTTCCCAGCCAGCGGCCACCGCCGCCCGCATCAGCCGGCGCATGTACGCCGACGTGCTGCTGCCTTCGAGGCCGTGGAAGGCCACCAGCTTGGGCGCTCCAGGTGGCCCGGGGATCCGGTCGACGTCGAAGAAGTCGCCGTCGGCCGTCTCGACGCGCTGCCGCACATAGGGCGGCAGCCCGCCCTTGTTGAAGTGGCCGAGCAGGGTGTTGAGGTGGCCGTTTCGCGTCGCGATGCGGCCCTCGTAGGGGCGGCGGGGCGCCACGGCTCAGGCCAGCGTGCGCGCGGGCGTCACCATGGCGTGCACCTCGCCGAGCCCGATGCGCTGCGCGCCCGGCGCCTGGCACCATCCGCGCAGGATCACCACGTCGCCGTCGTCCAAGAAGGTGCGGGTCTCCCCGTTGCTCAACGTCTTCGGCTCCTTGCCGCCCTTGGTGATCTCGATGAGCGCGCCCTCGCTCCCCGCCTCCGGTCCCGAGAGCGTGCCCGTGCCGAGCAGGTCGCCGGGGGTCAGGTTGCACCCGTTGACGGTGTGGTGGGTCACCAGCTGCGCCAGGGTCCACCACGCGTGCTTGTAGCTGCCGACGCTGAGCCGCTCCGGTCCCGTGCCGGCCTCCCGCATGGCGGTCGTCTCCAGCCAGACCTCGAGCGTGATGTCCAGCGCACCCTCGGCGCGCTCACGCTCCGAGTCGAGGTAGGCCAGCGGCTCGGGCTCGCCCTCGGGCCGGGTCCACGCGGTGCGGAAGGGCGCGAGGGCCTCGAGCGTGACGATCCAAGGCGACACGCTGGTGGCGAAGTTCTTGGCCAGGAAGGGGCCGAGCGGCTGGTACTCCCAGGCCTGGATGTCCCGAGCCGACCAGTCGTTGAGCAAGCTCACGCCGAACACGTGGTCGTCGGCCTGCGCCAGCGAGACCGGCTCGCCGAGCGCGTTGCCGGCGCCGATGTAGACGCCGAGCTCGAGCTCGTAGTCCATGCGGGCCGACGCCGAGAAGCCGGGGCGCGCGGGGCTCCCGTCCTCATTCACGGGGGGCCGCTTCTGGCCGACGGGCCGCCTCACCGGCGCGCCGCTGAGGATCACCGACGACGAGCGGCCGTGGTACCCGATGGGGATCCAGCGATAGTTGGGCAGCAGCGGGTTGTTGGGTCGAAAGAGCCTGCCGATGTTGGTCGCGTGGTGAATCGACGTGTAGAAGTCCGTGAAGTCCCCCACCCGCGCCGGCAGCGCCAGCTCCGCGTCCTCTTCGGGGACCAGGCAGGCCCGCCATGTCGTCGCTTCGGCGGCCCCTGCGCGGAGGCCGCGTGACAGCGCCAGCCGAAGCGCGCTGTGCGCCGCCGCCCCGAGCCCCATGAGCCGGTTGAGCGTGGCGTCTCGGCCCGCGTCGGCCGCCGTCGCAGCGAGGCCGGAGAGCGTGCCGAGGTCAGCGAGCGCAGCCAGGTCGAGGATCTGATCGCCGATGGCGACCCCGCAGCGAAAGGCCTCGTCGCTGCCCTCACGGCGGAAGACGCCAAAAGGCAGGTTCTGAATCGGGAAGTCGCTCGCGTCTGCGTCGGCGACCCAGCTGGTCAGGGTTGGGTCGTGGGTCTCATTGAGCTGCGTCATCGAGCGTCTCCGGGGGCGGCGAGGGTGGGGTCGGGGAGGTCGGGGTCGTGAAGGAAGCGGGCGTGCTGCGGCGCGCGGCGGGTCTCCGCCCACTCGTCGAGCATCGGGCCGCGCAGGTCGAAGAGCCGCTGCTCCAGGTCGGCGCGCTGCGCGCTGACGGTCAGCTCCAGGCGGTGGCCGTTGGGGTCGAAGAAGTAGATGGAGCGAAAGAGGGTGTGGTCGGTAGGCCCGACGACGTCGATGCCGGCAGCCTCGAGCTCGGCCTTGGTCTGCGCCAACACCGCGTCGCTCTCCACCTCGATGGCCAGGTGCTGGACCCAGGCCGGCGTGTTCGGGTCGAGCCCCATCGTCGGGGAGTTTGGGAGCTCGAAGAACGCGAGCACGTTGCCGCGACCGGCGTCCAGGAAGATGTGCATGTAAGGGTCGGGCTCGCCGGTGCTCGGGACCTTGTCCTCCGAGAACGCCAGCAAGAAGGTCATGCCGAGGTGTCGTTCGTACCAGTCCACGGTCTCCTTGGCGTCGATGCAGCGGTAGGCGACGTGATGGATACCTCGCGCCACGTTGGGGCGCTGGCCGGGTCGGGCGCTCGCGATGGACGCCTGACTCGGGGAGGTGG
Source organism: bacterium (assembly GCA_030425545.1). Classification (GTDB taxonomy): domain Bacteria; phylum Myxococcota_A; class UBA9042; order UBA9042; family UBA9042; genus UBA9042. The sequence goes on along the minus strand of JAUIAC010000051.1, from coordinate 5,356 downwards.
GCTGGCTCATGGTGGGCTCCGGGGCAGGGCGGCGCTCCGTCGGCAGGCGACCCGACGGACGGGCGTCGCTGTGCCTCGACGCCCGGACGCTTTCTCGCCCGGACGGCGCTCGAGTTCAAGGGTAGGAGGGGTGAAGTGAGGCCTTGGTGTCCTGGTCAGGAGACTGATCGACACCACGAACGCAGCACGGGCCTTCGGCCCGCGTCCCCCGCACGCCGCTGAGCTCGGAGGTGGCTCCGATGCAAGAGCCAGCGCTGCCTCCACCCGCGACGACGCGACCAAGCCGGCTCCCAACGCAGAAGGGCTGGCCGCACGACGCAGCCAGCCCCTCGGCGCGGACAGGTCTCAGCTCACGCCACGGGCTTGCGCACCACGGCGGTGGGCTCGGCCAGGTCGTTGCGACGCTTGACCGACTCCCAGTAGGGGGCGAAGCAGGGCCGGTCGACGTACTTGCCGTGGCCCTTCTCAGCCATGAGCTCGCCCCGATTCCACGTCAGCTTGCCGCGCATCCACGTCATGGCCGGCACGCCCTCAAGCTCCATGCCTTCGTAGATGTTGAAGTCGATGCGCTGGTGGTGGGTGTCCTTTGAGATCGTACGGGTGCCGCTGGGATCCCAGAGCACCACGTCTGCGTCCGCCCCGGGCGCGATGCACCCCTTCTTTGGGTACATGTTGAAGATCTTGGCCGCGTTGGCGCTCGTCGCAGCGACGAACTCGGTCCGCGAGAGTCGACCGGTGTTGACGCCGTGGGTCCACAGCACGCCCATGCGATCCTCGACGCCGCTGGTGCCGTTGGGGATCTTGCGGAAGTCGTCGAGGCCCATGCGCTTCTGGTCGACGCAGAAGCAGCAGTGATCCGTCGCCGTGGTCTGGAGCATGCCCGACTGCAGGCCGCGCCAAAGCGCGTTCTGATGCTGATGCGGACGGAAGGGCGGGCTCATCACGTAGCCGGCGGCCTGGTCCCAGTCCTCGTTGCGGTAGACCTTGTCGCTGATCACCAGGTGCTGGCTCAGCACCTCGGCGAAGACGCGCTGCCCCTCGAGGCGGGCGCGGGTCACCGCCTCGAGCGCGTCGATGCAGCTCGTGTGCACCAGGTACACCGGCGTGCCGAGCACCTCCGCGATGCGGATCGCGCGGTTCGCCGCCTCGCCCTCGACCTCGGGCGGGCGCGAGAGCGGGTGACCCTCCGGACCGGTGATGCCCTTGTCGAAGATCTCTTGCTGCAGGCGGTACACCAGCTCGCCGTTCTCGGCGTGCACCGTCGCCAGCGCACCGAGCTCCCGGGCGCGCGAGAACGAGTTCACCAGCACCTCGTCGTCACACATGATGGCGTTCTTGTAGGCCATGAAGTGCTTGAACGAGTTGACCCCGCGCTCCCGGGCCAGCACGCCCATCTCCTCGCGCACGCTCTCGTCCCACCAGGTGATGGCGACGTGAAAGGAGTAGTCACTCGCCGACTTCTCGGCCCAGCCGCGCCAGGTGTCGTACGCCTCGAGGATGGACTGCTGCGGGCTCGGGATCACAAAGTCGATGATGGTCGTCGTGCCGCCGGCCATGGCCGCCGCCGTGCCGGTGTAGAAGTCCTCGGACGCCACGGTGCCCATGAAGGGGAGCTGCATGTGGGTGTGCGGATCGATGCCACCCGGCAGGACGTAGCTGCCCGACGCGTCGACCACCTCGGCGCCAGCGGGCGCGTCGATGTTCGGACCCACGGCGACGATGGTCTCGCCCTCGATCAGCACGTCGGCCTGGCTCTCGAAGTCTGCGTTGACGACGGTGCCGCCCTTGATCAGCGTGGTGGTCATGATCTGCTCCGCGATGTGCGGCGAGGTCGCGCCGCGGGTTTCACAGGCGTCCAGGCGCCCGATTCGTTGCTCGTTCGATGTCGAACGACGCGCGCCCTGCCGACCAGACCACCCACGAATGGGGCGCCGTGATCGGCAGGGCGCGGGTCGGAGTCGACTAGTGGCTGCCCTTCTTGTAGCGCAGCGTGCCCTCGCCCACGAGGTGCTGGTTCCACGTCGCCGGCGCGTGGCCGTTGTCCACCTCGACCATGCTGATGCAGTCGGGCACCGGACACACGATCTGGCACAGGTTGCAGCCGACGCACTCGTCTTCGTCGATGCGCGGCACACGCTTGCCCTGGCTCTCGTCGGGGAAGATGCACTGGTGGGCGCCGTCCTGGCAGGCCGCGACACAGTCGTAGCAACCGATGCACTTGTCGGCGTCGATCTTCGCTACGATCTCGTAGTTCAGGTCGAGGTTGCCCCAGTCGGAGTAGTTCGGCACCGCCTTCCCTACCATCTCGTCGATGGTCTGGAAGTTGTGGCTGATCATGTACTCCTCGAGCCCGTCGATCATGTCCTCGACGATGCGGTAGCCCTTGAGCATCACCTCGGTGCAGACCTGCACGCTCGACGAACCGAGCACGATGAACTCGACCGCGTCGCGCCAGTTGGTGATGCCACCGATGCCGCTGATCGGGATGTTGAACACCGGGTCACGGGCCAGCTGGCCGACCATGTGCATCGCGATGGGCTTGACCGCCGCGCCACAGTAGCCGCCGTTCGACGACTTGCCGGCCACAGTGGGGTAGGGCACGAAGTTGTCGATGTCGACGCCGATGATGCTCTTGATCGTGTTGATCAGGCTCACACCGTCGGCGCCGCCGCGCTGCGCCGCCAGCCCGTTGGGGACGATGTCGCCCACGTTCGGCGTCAGCTTCACCAGCACGGGGAGGCCTGGCCGGTACTTCTCCGCGTACTTCTTGGCCCACGACGTGATGCGCTCGTTGACCGCGGGCTCCTGGCCCACGGCGGAGCCCATGCCGCGCTCGCACATGCCGTGGGGGCAGCCGAAGTTCAACTCCAGACCATCGGCGCCGGCGTCGACCGAGCGGGCGATGATGTCCTCCCACTCCTGCTCGGTCTCGACCATCAGCGAGACGATGACGGCGTGCTTCGGGAACTCGCGCTTGACCTCGGCGATCTCACGAAAGTTCGACTCCAAAGGTCGGTCGGTGATGAGCTCGATGTTGTTGAACCCGATGGCGCGCTTGCCGCCGTAGTTCAACGCGCCGAAGCGGCTCGACACGTTCTGAATCGGCTGACCCAGCGTCTTCCACACCGCGCCGCCCCAGCCGGCCTCGAAGGCGCGCATGATCTGCGGCCCGGAGTTGGTCGGCGGCGCGCTCGCGAGCCAGAAGGGGTTGGGCGAGACGATGCCACCGGTGTTGCTTGTGAGATCGGGCTTCTTGGTCGGCATCATGCACCTCCCTTGGCGCTGAGGTAGTCGTTCATGGCCTGCGCCGCGAGCTTGCCTTCCTGCACCGCGTTGACGACCTCTTTGCCGCCGTTGGTGCAGTCGCCGCCGGCGTACCAGCCGGGTCGACCCGTGGCACCGTTCTCGTCGGTGACGATCTTGCCCCAGTCGACCTCGACGCCCTGGACGCCCTCGACGAGCTTGCCCAGCTTGCCCTGGCCGATGGCCAGCAAGACGAGGTCGGTGCCGATGGTGAAGGTGTCGCCGGTGGGCTTCTTGGCGTCGTTGAGCTTGGCGCAGTGGATGCTCATGACCCGGTCGCCGCCGAGGAAGGCCAGCGGCTGGCTCTGCCACGACGCGCGGATGCCCTCGACCTTGGCCGCCTTCCACTCGTGGCTGTAGCCGCTCATGCGCGCCTCGGTGCCGCGGTAGACCAGCGTGACCTCGGGGATGCCGAGCCCCTTGAGCTCGCGCACGGCGTCGATGGCGGTGTTGCCGCCGCCCACGACCGTGGCGTGCTTGACCCAGCTGAGGTCGACCGAGCCGACCTTCATGCACTCGATGAAGTCGACCGCGCCGTGCACACCGGCGAGGTCCAGGCCCGGGACGTCGAGCGCGCTGTCCTCACCGAGGCCGAAGCCCAGGAAGACGGCGTCGTGGCGGCTCTCGAGCTCATCGAAGCTCAGCGCCTCACCCGGTCCGACGCCGGTGTTCAGCTCGAACTCGATGCCACCGATGCCGAGCACATAGTCGACCTCGGCGAGCGCGTCGTCGGCGCGCAGCTTGTAGGGCGCGACGCCCCACGTGTTGAGCCCGCCGATCACGTCGCGCTTGTCGTAGATGGTCACCGCGTGGCCGTTGCGGCGGAGCTCGTGCGCTGCAGCGAGGCTCGCGGGACCGGCGCCGACGAGGCCGACGGACTTGCCGCTGTCCTCACCCGCCTCGAAGTACTGCCAGCCGTTCGCGAAGGCGGCGTCGGTGGCGTAGCGCTGCAGCTTGCCGATCTGGATCGGCGGCTGGTCCATCTCGTTGAAGACGCAGCTTCCGACGCAGAGCACCTCGACCGGGCAGACGCGCGCGCAGCTCATGCCGAGGATGTTCGACTCGAAGATCGTCTTCGCGCTGTTCTTGACGTTGTCCGTCGCGATCTTGCGAATGAACTGCGGGATGTCGATGTGGGTGGGGCAGGCCACCTGGCAGGGCGCCTCAGTGCAGTAGAGGCAGCGGTTCGCCTCCACCACGGCCTGATTTGCGTCGTAGGCCGGCTTGAAGTCCTTGAACACGGACTCGGAGCGGGCGTCGGAGAGCCTCTTCATTTTCCCTCCTGAGGAGCGTGTCATCTTCTCTCCTCGAGAGCACGGGGCACCTGGGATCGCGGCCGGAGAGTGCCGGCGTGCGTAGGGTGCAGACTTGGCTGAGGACCGAGAGACTAAGGGAGCGCGACGGCACTGCCAAGAACGCACGCCAAGATGCCGGGCGTCCTCGCCTCCCCGAGGGCACGTTCGGGTGGTCCAGACGGCCACACGCGGGTGCGGTGTCGCGCCGCTGCACGCCGACAACTCAGACCCCGGACAATGGCGCTGCGTCTGCGCTTTGCGGCGTGCGGGGACGCCGGATTCAAGTCGACGCGGAAAAGTGCAGTTTTGCCTTGCCGAGCGTCGGGGATCTGCTACGTTGCACTTGCCTCATGCGGCGGCGGGACCATGTCCCCTGGCCGTATTGAAGTGATTCGGGGGCCGGCGCTGTCCGTGGACCGCAATGCCCGCCAAAACCTGACCACTGCGCGCCTCGGCGTGAGGTCCGTCAGGCAGGTAGCGGGACTGCGCGAAACGGTAACCGACACCCCACCTGGACCCTACAGGTCCAGGCGACATCCGCATCCGCATGGGCTCTACGCGACAGCCCCGTCAGGTCTTGGACCTGGCGGGGCTGTCACTCTATTGGCGCCTGTCACGGTTCGCGGGCTGTCACGGTTCGCGGGCTGCCACGTGTCGCGGGCTGCCACGCTCTGACGACCGCCGCTCAGCTGAGCGCGGGTGCTGCTCCGCCCCTGCCAGGCCTCACCGCGCGGGAGGCGAGCTCGGCAGCGTGAAGG
>JAUIAC010000551.1 GCA_030425545.1 bacterium | reverse complement strand
TTCGGGTCGCACGCTGAGACCGTGCACGGATCGTCGTCGTCCTTGCAGGTCACCGCCGTGCCCGGCTTCTCCGCGCAGCGGTATGGGAACGCGCTGCGGTCGCAGTAGCGGGTGCCGTTGCACTTGTCCCCATCGTCGGGGCACGCGTCGTCCGTCTGGCAGGCGCACAGGTTGGCGCCGCCGGCCACGCACGTCCCGGCCTCGCAGCGGTCTCCAAGGGTGCACGGCTCGCCGTCGTCGCAGGCGAGACCCTCGGCGCGCGGGGTCATCTTGCACGTGCCGTCGGAGGGCTGGCAGCGGCTCGCGGCGCAGGGGGTGTCGCCCTCGCTGTCGCACACCGGCGCGTCCGTGCGGACACATCGGCTGGCGACGCACTGGACCGCCCCGGTGCATGGGTCCCCGTCGTCGAGCGCGGCGCAATCGGAGGCCGCCTCGCAGGGCACCCCGCTACCGAGCTCCGACCCGCAAGCGGAGGCCAGCAGCGCTGCGACGCCGAGCGCCACGAAGCTGCGTTGAGACGTAGATCTGCGAACCATGTGGACCTCTCGACTGTGTGCGGAGGGTAGCCGACGTCCGTCGCGCTCCCACGACCGCGACGCTGCCTATTTGCACCCCGCCACAGGGTGGTGCTGGCAGCCGTTCTTCGGGTCGCACCAGTCCGCCGTGCACGGGTTCTTGTCGTCGCAGTCGAGCACAGACTTCGCCACGCAGCCGCCCGCAGCCAGGCAGCCGTCGAAGCCGCCCTTGTCCGTCCGGATCAGCACCGGCCGGTCGCCGTTGCCCGCCGCCGACTTGTTGTTCCAGGCGCGGGTCCCAATGAGGTAGCCGCCGGCCCAGGTCCGCAGCGTCAGCGCCTCGCCCGTACGATCCTCATGCCCGAGGAGATAGGTCCTGCGCCACACCCGCGCCCCGGTGTTGTCGATTCGATCGAGGAAGACCCGCCGCTCGCCGAAGATGCTGATGTTGCCCGTGATGACCGCGCCGCCCGTGGGCTCCGCGACCGCGTCGATGGCCTCGGCCAGATCTGCCGGTGCCGCCACCTTCTTCCACAGCACCTTGCCCGACTTGGCGTCGATGCCAGCCAGGAAGAGCGCGGTGGTCGCGGTGTTCAAGGTCGCCGTGCCCGCCGCGAGCAGGGTCCCCGACTTCATCACCGCGGCCGCTCGGAAGATGTCGGCCTGCCCAGAGGCCACGGTCGTCACGAAACGCTGCTTGCCGTCGTGGGTCGTCGACGCGACGAGGCCCTGGTGGACGCTGTTGACCAGGGCCCGACCGACGACGACCGCGCCACCGTCGGGCATCGCTTTGACCGCGTAGGCGCCGAGCGAGTGGGGCGACACGAGGCTCTTGTGCCACACATGCTTGTCGTCTTTGTCCAGCTTCTCGACCGTCGCGAGGAACTTCGAGGTCGACGGAAAGCGCATGGACCCCACCAGCCACGTGGAGCCGTCGAGCCCTTCGGCGGACCAGCGGGTGACGCTCCAGCAGTTGGCGCACCCGGTGCTGAGGGTGCGCACGGACTGCGTCTCTGGCTGCCCATTTGCACGCACGATGCAGAAGCGCCCCGTCGACTTGGGGCTGCTCCCCAAAGACTCGCCGGTCAGAACGACGCTACCGTCGTAGCGCGGCAGCGCGTGGCGCACCAGGTCGAAGCCGGCGCACACCGCGGATGCAACGGGCTTCTTCTGCGCCGCCCAGGCGTCGAAGTCGACCTTCCACACGGTCTTGCCCTTGAGGGTCCAGGTGCGCGTCCAGCCGTTGGCTTGCGCGGCGACCGCGCTGAAGCCTGAGCCATACAGGCCGATCCACGGCGTCTGCGAGTTGTAGCGCTGCCCGTGCTCCGCCGAGAGGCACTTGCCCAGGCTGCAGGTGCCCACCCGTGAGCATTGGTCCTGCGGGTCGCAGGCCGCCTGCACACCGGGGGTCTCGTGGGTGCACCCCTGGTTGCCCACGCAGCCGTCCAGCGTGCACTGCTTGCCGTCGTCACAGTCCTTTCGCTGCTTGCCTGCGCACTTGCCCAGCGCGACGCACGAGCTGGCGCCAAAGGGCGAGGTCCGCACCAACCAGGGCCGGCGCACGCCGCCGCCGATGTCGCGGAAGCCCGCGGCCACGATGTCGTCGTCGGACGCCGCGACGGCCCGCAGCTCGCCCGTGCCAGTCGAGGGCACCGACTTGTGCCACAGCTGATTGCCGTGGGGGTCGATGGCCCCCACAAACGCCGTCTTGCCCGAGCGCCCTGCCATCACCAGGTGGCCCTTCGCGGTGCGTTGGGCGAGCGCCAGGCCTTCGAGCCCCGGCTTGAGCCCCGGGGGCGGCGGGCGCCACAGCCCGTCTGGCCCGAGGCGGCGGAAGAGCGTCTCTCCTGGCTTCGTGTGCATGATGGTGAACCCGGTAGCGCCCAGAGCGGCGATGGCGCGCGGCTCGTAGCCCCCGAGGAACGGGGTGTGCACGTCGGCCACCTCGCCGTCGACCAGCGCGAGCGTGCTGAACACCCGCACGAGCTTGTTCCACTTGGTCGCGCGAGCGAGGTCGATGAGCACGTCGCCGTGGACCGCGACGCCGACCGAGCGTGCGTCCTTGTTGCAGGCGTGGTCCTTGGTCCACAACACGTTGCCGTTGGCGGAGAGCCGGGCGCTGCGGATGCACGGGTCGCCTGTGCCTTTGTTGACCGCGAGCGCGGCCACCGCGCCCCCGCTCGCGACTGCGGCCAGACCCGCGAAGTTGCGCGCGTCCCCAGTCGCCACGTCGATGGTCCCGAGCGTCGCGCCGCTCAGGTCAAAGCGGACGATGCGACCCACGCGCGCGCTGCCCTGACGCAGCACGCCGCTCACCCAGATGCCACCGGAGTTCTCCACCGCGACCCCCTCTGCGCTCGTGTCGCTCGCGTGGGTGGTGCCCTGCGGCGTCTTGACCCAGATCGGGTCCCCCTCGGCGCTGTGGAGCGCGACCCGCCACCGCACCTGGCTCGCGTTGGCCGGCGCGATGCGCTCGCCGCCCACCGCCACGAGGGCGCCGGTCCCGTGCACCGCCACAGCGTCGGTCCAGGCATAGCCCGTGGGGCTCCCTCCGAGCCGGCTGAAGAGTCGCTCTTGGGTGCCCGGCACGCACACCCCCTTGGCGCAGCTCGCCCCGACCAGGCAGCTCTTGGCGTCGTCGGGGCAGGGGGTCTTGTCGGGCCTGGCCACCGCCGCGCAGGTCGCGGTGGACGGCCCCTTGCTCACACAGGTCGCCTGCTGGCACGGGCCGACCTCGTTCGTGCACACCATGGGCTTACCCGCCTTGCAGACCCCCGCATCGCACGCGTCGCCCACGGTGCAGCCGTCGCCGTCGGCGTTGCAGACAAATCCCTGCTTCTTCGTCTTGTTGCTGCACTGCCCCGTGCCCTTGTCGCACGCGTCGTCCGTACACGCGTTGCCGTCGTCGCAGCTCTTGGCCTTGTGGTCGCACCCGGTCTTCGCATCGCAGCTGTCGACCGTGCACGGGTTGTTGTCGTCGCATGCGTTGGCCTCGGCGCCCTTGCAGCCCCCAGCGCCGTCGCACGCGTCGCCCACGGTGCAGGGCAGCCCGTCGTCGCAGGTCGCGCCCTTGCCCACCGGCTGGAGCGCGCAGGTCCCCGTCTTGGCGTCGCACGCCGCCTGCTCACACGCCGTGTCGTCCTTCTTGCTGCAGTAGACCT
>JAUIAC010000550.1 GCA_030425545.1 bacterium | reverse complement strand
CCGAGGCCTTGGGCGACCTGGTGGGCCAGGCCCTGGCGGCGATGCACGCGAGCCACGTCGGCACCGGGCTGCTGGCCGAGTGCGCCGACCGCGCGCTGGGGCCCGACTTCAGCGCCACGGGCGCGAGCGCCGCCGGCGAGGTGTGGCTCCCGGGCCTCGCGGTGCAGGGCTGGTGGTGGCCGCGCGCGGACGCGGGCTGACGTCCCGCGCTCCTCGGCCCGACCGCGGGGGACGCCAAGCCCGCCAGCGCACCAGGGGCTCACGCTCCGTAGATGCCCCTTGAAATCGACCCCGCGCGGCCCAGATTGAGGGCGGCGGCGCGCTGTCGCCCGCATCACCGGGAGCTCGCGATGACGGTCAACCACCCTTGGGCCTTGTGGGCGTCGGGCTTCTTCGGCGCGGTGTGCGCGGTCCACGCCGTGCCGCTCATCGTCCGCCATGACCTGGTCATCGCAGGGGTCGTGCTCAGCACGCCGACCGCGGGGGCGACCGCTGGGGTCGCGCTGCTGCTGAGCCTGGCCGGCTGGCGCTACGCCAAGGGGAGCTGAGCCCCGCTGCCGAGCGGCGGCCACGGGCGGACGCGGGCTGAAGCCCCGGGTCGCTAGTGCACGATGGTGAGCACGCCCACCTCGATGAGCCAGAGGTAGAAGAGCACCCGCGGGCCGCGCAGCAGGCTCACCAGCAGAAAGGTGCGGAAGTCCATGCCCAGGGCGCCCGCTGTCCAGCACACGAAGCTGTAGGGCAGGGGCGTCACCGCGCCGGCCGCCACGCCCGCGGCGCCGTAGCGCTCGAGCAGCGCGCGCGACTCGCGCCCGTGACGCTCGAGCAGCCGCGCCACCGGTCCGAGGTGCGACAGGCGCTGCCCGACCACATAGCCGAGCGATCCACCCAGCAGCGATCCGCAGGTGGCCCACAGCGCGATCTGCCAGAAGCCCAGGCCGCCCAGCAGCCCGAAGGCCATGAACGCGTCTTGCGGCACCGGCACCGCGAAGGCGTCGGGGATGAAGAAGCCCAGCCCCACGCCGAGGGGCCCGAAGGTGTCGACAAAGGACCGGCTCAGGCGCAGCAGCGGCTCGCGCAGCAGCCAGCCCGTGGCGCCCAGCGCGACCATGAGCACGAGCAGGCCCACCAGCATCTGCCGGCCGAGGCGACGCAGGTTGAGCTCGCCCTTGGGTCGCGGTGTGGTGGGCTGCGGTGTGGAGGGCGGCGGGATCGACGACACGGCGGTCTCGGTGGGGAGGGGAGCGCGGGCAGGTCGCTCGGCGTGAACACGAGCCGGCGCGCCCAGCCTGCCTGCGCCGAGCCGGAATGCAACCGCGCGGCCCGATCGGAGCGCGCGTGGGCGCCCCTGTCTAGATTATGACACCGAGTGCCATAAAAGTTGACACGGAGTGCCAGGTTGTGACAAGACGCCGGTCATGACAGCCGCTCCCACCCGCTCCATGCCCCCTCGGACGCCGACCCATCGGTCGACCGACGCCGCGCCACCGGAGGGTCGGCGGGCGCAGAACCGCCGCACCACCCGAGAGGCGCTGGTCACCGCGGCGCTGCGGCTCTTCGGCGAGCGCGGCTTCGACGCGGTCACGGTGGACGAGATCGCGGTCGCAGCCGGCGTGTCTCGGCGCACCTTCTTTCGCTACTTTCCCAGCAAGGAGGCGGCGTTCTTCGCACCGCAGGAGGCGCGGCTCGCCGCGTTCGAGGGCGTGCTCGCGGTCCAGCTCGCGCGCACCGGCGACGCGGGTGAGGCCGTGCGCGAGGCCCTGCTCGGCATGGCCCGGACCTACATGGCCGAGCGCGCCGCCGTGCTGGCCGCGCACCGCGTGCTGCACGCCGCGCGCGGGCTGGCCGCGTGGGACCAGCAGCTCGACAGCCGTTGGGAGCAGGTCATCGCCGGCGCCATGGCCCCGACGCTGGGCGAGACGCAGGCCGTGGTCTACGCCGGCGCCCTCGTCGGCACGGTGCGCGCCGGCCTCCGCCGCTGGTTCGACGCCGAGGGCGCCTTCGATCTGGAGGACTTCGGCCGGCAGGCCTTCGCCTGGCTGCACCGCGGCTTCGACCTGCCGGCGCCTCCGCTGCCCCCAGCTTTCTGACCCGGCCCCTGCGACGCCCCCGGGCTGTCGCTGAGTCTCCAACGCCAACCGCCCTACACCCCAACCTCTCGGAGCCCACCATGTCCCTGCCCACTCACGGCCTCGACCGCGACACCGTCCTCACCACCCTGGCCGCCTACAAGAAGCGCGACGTGCCGTGGCAGGGCGGCCAGACCTTCGCCTACATCTACGACCCGGGCGCCGAGGCCATGGCCGTGGGCAAGGAGGCCTTCGCCAGCTTCCTGACCGAGAACGCGCTCGACCCGACCGTGTACCCGAGCTTGATGCGCCTCGAGAACGAGATCATCGGCATGGCCGCGTCGCACCTGAACCTGGGCGAGGGGGGCTGTGGCTCGTTCACCAGCGGCGGCACCGAGTCGATCCTGCTGGCGGTCAAGGCGGCGCGGGACTTTGCCCGAGCCAAGCGCCCCGAGATCACGCGCCCCAAGATGGTGCTGCCGGTCACGGCCCACGCGGCCTTCCACAAGGCGGCCCGCTACTTCGACATCGAGCTGCACCTGGTGGAGGTCGACCCGCAGACCTTCCGCGCCGTGCCCGCGCTGATGGAGGCGGCCCTCGACGAGCGCACCATCCTGGCCGTGGTGTCGACGCCGTCCTACGCCCACGGGGTCATCGACCCGGTCACCGAGATCGCGCCCCTGTGCCACGCGCGGGACATCCCCTGCCATGTGGACGCCTGTGTCGGCGGGTGGATGCTGCCCTTCTGGCGGCGGCTGCAGCAGGCCGAGGGCGTGCCGGAGGCGGACCAGATCCCGGCCTTCGACTTCAGCGTGCCCGGGGTGACCTCGCTGAGCATGGACCTGCACAAGTACGGCTTCTGCCCCAAGGGCGCGTCGGTGGTGCTCTTTCGCGACCAGGCCATGCGGGCGGCGGCGACCTTCGCATGCAGCAACTGGACCGGCTACACCATCATCAACCCCTCGGTGCAGTCGACCAAGTCGGGCGGGCCGCTGGCGGGCGCCTGGAGCGTGATGCGCTTCCTCGGCGACGACGGCTACCTGACCCTCACCGGCCGGCTGCGGGAGGCGACCCAGGCGCTCATCGCGGGCATCGGCGCGGTGGAGGGCATCGAGATCATGGGGCAGCCCGACATGTGCATGTTCGCGTTCACCTCCACGGAGCTGGACGTGTTTCACGTCGCCGACGAGATGAAGGCGCGCGGGTGGTACATCCAGCCGCAGCTCGGCTACACGGGGCCCGACGGGGTGCGCTACCCGGCCAACGTGCACCTGTCGCTGAACAACCGCGACACCAAGGTGGAGCCCTTCTTGAAGGACTTCCGCGAGGCGGTGCAGGCCGCGCGGGGGCTGCCAGACGTGCGCCCCGGCGAGGAGCTGCACGGCATGCTCGCGGAGGTCGCCGGTCAGCCGATGGAGGGCGAGCTGCTCGAAGGCCTGCTGGCCGTGGTGGGCGTGGGTGTCACCGACGAGGGCGCCGAGCTGCCCGAGCGCATGGCCGCGGTGAACCGCCTGCTCGACGCGCTGCCGCCGAAGATGAACGAGGCGCTGCTGACCGGCTTCCTCGGAGAGCTCTACCGACCGGCGCGCTGACGAACGCGTCAGGTC
>JAUIAC010000549.1 GCA_030425545.1 bacterium | reverse complement strand
GCTGCACGCAGCGGTGCACGGACGCCGCCGCCCGCAGCGCCTTCGCCGCGGTCTGCAGATCGCGCGACCAGGCCTTGCTGTAGGGCACGACCCGCAGCTTCTTCCCGGTGCGGCGGATCACCGTGTAGGGGCTGTAGAGGCCCGGCGCCGCCGAGGGCAGCTTGTGCACCCAGGCGTCGAGCTCGCGCTTGGAGATGTCGGGCGGGTAGAAGTTGGCGCCGGCCGGGCGACGCTGCCTGCCCAGGAAGGGCGCGTCGTCGTGGTGCCGGTCCCACGGGCCGTAGTGCAGCTCGAGCAGGGCGCCGAAGCGCTGGGCCAGCTTGTGTCCCTCGAAGCGCCCCGTGGCACGCAGCGCAGCCCGCATCTGCGGGCCCTGGCGCGACATCTGCTGCCAGTACACGCGGTCGATGGCGTCGGCGGCCTTGCGCAGGTGCGGCAGCATCGCCGCGACGTCGTGGGGGATGCGGCCGGACACGGTCAGCGTCTTGGCGGGGTAGCGCGCGAGGCGCGCGTCGACCTCCTGCGGCGAGATGGCGCGCTGGAGCAGCACGCTGCGGGCCGTGGGTGGAGCGGCGATGGCGGCAGACGCCAGGAGGGCGGTGAGCGCGAGGGCGAAGAGCGTTCGCGCGGCGAGCCGGCTGCGGCGAGACGGGTCGGCGGGCATGTGCACCTCCGGGCAGGAATTGTGAAGAACTGTGGAGGCAGCAGGGTAGCGCAGGGGAGGGGGTGGCGGCTAGGTGGCGGCTCGGTGGCGGCTCGGTGGCGGCTGGATTGTGGCTCGACGGCGGATTGAGTTCGTGCAGAGCGGTGGTCCTGGCGTGGGACACGCGGGCCGCCGGTCGGCGCCGCCCTCGCCAGGGCTCGCCCCAGCGTGACGTTCAGGCTGACGGTGTCCCAGCCGCAACTGCACATGAGTTCACCAGCGCTCTCCGTCACCAACCGGTCATCTCCGAGCTCGAGATGGGGCGGGACGTACGGCCAGCGGTTGGAGGGCCCGTCCAACCCCGTACAAGTACGAGAGCGCACGAGTTGGTCCTGTTTCGCATTTCTGGGGGGGATGGCGCGCGCCGAGAAGCTGGCGTCCGAGCTCAACGCCTCAACGCCTCGACGACGGGGACGAAGGCGGTGGACGTAGTCACTCTGAGGCCAGTGCAGTGGCAGCGGGCGGCCGCCTCTGTGCCGAGGCTCGGTGCACATGAGGCAGCCCTGCGAGCAGGGCTGATCCATGGCGACAGATAGTCTCGCGTGGGTTGGACTTGGAGTCCTTGCAGTCCCCTACAAGACAGGCACCCTAGCCTCCGCCAAGCCACTCATGGCGAGGGAAACCCATGCGCATCGATCAGATCAACCTTGAGCACTACCGCGGATTCGCGCGACTGGAGCTAGGCCTCCACCCGGAGTTCACGCTCCTCGTCGGTGACAACGGCAGCGGCAAGTCTTCCATCCTGGAGGCCATATCGGTCGCATTGGACGCCCTCTTCCTGGGCTTCCCGGAGCTGACCAGCACCGGCATTCCTCGCGACGCGCGGCGCCAGGCTCGGGTGACCCGCTTGTTTGGAGAGTCGTTCGAGGCGACCGGCACCTGCGTCGTGACCGCGGTGGGAGAGCTCGGCGGAGAGGCCCTCGAGTGGACGCGAAGCATGGCGCCCAGTCGTTCAGCCCGGACAGTGAACAAGGGCTCGGCGACGTTGAAGGAAGCCGCCGCCAAATTGGCAGCCAAGGTCCCGACTGGCGAGCCCGTCGACCTTCCGGTTTTCGGCTACTACGGGACGGGGCGTCTCTGGCTTGAGAAGAGTGACCGGACCAAGCGCAAGAACGCGATGCGGCGCGAAGACGCGAGCATTCTGCAGGGCTACCGAACCTGTCTTGACGCAGCGTCGGACGCCAAGATGTTGGAAGCGTGGATGGCCTGGCGCGAGATGTCGCTTGTGCAGCGACTGGCCAAGGGCCACCTCACCGACGGGGGCATCGCGCCGATGTCGAGAGATCCCCTGCTGGACGCCGTGTCCAAGGCCGCGGGGGCATGCGTAGGTCCCGATTGCCTCCTGCGCTACGACATCGACAGCAAGCAGCTCGTGTTGTTGCGCGGCGCTGAGCCCTTCCTCCCCTTTCGGCTGCTCTCCGACGGGTACCGCAACATGGTCGGGATGGCCGCTGACATCGCTTGGCGGGCGACACGACTCAATCCACACCTCGGAGACGCCGCACCGCGGCAGGCGCGGGGCGTCGTGCTCATCGACGAGATTGACCTCCACCTGCATCCGTCCTGGCAGCGCCGGGTCGTCGGAGATCTTCGGCGTGTGTTTCCTGGGCTGCAGTTTGTGGCGACCACTCACTCGCCGCAGGTTGTCGCCAGCGTCGAGCCGGGTTGTCTGCGGGTGCTGGGCCCGGTGGAGGCGAACAGCAACGCAACGAAGCGCTCCCTTCGACACACACGAGGTCGTGACAGCAACGCGCTGCTGGAAGACGTGTTTGAGACTCCAGCCCGGCCAGAGTAGGTAGCGTGCGCGCTACGTCGGTCCTTCGACCTCATCGAGAGCGAGAGATTCGATGAGGCTGTTGTTGTGCTCGATGAGATAGCTCAGCAAGTCGGCCCCGACGACGCCATGCTCAGCGAAGCGCGCGCGCTCCTCGCCTTGGAGCGTGGGGATGTCGTTGGTGGGGAGCCGCAGTGATCTCCGCGACACGTGGCCCGCAGCCCGCATGTCTACACACGCTCGCCAGTACGCCCGGTGCCACGTGGACGAACTCTGTGTACGGAGACCAACGACAGGAGCTCCGGCAGGCGCTGGCGCGTGACCAAGGATCGCTCTGTGCGTACTGCCAACGCCGAGTCACCGCCGATGAAGGCGACATGCGTATCGACCATTGGCAACCCAGAGCAGGCGGCGGGCAGCACTTCCAATGGTCGAACCTCGTCGGTTCGTGCAGCGACGCGGGCACATGCGACGCGCACAAGGGCAGCTCGACAATCTGGCTCGACCCATACGGCGTCCACGGGCCCCAACCCAACGGACTGCTCCGCTACTTGGGCGATGGCCGCGCGGTCAGCGACGACAACCGCGTGGCCGAGGACGTGACGAGGCTCAACCTGAACGCCGATCACCTGATCCGAGGCCGGCTAGGCGCCGTGCGAGCCGCGCGCAAGTGGATGCAGCGCCAGAGGCGGACGAAAGGCGAGTTGGGTGCCAAGGTCACTGCGCTTCAGCGTGGAGCCGATGCAAAGCGTGACGTATTCGCATTCGTTCTGGCGCAGCGATTGGAGCGTTACCTGTCGAAACGACCCTAGGCTGAGCCGTCGCCGCTGCGAGAGTTCTTGGAGCGGGCTGCTTCTGCGCGGCGTGGCAGGCCGAGCATCAGCTTGCCCCCGCAGAGATGACGCCGGCCGTGAACGCGCCAGCTCTTTTGACGGGAGCGGTTGGAGCACGGTTCACCGAACCGGAGCGTTTGGTCCATCCCTTGACTACCCGTCTGCGGCCACGACGACTTCTTCAACGGTGCCATGCGCCGCTGGTCGGTTCACGTCCGCCAGCGCGGGGGAGGACGTCCTCGATTAACGTCTGACCCAAGACCTTCGTCGGTTCACCCCCGCCAGCGCGGGGAGGACACGGGCCTTCGGCGCCAGCTCACCGCCCAAGGTCGGTTCACCCCCGCCAGCGCGGGGAGGACCTGGAGCAGGTGCCTCC
>JAUIAC010000548.1 GCA_030425545.1 bacterium | reverse complement strand
TCAAGCTGAAGTGGCTGCCGGCGAACCTGCCTGGCGCCGCCGCGCGCGACCGCTACCACCTGCGCTGGAGCAACGAGCTCGGCGTGATGTCGGCGGGTACGGCGTTGAAGCCGCGCCTGGCCGTGGGGGCCGACGTGCTGTGGACCTGGCAGTCGCGCATCGCGTTTGTATGGTAGGGGCGCGAGACGCTAGCGCAGCCCGCGTCGTGGCAGGCTGAGCAGCGTGGTGCAGCCCGAGCCCCCACCGCGGCGGAGACCTGGAGACGGAGTGAGCGAGACGGTCCCCTGGCGGTGCCCTGTGTGCCGGGCGCCCCTCGCGCCCGTGGGGCGCACGTTGGCCTGCAGCAGTCGCCACAGCTTCGACCTCGCCAAGGAGGGCTATTGCAACCTCCTGCTCGCGAGCCGGACGCGCAGCAAGCACCCCGGGGACGACAAGGCCATGCTCCGCGCCCGCAGCGGCTTCTTGAGCGCAGGGCACTACCGACCGATGGCCGACGCCGTGGTGGACCTGCTGTCGCCCCACCTCTCCAACGACGCCAGCCTGCTCGACTGTGGCTGCGGCGACGGCTACTACGCCGACGTGGTCCAGCGCTCCCTGCAGCCCACCATCCGCGGCATCGACATCGCCCGCGAGGCCGTGCGCATGGCCTCGCGCCGCTTCAAGCAGGTGCCCACAGCGAGCTTCGCGGTCGCGAGCACCTACGACATGCCCGTCCCCGACGCCGCCTTCGACGCCGCGCTGCAGGTGTTCGCGCCGGTCAGCGACGCGGAGGTGCGCCGGGCGCTTCGGCCCGAGGGGGTCTATTGCGCCGTGTTTCCGGGCGAAGCGCACCTCATGGCCTTGAAGGAGGCCATGTACGAGCGCACGCGCGGGCACAAGGAGCCCAAGCACCCTGAGGGGTTTGCGCTCGTTCGGGAGCGTCGGCTGACCTTCGACATGGCGCTCGAGTCCAGTGAAGACATCGCGAACCTGCTGGCCATGACGCCGCTGAACTGGCGCGGATCTCGCGAGGGCAAGGCGCGCCTGCGTGCGATGGACTCCCTGGTGGTGGGCGCTGACTTCGTGCTGCGGCTCTACCGGCCGGTGGACTGACACGCGCCCCTGGGCGCCCCCGCGACACGACAGGCGCAGGCGTCCCCAGGGCTCCGCGTCGCTCAGGGCTGGCGCGCGCTACGGAGCCGGCAGCGCCACCTCGACCTTCGCCGGCGTCGCGTCGCCCGGGATCCAGGCCCGCACGCGCGACGCGCCCACTGGCAGGCCCACCGCCGGCAGCGGCGCCACAGCGGCGTCCGCTGTGGCGTCCCACGCCGCGTCATAGGACCCGACCACCTTCCCGGCGCCGTCGAGCAGCTCCAGCTTCAGCGGCGCGCGCACCTTGGCGGCGTCGGTGTGCTTCACGTCGCGGTCGAGCAGCCGGTAGTACGCGCTGGCCCAGTTGCCCTTGCCGCCTTTGCGGGCCTCCGTCGTCTGCAGCTTGCCGCCGGGCACCCGCAGCACCGCCTGCAGCGCGTCGCCGTCCTTGCCCTTGGCCACGGTGGCCGTCAGCGTCGCGCCCGCGTGGCCCGTGACCTCAAAGGCCGTCGAGTCGATCTCCAGGGTCTTCGGCGCCGCGCCGGCCGCGGTCACCACCGCGCAGCTCAGGTGCAGCCGCGCCTTGCCCGTGGGCCAGTCCGAGGGCACCTGCCAGTAGAAGTGCCAGGTGTGTGTGCGCTCGGGCACCGACTTGTGGTCGTCCTGCGGCGGGTCCGGGTCGTAGGCGGTCACGATCTCGTAGCGGCTGTTGTCGTAGGGACGCCCGGTCCAGCCGTGGCGCGCGGGCGCCGGCTTGAACGTGCCGGCCTCGTCCCGCTCGACCCGCAGCCGCGGCGCGCCCAGCCCGGGGTCGCCGCAGTTCACCGAGAACACCACCGTCTCCGTGCGCGCCACCTTGGCCTTGGGCTGCGTGAGCACCGTGCCGGCGGCCTTGGAGACCTCTCGCTTGCGCGGCGTCCACTGGGGCACCGGCGACAGGCTCGCAGACTCCTCGAAGAAGGCCGGGCCGTTGTAGCCCTCGATCATCTCGTCCGCGAGGCGCAGGCCCTGGTCGACCATGAAGAGCCCGCCGAGCGGCCCCCACAGGCTCATGGTCGACTCGTAGCCACCGAGGTACCAGTCGTCCGGCGCGGACAGGTAGAGGTAGTGGTCCTGGCTGTAGCCCATGACCATCAGCTGCATCGGCTTGCCCTGCCAGGTGCGCTTGGCCGCCTCGCCGCGGGCGTACTTCACCAGCGACCAGTTGGGCTCGCCCGGCACCGACACCATCCACACGTCGCCCAGCCGCGCGGTGGTCAGGTAGACCTGATGCACCTCGCCGTGGGGGATCGGCGCCTCGAGCAGGCCGATGAGCTTGCCGATGTCGACGCACAGCTTCGGCTTGCCCTGCATCGTCTCGCCGTCCTTGACCCCGGAGCCCTGGCACTGCCAGCCGCCCCAGAGGTAGCCGTCGCCGAACTCGTTCTCGAGCTCCTTGCCGTGCTCCTTGGCGTGCGGCCCCTGCCGGTAGAGGCGCGCGTGGGTCAGCTCCAGGCGCTGCGAGCGGACGGCGATCTCGGCCTCGCTCTTCCACGTCAGCGTGTTGTAGAGCGCCAGGATCCGGGGCGCGGCGACCTCCCCGATGCGCTCGAGCCGAGGCAGCGAGGGGTGGCCGAGGCTGTCGCCCGCGGGCGAGGCGTCGCCCCCGGAGGACTGGGCGAACATGCCGAACACCGGCTTGCCCGTCTGGGCGAAGAAGTGCTCCTCGAACTTGTGCTCGACATAGCCGGGCGCGTCCTCGGTCAGCATGTCGTTGCCACCGCCGAACACCGTGCCGTGGATGGCGAAGTGCATCATCACCGCCAGCGGCGCGCCGTCCTTCTTGGCGCGAAAGGCCAGCACGTCGAGGCGCGGGTCCTTGCCGTAGGTCGGGTTGTTCTCACCACGGCGGTCTCGGTAGACCTCGTCTTTCGGGTCCCAGTCGTCCTGGTAGGCGTAGGCCCACTCGCCGTCCTGTCGCGCCTTCCACGCCTCTGCGATGGCCTCCGCCGTCTTCGCCGCGATGGTCTCGGCCACCTCCGGGTCGTAGGAGTCTGCGCCCGCGCCGCCCAGGCTCGGAGGCAGCGGCCAATAGCGCGCCGTGGCGTGGTGGCTGTGGCCCGCCATGGTCAGCACGCGGCCCTTGAAGTCGAGGTCGTGGGTCTCCTTGAGGTGCCGCGCGATGGCGTCGGTGAGATAGGACTCCGAGCACATCAGCGGGCTCTTCACCAGCGCCATGCGCGCCCCGCCCGCCTCGAGCACGGCGACCTTGATGCTCTGGAAGCCGTAGTAGCCCGCGCTGCCCTTGAGCTTGTCGCTCCAGTGCGTGTGGCGGCCGTCGTTGCGGCCGCCGTAGCCCGCCATGGAGACCCCGACCGGCCCGTCGAGGTAGCGCATGGCCACCCCGACCTTGAGCGGCCCCTTGCCCGCGGCGACCTGCTCCTTGGGGAAGGTGGTCGCGGTGCCCCAGGTGTCGGCGTTGACCGCGCTGCCGCTGCTGGTGTCGCCGCTGCTGTCGTCCACCGTGTCGCTGGCCGCGGTGGCGTCGTCGGACGGCTCGGGCTTGGGGTCGCTGCCGCACGCGCTCAGCAGCGACGCGGTCCACAGGCAGAGCGCGAGGAGCCCCGACCTGCGCTGCGAGCGCCGGCGCGACCGC
>JAUIAC010000547.1 GCA_030425545.1 bacterium | reverse complement strand
CGGACTACCTGGAGATCGGCAGCTTCGTCGGCCTCGCGGCGGTCACCGGCGGCAACCTGATCATCGAAGACGTGGTGCCCGAAGACCTGCGCATGGTCCGCATGGTATTCGAGCGGCTCGGGGTCAAGACCAAGCTGCGGGGCAACGACCTGCACGTGCCCGGTCGGCAGAAGCTCGAGATCAGGCCCGACCTCTCCGGCCACGTGCCGAAGATCGACGACGCGCCCTGGCCGCAGTTCCCCACCGATCTCATGAGCATCGCGATCACCGTCGCGACCCAGAGCCGCGGCACCGTGCTCTTCTTCGAGAAGATGTTCGAGGGCCGCATGTTCTTCGTCGACGCGCTGATCGGCATGGGCGCGCAGATCATCCTCTGCGACCCGCACCGCGTGGTGGTGGTGGGCCCGAGTCAGCTCTACGCCAGCCGGCTGGAGAGCCCGGACGTGCGCGCGGGCATGAGCCTGTTGATCGCGGCCCTGTGCGCCCGCGGCACGAGCGTGATCCACAACATCCGGCAGATCGACCGCGGCTACGAGCGCATCGAAGAGAAGCTCAAGAGCCTCGGCGCCCGCATCGAGCGGATCCAGGAGTAGGCCGTGTGCCCGTCTGCGCCGCCGACCGCGGTCCAAGGGGCTGATCAGCCCGAGATCTCGGCCCCACAGCAGGTACCCCAGCAGGTCGTGCGGGCGCAGATCGCGGCGGCGCAGCGGGTCGTGCTGAAGGTCGGCTCGCAGGTGCTCTGCCGGCCCGACGGGCAGGTGGACGAAGAGGTGGTGGCGCGGCTGTGTGGCGACATCGCCCAGCTGATGGCGGCCGGCCGGCAGGTGGTGCTGGTGTCCTCGGGCGCGGTGGCCATGGGCCGCGGCGAGGTCGGTCAGGTCCCTGGCGTGGCCGACCAGGGCGGCGGCGCGCTGGGCAAGCAGGCTCTCGCGGCGGTCGGCCAGGCGCTGCTGATGAGCCGCTACCGAGCGCACCTGGGGCCGCGCGGCATCCACACGGCGCAGTTGCTGCTGACCCACGGCGACCTGGGCGAGCGGGGTCGCTTCCTGCACGCGCGGCGGGTGGCCGCGGAGCTGCTGGAGGCCGGGGTGCTGCCCGTGGTCAACGAGAACGACACGGTGAGCGTTGAGGAGCTGCGCTTCGGCGACAACGACGCCCTCGCGGCGCAGATGGCGCAGGCCGTGGCGGCGGACGTGCTGGTGCTGCTGACCGAGGTCGACGGGCTCTACACGGCCGACCCGCGCTCCGACCCCGCGGCCGTGCGGCTCGACGCGGTGGCGAGCCGCGACGAGGCGGCGCTGGCCATCGCCGGCGTGGGCACGTCGACTTTTGGCACCGGCGGCATGCGGTCCAAGGTCCTGGCGGCGAAGAAGGCGGGTGAGGTCGGCGTGCCCACGGTGGTGGCCCACGGCCGTCGGCCGGGTGTGGTGGCGCGGGTGTTGGCGGGCGAGCTGGAGGGCACGGTGTTCGTGCCGCCGCGGCGTCGGCTCAGCGCCAAGCGCAAGTGGCTGGCGACCTCGCCGCGGGTCCGCGGGGTGGTGCGGGTCGACGCGGGCGCGGCGCACGCGCTGAGCGTGGGCGGGCGCTCGCTGCTGCCGGTCGGCGTGACCGAGGTCGAGGGGCGCTTCGGCGTGGGCGACGCGGTGCGGGTGGTCGGGCCGGCGGGCGAGGCGCTCGGGCGCGGCCTGAGCCGCTACACCAGCGAGGACGCGCGGGAGGCCGCTGGGCTGCGCACCGAGGCCATCGCCGCGCGGCTCGGCTGGCTGCCGGCGCGGGAGTTGATCCACCGCGACGACTTTGTGAGCTAGCAGACTGCGCCTTTTCTCTCTTTCTGCCGCCACGACCGTCAGTCTGCTGGGAAGGGGAAGCCACGGCTTGCCGTGGCTGGGGGCGCTCGTAGCCCCCCACAGAATGAAAGAAAGCTATCTGATTGCGTCGACTTGGGCGCGTCGGTCCAGACGCGCGACGCCAGCCCCCGACTCAGTCGGGCGCTGGCGCCGCAGGGGAGTCCCCGTGTTCTGGTCAGCCCTGCCACGGGGCTGACCTGTCGCGCCGCGCATCCCACAACCGCTGGGTGACGCGGCGCCCGCTGACCCACAAGCGCTGGGTCAGGGCGCACCGCCGGGCTACCAACCCGGGAGCTGTCCGGTGACGCCGGCGCCGGGGACCCCTCGACCAAGCTGCGCGCGGGAGCGATGCGCGCGCCGCTCCAGCGCGGCGGCGCGGGTGAGCGCGCGCCGTCCAGCGACCTTGCCCTTGCCGCTCGGGGCCGCGGCGGCGCCAGGCTGGGTCGCCCGGGGCGCGGGCTTGCCAGCGGCCTTCGCGCCCGCCTTCGCAGCGGCCTTCGGCGCGACCTTGGCGACCTTCGTCGGCTTGGCGGTCGGCGCGGCGGGAGCGCTCCCGGCGGCCGGCTTCGCCGCAGCGGTCTTTACGGGCGCGGCCTTCGTGCCTTGCGCGGTCTTCGCGGCCTTCACGGGCGCGGCCGGCTTCACCGCAGCGGCCTTCGCGGGCGCGGCCTTTGTGCCTTGCGCGGCGACCTGCTTGGCGGTCGCCTTCTTGGGGCCTGCCTGCTTGGGCTCGGCCGCCTTGGCGACCGCAGCACCCGGCGCCTTGGCCGCCTTCGGGGCCTTCGGGGCCTGGGCCCCGGCGTCCTTGCTGTCGGCGATGGCGAGGGCCGGCGAGGGCGGGACGCTGACCACCCGCGCGCCCGCCTCGGCGCCCAGCCACTTGAGCACCACGCGGCTGGTCGGGGCGCTCAGGTCGATCTCCGCGACCACCGGGGTCTGCGTCGGGATCAAGGTCTTCTTCAGGCGCGCCGGCATCCAGTAGCCCGTGGGGCCGCGCCGCCAGCGGATGATGCGCACGACGTCGGAGCGCTCCTTCTCCTCGCGGTCCACCGAGATCAGCTCCCCGGCGGCCATGCGGGCCGACACGAAGGTGCGGGTGCGGCGCTGCAGCCAGATGGTGTTGTGCCGCGCCAGGGCGCCCGGGCCGCGACCGACGAGCTGGTACAGGCGCAGGCGGTGCGGCGAGCGGTGCAGCGCGTAGGGCTGACCCTCGATCGCGAGCACCTGGTCGACGTTGCCGGCCGGCAGGCGCACGCCCTCGAGAGCGGCCTTGAGGTCGGGGGCTGGTGGCGCCGCAGCGGGCGCGACCTCAGGGGTGCCGCGGTCGGCGGCCGGCCCCGCGGCCAGCACCGGCGCGACGGGCGCCGCGGCCTCTTCGGCTGGCGTGTCTGCGGTGGCTGGCGTGTCTGCGTTGGCCGGCGCGTCCGCGTTGGCCGGCGTGTCCGCAGCCGGTGCGCGGTCGGCGGTCGGCGCGGGTGCGGCCGCCTCGGCCACCTGCGGCGCGGCCTCGGCGGCGGCCGGCGCCACCTCCGCGACCGCCATCGGCGCGGCGCCCTGGCTCGGCGCGGCGCTGGGCGCGGCGGCGGGGCGGATCACCCAGGCCGAGGCCGCGATGGTGATCGCGGCGAGGGCTCCGGCGCCAGCGCGGATCCGCCAGTTGGGCTCCGGCGCGGGCGCGAGCACGACGTGGCTGGCCTCGCGGACCCCCCAGTCGAGCTGCTCGGTGACCGCGGCGTGCAGGCTGGCCACCGGCGCGTCGGTCGACATCGCCGTCAGGCCCAGCGGAGCGGGCTCGGTGCTCTCGGGCTCGGTCAGGGCGAGCACGGGCACGGCGTTCTTCACCGCGAAGGCGATCTGCGCGCAGA
>JAUIAC010000546.1 GCA_030425545.1 bacterium | reverse complement strand
CGCTGCGCGTGTGTCCGGCCGACGACCCGACCTGCAGCGGACCGGTCAAGCGGACCCCGGTGGACGGCGACGCGGACGTCGGGGTCGCCGGGGAGTGCGTCGACACCGGCTGCGGCTGTCAGGCGCGGGGCAGGCAGCCCGTGTCTTGGGGCTCGTTGGCCTTTCTGCTGCTGGCGCTCGCCCTGGTGTGGACCCGCCGCCGCGGCGAGGGCGCTGCGGGCTGAGCCGAGCTCGCGCGGCCCCTTGCGGGCGCGGACGGCATCGGTCACAACCGGGGCCGGAGGCCACCATGACCCACGACCCTGCAGCCCACGACGAGCCCGCCGCCGCAGCCCCGCACGACGCCCAGGCCGAGCGCCTGGTCCGCGACGTGACCTTCTACAGCCAGGGCACCCCCTGCGCCGGGGTGCTGCGCCTGCCGCCCACGCACGCCCCCGGCCAGCGCCACCCGGCGGTCGTCCTCTGCGCCGGCATGAGCCTCACCAAGGAGGTCTGGCTCCCGGACCACGCCGCCCGCTTCAACGCCGCGGGCTTCGTCACGCTCAACTTCGACTACCGCGGCTTCGGCGCGTCGGCGGGCGCCCCCCGCCGCCGACTGGACCCGGAAGAGCAGGTCACCGACACGCGGAACGCCCTGACCTTCCTCGAGTCGTGTGACGCCGTCGACGCCGACCGGCTCGCGCTCTACGGCGTCAGCCTGGGCGCCAGCGTGGCCACCGCAGTGGCGGGCCGCGACGAGCGCCCGAAGGCCATGGTCGCGGTCGCCGGGCCGATGGACCTCGGCCGTGTCTGGGGCGCCTTCCCCACCTTCGCCGGCTTCCGCGCCAAGGTGGACGCGGCGCACCGGCGCTTCGTCGCGACCGGCGAGGTGTCCTACGTCAACGTGCCCCGCCTGCTCTCCGGCGACCCGGCGACGGCCGCGCTGCTCAAGGCCGAGGGGCCGCGCTACCCGACCTGGGAGCAGGACGTCACCTTCGAGAGCCTGCGTGCGCTCTTCGCGTTTCGCCCCGAGGCTGACGCCGCCACCATCGCGCCCACCGCCGCGCTCTGGATCGCGCCGGAGAACGACGACCTCATCGCGCGCTTCGAGCTTGGCAGCGTGCACGCCGCGGCCCGGGCGCCCAAGAAGCTGGTGGTGCTCGAGGGGGCGGAGCACGTCGACGTCTACAAGGTCGAGGGCGCGTTCGAGCGGGTGATGCGCGAGACGCTCGCCTGGTACGCCGAGCACGTGTAGGTCGCCGCGCGGCGATGCAGAGTTGCTAGCCGACGGCAGCCTCCGCCGCGCTCAGCTCCCGGCCCAGCAAGGCCAGCTTGCGCGCCGTGCCCCAGCGATACCCACCCAGCTGGCCGTGACGCCGCAGCACCCGGTGACAGGGGATCAACACCGAGACGGGGTTGGCGCCCACCGCGTTGCCGACCGCGCGGGCCGCCCCCGGACGGCCGACATGGGCGGCGAGCTGGCCGTAGTCCACCAGCGCGCCGCGCGGCACGCGGAGCAGCGCGCGCCAGACCTGCAGCTGAAAGTTGGTGCCCTTCAACACCACGCCCAGGGGCGCGCTGCCCTGCGCTGTGGGGCCGAAGATCCGGGCTGCCAGCGCCGCGGCCGCGCTCGGGTCCGCGTCGACAAAGCGGGCGTTGGGCCAGTGGCGCTGCAGCCGCGCCACGGTGTCGGTCGCCGCGGTCTCCACGAACTCGAGGGCGCACACGCCGCGCTCCGTCGTCGCCACGACGGCCTCGCCCACCGGCGTCGCCACGGTCGCCCAGGCGATGCAGAGGTCGCCCCCCAGCGCGCGCACCTCGCCCGGGGTCATCGCCTCCACGCTGACCATCAGGTCGTGCAGCCGCCCGGGCCCCGACAGACCGACGGCCAGGCTGGTGTCGAGCACCGACTGGCTCTCGCGCAGCAGGGCGCGCGCGTGGGCCACGGTGAGGCTCTGCACGAAGCGCTTGGGGCTCACGCCGGCCCAGCGCAGGAAGAGGCGCTGCACATGCCCCGGGCTCAGCCCCGCCGCGGCGGCGAGCTCGTCGAGCCCCGGCTGGCGCAGGGCGTGCCGTTCGAGGTGGCGGAGCAGGGCCGCCACGCGGGTGTAGTCGTCGGGCGTCGCACGGGCTGGGGTCGACATGGGCTCACCTCCGAGGTCGTGAGCACCCGTCGTGCCAGCACGGACGCGCGGGCTCCACCCGTTTCTTGCGCATCAGGCCCGCAGGTCGGCCCACTCGGCGTGAAAGCCCTGCGGCACCCAGCGCGGGAGCGCCACCTGGGCCACCGGCTCTGCGTCGAGCTGCTGGGCGTCGAAGATCCACAGCTCCGAGCGCCCGCTCTCCGCGTGGCTGACCCCGGCCAGGACCCAGCCCTCGTCCTCCACCAGGGTGTCGGCCTCGCCCGTGTGCTTGGGCGCGTAGACCACCTCGCCGCTGGTCCAGCCCTCGGGCAGCGAACACACGGTGCGGTCGCCGGTCTGCAGGTCGTACTTCACCACGCCGTCGAAGGTGAGCGCGGACTGCGGCGCGATGCGCGGGTTGTAGCTGTAGCGCGCCGGGTGGGTCCAGAAGCGGTCGTTGGCCCGCGGGAACTCGGTCTCGAGGTCGTCGAGCTGCTCGCCGCGCACGGCCCCGGTGGCCAGGTTGAAGCGCCAGCGGTACAGGTGCGGCACCAGCTCGATGAGATCCAGCCGCGCCACCACCCGCGACGTCGTCGGCACGTCTGGGATCGGGTCGGCGATGCGGCAGGCCACCAGGACCACCTCGTCGCCGTCTTCGTAGCAGTGGATGGTGTGGTAGACGTAGCAGGGGTCGTGCTCCAGCCACCGCACCTCGGTCCCCCAACGCGGCATGAAGCCAAAGCGGCTCGGCTGCGAACGGTCGAAGGCGATGCGCCGCTTGCCGCGCCGCAGGGCCGCCGGGTCCCAGCCCAGCGGCAGGTCGAGCAGCACCGTGTACCGCTCCGTCAGGGCGACGTCGTGGGGGATGCGCAGGGGCCGCGCGTCGACCCGCGTGACGTGCAGTCTGCCGTCCGTCGACGCGGCGCCAGCCCACATGCCCGCGTCGCCCACCGCCTGGTAGCCGAAGAACACCAGGTCGCCGGTGCGTGGGCACACCTTGGGGTGGGCCGTGACGCTGCGCTGCAGCTGGCCGCCAAAGGTCTCCGGCCCCCGCGTCGCCAACGTGCGTGGGTCCACGGCCATGGGCTGGCCGCTCAGCCACCACGTCGCCAGGAGCTCGCCGTTCCAGTAGGTCAGGTCGGTGTTGGCCGTGTCCTTGAGCGGGCCGCCGGGCAGCGACAGGTCGGGCGGCTCCAAGATGCCCGGCCACACGCTGCGCCCCGCGTCGCGCTCGGCCGCGAGCCCGCGCGTCTCGGTGAAGCGGCTGCGGTAGCTGGCCTTGCCGCCTTGGAGATGGATCGCGTGGATCAGCCCGTCGCCGTCGAACCAGTGATAGCGGCCGGGCGGCGTGTGGCGCGGGTTCGCCGAGTTGCGGGCGAAGACCCCGTCGAGCTCGGGCGGGACCTGGCCTCGCACGGGCAGGTCGTGGACCACCGTCTCCGTGTCGGGCGCGTCGCCCGGCAGCGGCCGGTGCGGGCCAGCGGTGTAGCCGTAGCGGGGGTCGGGAAAGGCGGCGGTCGAGGTCATGGGCTCCTCCAGGTGCGCCCAGGGTAGGGGGCGAGGGGCGTCCGCGAAAGGCGCGCGGTTGTCCACGTGGGAGCGCAGGTCCATGCTGCG